>JAEZCJ010000178.1 GCA_023433615.1 Bacillota bacterium | reverse complement strand
GGAGCCGGCCGATGCGAGTGAATTCGAACGCGGAGCCGAGTACCTGCACGACCGTGCCGCGCGGCCTGACGAGCAGCCGGTCGAAGTCGCCGCGGACGACGAGCGCGGAGAACGAATCGAAGCCGCGCGCGAAGCATTCCGCGATCGCGAACGCCATATGGATGACGCCGAAGCAAAGCGCGACCTCGTAGAAGTCCCATCCGCGCAGCTGTCCGAACCGCTCGAACAGGAAGTAGAGTCCCGCGAACATCGCGAACGGCGTTATGAATTGACCGAGCGTCAGCAGCAGGAACGAAGTACGGTATTGCAGCTGGCACTTCAGCAGCATGACGAGATAGCGACAGTAGAGCTTCATCCGCCTAACCTCCCTGCACGACGACGCGCCGCATGGCACGCCGCATCGCGAATCTGCCTACGGCGACGACGGCAATCAGCCATGCCGCTTGGACGCCGATCAACCGCAATGCCTCGGCGTTGCCGATGTGCGCCGTGTACACGCGGAACGGCAGGTCGGCCGTCAGCCAGAAGGGCAGCAAGTATACGATATCCTGCGCCCAACTCGGCATTAGCGGGATCGGAATCGTCATGCCGGCCAGGAATTCGCCGGTGATGCTGAATAGGATGAGCGAGCCGGTCGGCGACATGGTCACGAAGACGGAGATGTAGATCAGCATCGAGATCGCGACCAAGAGCAGCAGCCCGAGCAGCAGCGTCGCCGCGAATAGCAAGGCGGTCAACGGATCCGGCGGCAGCGACATCCGATAGGGCTGGGGCATGAAACAGGCGATGACGAGAATCGGCAGGCAGCGCATCGCGGCGCTGGCTAGGCGCTGCGCCAGCAGCTTCGCGTACCAGAAGCCGTACAGATCGCTCGGTCTGCAGAGCTCGTAGGCGATGTTGCCGGACGTAATGAGCTGGAACAGCTCGTTATCGCGGAACCAGAGCATGATGAACGCGAGAAAAGCTTGCTGCAGCCACACGTACGTGATCAACTGCTGGAGCGACATCGGCGGATCGACGAGCGCATGCGTATAGAAGGCTTCGAAGACCATGATGAACACGAAGCCGAAGAAAAATTGCGTGGCGATGCCCGCCAGCGCGGCGGCACGGTATTGGAGCATGTTCGACATGCGCAGCTTGAACACCGATACGTAGGTCCTCATGAGATCCGATACTCCTTGTAGAGCTGGACGATAATGTCCTCGATCGGCTGCGATGAGACGGCCAGATCGACGAGCTCCACATGCTGGGACAAGCGCGCCAGGATGTCGGCCATCGGGACGGCTGCCTCGGGATCAAGGCCGAGGACGGCACGCTCCCGCGACCAGGACAGGATATCGACACCCGGCAGATCAGGCGGCGCGGCATCCGTGCTGCGATAATCGACCGTGATCGACTTGCGGCCGGCGAAACGGCTGCGCATCTGCTCCAGACTGCCGTCGTAGAGCAGGCTGCCCTTGCCGATGAGCAGGATGCGCTGCGCGAGCGCCTCGATGTCATGCATGTCATGCGTCGTCAGGATGACGGTTACGCCGCGCTCCCGGTTGATCGTCTGGATGAACTGCCTGACCGCGATTTTCGATACGGCATCGAGCCCGATCGTCGGTTCGTCGAGGAATAGGATGCTGGGGCTGTGCAGAAGCGAAGCGGCGATCTCGCAGCGCATGCGCTGGCCGAGGCTGAGCTGCCTTACCGGCATATGGACGATGTCGGCTAGGTCGAGTGTCTCGACCAGCAGGCTGAGCGTGGCGCGATACTCGGCTTCCGGCACCTTGTAGATATCCCGCAAGAGCTCGAACGAGTCCATGACCGGGACATCCCACCAGAGCTGGGAGCGCTGGCCGAAGACGACGCCGATATGCTTGACGAACGGGACGCGTTCGAGCCAAGGGGTATACCCGTGGATCCGGACGGTTCCGCTGTCCGGGACGAGAATGCCGCTCATGACCTTGATCGTCGTGGATTTGCCTGCCCCGTTCGGGCCGATGTAGCCGACGATTTCGCCGGGCGCAATGGAGAAGGAGATGTCGCGGAGCGCTTCGACCGTCGTGTATTCCCGATGGAATAAGGCTTTGACTGCGTGGCGCAAGCCGGTCGAACGCTTCGCCACTCGGAACGTTTTGTTGAGACCGTTGACAGTGATCACGTGAAGGAGCTCCTCCGATTTCCGCGGTGCAAGACTTGCAGCCGCTGTCGATGTGAAAGGAAGAAGATATTACCATTCGCGTGAGAACGCTGTCAACGATTATTTCAGTTGTCTAGCGGCCGTCCTTGCCCAATCCGGCCTCGCGGGCCAACAGGATGGCCTGCGCGCGGTCGACGACCTGCAGCTTGTTCAGGATGTTCGAGACGTGATTGCGCACCGTCTTCATGGTTAGTCCCAGCTTCTGCGCGATCTGCGCATTGCCGTGTTCGCCCGCGATCCATGTCAGCACTTCGCGCTCGCGGTCTGTGAGTACGGGGAAGAGGGGGATCGCGGCGGCGCGCGCTTCCATCGTCTCGAAATAATACATCATCTTCCGCGCGATCGAGCCGCTGAATATTGCCTCTCCGTCGCTGACGACTTGCACGGCGCGCACGATCTCGTCCTTATGCGCGCCTTTGAGCAGGTAGCCTCGGGCACCGGCGCGCATGGCAGCGAAGACGGATGCGTCATCCTCGAACATCGTGAGCATCAGCACCCCGATATGCGGACTCGTGCGCACGATCTCGCGCGTCGCTTCAATGCCGTTCATGCCGGGCATGTTCACGTCCATCAGCACGACATCGGGCTGCAGTTCCTCAGCCAACCGGACTGCCGCGTCGCCGTCGGCCGCATGTCCGATGACCTCGTACGCCGCGACATCCCGCAATGCGGCCGTCAGACCGTCCAGGAACATCGGGTGATCGTCGGCGAGCACGATACGCAGCTTATCTTTCTCCATCTCCTATCCCTCCTCATGATTAGCGGTGCCTTAGAGCGGAAGCATGATTCGAATGACCGTGCCTTGACCCGGCTCGGACGTCAGGACGCAGGAGCCGCCAAGCTCTTCGGCACGCTCCTTCATGGAGCGCAGGCCGACGCCGGGCGTGACGGGAGCAGGCATCCCGAGTCCGTTGTCGGCGATTCGCATCGATAATTGCTGATCATCGACCGCCAGTTGTATCGTGCAGGCCGCTGCCGCGGCGTGCCGCAGCGCATTGGTCAGCGCCTCCTGCGCGATTCGGTAGACCGCGACCTCGACGGCTGCCGGCAGCGAAGGCAGACTGTTCGCGCCTTCGAAGGCAACCTGCATGCCATGGGTCTGCTGCTGCTCGGCGAGCTCCCGCAGCGCGTAGACCAGTCCGAATTCGTCCAGCGTCGGCGGCCGCAGCCGATAGACGAGGCGGCGTATATCGGCGATCGCGCTCCGCATCTGCGTCTGTACGGTCTCGATGGACTGCTTGGACCGCTCCCTGTCCGCGTCGAAGCTCTGGAGGGCATCGTCGATGCGCAACGTCATGCTGGCCAGGCTGGAGCCGAGCCCGTCATGCAGATCGCGGCGCATCCGCCTGCGTTCCTCTTCGCGCGCAATGACGAGACGCTCCCGCGAGCGGCGGAGCTCGTCCGTGAGTTGATGCGTCTGCACGGCAATGCTGATCTGCCGCAGCAGATCGGCGAGCATGCGTTCACTGCCCGGCGGGAGCTTCTGTTCCAACCGTTCGATGCCGATCACGAGCTCTCCGACGTACTCGCCCTGCACGTTGAGAGGCAGCCTGCTGACGCTGGAATCCGGCGTTCCGTAAGCCGCGATCCGCCGCAGATGCCCGCCGTCTTCGTCATGATCCTCCTCATGCACCTCGATGGCGACATAGGGACTGCGCAGCGCAACCGCTGCCGTCTCGACGATGACAGGCAGCAACGCGCGATGGGTGAGCGCGCGCTCCAACTTCTCCGTTAAGCCGGACAGGAGACGATAAGGGTCTTCGCGTTCGCCGAAGACGAGCCGGTTGACCGCTCGCTGTACCCGCTCTCGCAGCGGATGGAAGATGACCGCGATGAGACCCGTAGCCAACAGCATCGCGACGCCGCCGGTCGAATCCTGCAGGATGAGCGCGATTGCGCCTGTCAGCATGGCGTAGCAGACGATGGCCGTTCCGCTCAGAACGATGTAGACAAGCAGTCTGTTATACGACACGGGCTTATGGCGCAGCCGGCTCTCCAGCATCATGATGCCGATCGAGAAGGGCACCAGCACGAGTCCGGCATACAGCGTCAGCTGCATGAGGAGCTTCAGCACGCCGTTCGTCAAGAAGGGGGTGAACCAACTGAGCGAGCCGCCTAGCATATAAAGGCCAAATCCCCATAGGAACCACTTGATCTGTCGCCTGCGTTCATCCGATACCTCTTTCGTGTAGCGGTAAGCCTGTGCGGCGAGCACGAGGACATGCATCGCCGTCAGGTAGGCATAGCGGGCTTCGGGCGGCCAATGCAAGATTCCGAGCAGCGATTCGGGGAGCAGAATGCCGATGGCAAGCAAGCCGATCCACAGGCATGCCGGAATCGCCATGATCCGCGGGACGAAACGGCCATGAGGAATCAGGAAGAGAAAGGCCACATAGGTCGATCCGGCTGCATTCAAGAGGTAGAACAGCTCGAGAATCAGCCCCTCGGCAGCGAACAAGCTGTCGTCCGCGCTGAAGATCGTGCCGGTCACGATCAAGAGGAGCGAAGCGACGACGCATGCCGGATCCCGGCGGCCGTACAGATATAGCAGCCCGCCTACGGCCCACGAGGCCAAGTTCTGGATCGCCAGCAGCAGGACGGTGAGGCCGCCGTACAGCTCCGGGCTGAAGCCGAAGGCGCCGAGCTGCTTCGTCTGGGTCGTGTCCATATGGAACATGCTCGTGCAGGAGCTTCCGCTGCAGGGCTGGCTGTACGCATCGAGGCCAAGGTAGTGGCTGTAGGCCGACACGATCAATGACAGGAGTGCGGCAGCCCACCATAGCGGGTGGAGGATGTATAGTTTGATCAACGGGCGACGCCTCGAATCGGTCAATTTTGAGATCAGTATAGCACAGGAGAACCGCTGCCGGTTCCGCGAATTCGCGAATCCCGAAGCGAATCCCGAACGGGTCGGGATCGGCGGCCTTGCGGGCGGGACGCTGCCCCGAATACGATGGCTCATGAAAGATAATCCAAGGGCGAAAGGGCGTATCAATCGTGGTGAAAAGTGTGGGAGTACCGGAAGGATTTTTTCGCTTCTGCGGATGGATGCTTATGCTGTCGGGTCTGATCATGACGTTCGTGCAATACGTTCATCTGGAGGATGTACCGGCCGGAATGGGGCAGATGGATTACTTCGTGGATGTGGCGGTGTGGACGCATGTCGGATTGTTCGCATCCTGCGCGATGTTCGTGATGGGCTTCGCGGGGTTGTACTTGAGGCAGGCAGAGGGCATGAGGTGGTGGGGATGGCTGAGCTACGTGCTGCTGGTCCTGTTCTTCTTCATCGATAATAACCATTCCGTGCTGCAAATCCATACGTATCCGTATATCTTCGGCGACGTGCAGACAGAAGAGCAGCTGCAGGCGGCGAGCGACCTCGCCATGAATATGCAGATGCATGATGGGCCGGGCATGATCCTCATGTTCCTCTTGATGCCGCTCATCTTGTTCGGACAGCTGCTGATGGGCATCTCGATGCTGAGGGCGAGGATCTTGTCCAAGTGGCCGGCGATCGTCAATCTCGTGCTCGTCATCTTCGTATTCGTGCCGTACGGGCCGTTCACCAAGTACCTGTTCCCGATTCCGTTCCTGATCTACGCCTGGTACGGCGCGATACTGGCGTACGAGAGGCGGGGTGCGGCGCTTTCGATCGGCTCGGAGGGCGGGCAAGACGCGCAGGCGGCAGGCGGTTGATTCCGGAGGCCGGTTGGGTCAAGGTTATGTGTACGGAAGGATGCCGTTAATTAAGCTTCGCCTTGAAGTGGATGATGGCGGTGTACAGCATGGCTTCCCGTTTCGGATCGAACACGACTTGATGCGACACGGAGTGGACGTCCAGCAGGAGTGCCTTGTTCATGTCGATCTGCTCGGCGATCCGGCGTTCCAGCGTCGCCATGTCGCGCGCTTCCAGCAATTCGATCTTGTTCTCGATGCGGTCTAATGTGAAATCCATTCATGCGAGCCTCCTTCTGTAGTTCTTTCCATTATCGCGTGTGCGGCGCTTCTGAATCAAGCGTCCTAAGTCGTTATCCGACAATCGCGCTCGAAGTGCTGCCGACTGTGAAAAAAATTAAAAAACCTTCGACATTGTCGAAGGTTTTCGCTCTTATCTGCAGAATTATCTTGTATTAGAAGCAGAAAATATGATACAATAGCTATCGGTCTATTCTTAGTGAATCCCAAATATACTATAGCATAGCATTTTTGCGGAGTCAAGCGGAAAGTGACGAACAAGGAGGGGACGCACAATGGACGATCGCACCGACATTACGGTTCAACATATGGTCAACGACGCCATCGCACGCCAAGGCGGCGAGGACGATATGACTGCGAACGAGGATCGATGGCTGCTGCCGCCGGGCCTTAAGCTCGATGATCCGGTACGCATGTACTTGAAGGAAATTGGCAATGTCCCGTTATTGTCGGCGGAGGACGAGATCACATTGGCGACCCGAATCCAAGAGGGGGACGAGGCTGCCAAGCGCGCATTGGCGGAAGCGAACCTGCGTCTTGTCGTCAGTATTGCCAGACGCTACATGGGCCGCGGCATGATGTTCCTGGACCTGATTCAGGAGGGCAATATGGGCTTGATCAAGGCGGTCGAGAAATTCGACTACACGAAGGGCTTCAAGTTCAGTACATATGCCACGTGGTGGATTCGGCAGGCGATTACCCGCGCGATCGCCGATCAAGCGAGGACCATTCGGGTGCCGGTACATATGGTTGAGACGATCAATAAGCTGAATAGGGTTTCCCGCAACCTGGTGCAGGAGCTGGGCCGCGAGCCGTCGATCGAAGAGGTTGCGGAAGCGATGGAGCTTAGCATCGAGAAGGTGCGCGAGATCATGAAGGCGGCACAGGAGCCGGTATCGCTCGAGACGCCGATCGGGGAGGAGCATGACTCGAACCTGGGCGACTTCATCGAGGACCACGATGCGCCTGCGCCGGACGATGCTGCGGCATATGCCATGCTTCGCGAGCAGTTGGAGGACGTGCTGGACACGTTGACGGAGCGCGAGGAGAACGTGCTGCGTCTGCGGTTCGGCTTGACGGACGGCAAGTCGCGCACGCTGGAGGACGTCGGCAAGCTGTTCGGCGTAACGCGCGAACGGATCCGTCAGATCGAAGCGAAAGCGTTGCGCAAGCTGCGGCATCCGAGCCGGAGCAAGCGGCTCAAGGACTTCCTGAGCGAATAGGATCGATATAGGAAACAGAACAAGACTCCCGGGCGCATTAGCCGCTCGGGAGTCTTGTTGTTGGCCGGATAGCTGCGAGTTAAGCCGAAGTGCCTGTCTCGGCGGCTTCGGCAGCACCGGCGTCAACGGCAGGCTTCGCGGGTCGCTTCTCGTTCACGAAGCTCTTGAGCTCGTCCGTCATCGCGTCCTTCAGCTTCGCGATCAAGTCCGCTTCGCTGATGCCCTCTGCTGCTGCAAGCTCAGCCAACGATCGGCCGGACTCCAACGCTGCCTTCAGCTCGTCTTCCGTAACGCCGATCGCCTCTGCCATCTCTTCCGGGCTGCCGAACCCGCCGAACCCGCCGAACCCGCGGTGGTCTTCCCGCCCATGACCGCGTCCTCCGAACGCAGGCCTGTTCATCTCGATCGCTTGCGTGAGATTCTCTGTTAGAGAGTCCTTCTTGGCGTCTGCTTGCTCTGCCGTGATGCCGCCTGCGGCTAACTTCTCATCGATCTTCGCAGTCTCGGCCGCGATCAGCTTAGCCAGATAATCGGCTTTACTGAGGCCTGCAGCTTCCGCAATCTCAGCGAACGTCCGGCCGGCTTGCAACTGCGTCTTGATCGTGCTGGATTCTACGCCCAGCAGATCAGCTGTAGAATCGATCAGACCGCCCTTCATGCCGCCGCGATGTCCGAAGCCTCGGCCTTCGTGGGCTGCCCGAGCGTCGGCTGCTCCTGCTCCTGCTTCTGCGGATGGAGCGGGGGAGGAAGCGTCTGCCGCAGCGAATGCCTGCGTCTGCAAGTAACCTGCGCCGCCGAGAATGAGTGTTGCTGCTACTGCGCCAGTCATGATCCTTCTACGCATGTCGTTCATGTTCGTAGCTCCTTTGCCATAAGGATGTGTCTTACAATGAAGAGTATAGGCGCTTATGCTGAAGCCACTCTTAGGCGGGGCTGATGATTAGTTGAGCGTTAGCTGAAGGTTCGCTGAATGTGCGGCCGCATACCGCGTACACAAGCAAAGGCTGCCGAATCGATCGGCAGCCTTCGTAAGGGTTCATTCCGTTAATCCATCTCGGAGCATATCATGATGACATTGCCGTCCGGATCCTTGACCGTGAAGAACGCGAGCGCTTCACCATGCCGCTCGATGTCGGTGAAGACGGGGATCCCGTTCGATTCCAAATAGGCTCTAGAGCCCTCCACATCAGGCGTAACCAGCATGAACAGGGATTCGTAGTCATCGCCGTTCCGGTAACGATTGTTATCGAGCAGTACGCCGGACCCGCTCATCATTGTCAGATCATAGATGGAATGTTCCTCACCCGTCCCGACTTCGCGATAGGGCAGGCCCAATATTTCGCTATGGAAACGGGCAGCCCGGTTCATGTCCGTGACGTTCAGGAATATTCCGCCGATTCGATTCATGATCGGACTAGCCGTGTCAGCCTGCCGTTCTACAACATCCGACACATGATCCGACTGCGTAACCATGATCGAATTGCCATCCGGATCGGTAAACATGAAGAAAGCCAGGCCGGGATGAGGCCGTTCGATCGGATATAACGGCCGGATGCCCAGACGATGAACATACCGGTACGATGCGTCGATATCGTCGGTCCGGTACATGAATCGAACGCGAGGGGTGTCCGCTGCGTTGCCGCTGTTATCATCCAGAATGATGCCGGTGCCACCTTGAAGCTTCAACCAATAGACATTCCCGCCGTTTAGCCGCTCCTCCAGGACGGGAAGTCCCATGACCATGCTGTACCACTCGGCAGCGCGGCGAAGGTCGGTTACATGAACGAAGGCGCTTTCCACCGCATTATTGACCGGGCTCGCTATAGGCTCCATCTCTTGCGCTCCTCTCATTCGATTGTTCGTTCTTACCGCATAGACCTTGAATGCATCCGGCACCCGCTGAGGCTTGTAATTGTTCGGGAATCTCCGCGGGTATATTCGCTTACCCGGCTGCGCAGAATCCGCTTGCCGACCCATCCGTTCATCCTCCTTGTCAATACTCGCAATACCTACGGTCCTGGTTCACCCAAATATAGTGGCCGTCAGGCGTATAAAATTTAAGGTAGCCGCCGCATCCGTTATACTCGAGCTCTTCCTGCACATTCCCGCCGTTCTCCAGCACCAGCTCTTGAAGAGTCCCGATGTTCGGTGAATGCAGTTCAAGCGCGTGTTTCGGGCGGCCGTCTAACAGCCAATGCATCGGGTGCGGATCTAACGGTTCCGCGGCCTGCACCAATCGGATCATCGGCTGATTGGGCGCGTCGCTCTGAACTGCCATGTAGATCGACTCATCCAGCGAGACCCCTCCGAATCCAAGCGCTTGTTCAAAAAATGCCGCCATTCTCATGGGGTCCGCGGTATGCATCTGGACGTGCCTGATTCCGGTAATGTTGGATTCGAACCTCGCTAGGCTATCGGCGTCCGTTCGTTCGTAAACCCCGATTAGATGACCCTCGGGATCGAGGAACGACATGTATCCTGCCGAGGGCTTCTCGACGATCTGTGCGCCAGCATCCATGAGGCGATCATGCAACTGAAGCAGATTCCGGGAGTAGAACGCCAGGAATTCCTCCAACCTGCCGTTCACTTCACCGTGAAGATGCCGGAATTCGGAATTCGGAGTATGGATGATATGAAGGCCGGGGCCGATCCTGGGCGTCGTCTGCAAGAAACAGTTGTGCTCGATCGGTCTGACCGGGTGCGACAACGACAGTCCCACACCTCGACGTAGAATGTAACCGTGTGCCTAAGCCGAGCGGCGGGCAGCTGCACCAGCGTCATCAGATCGATTCCGGGCTCGAACCCGTTCGAGATGCGGACCGTGCGTTCATTCGCATCATCCCGCGATTTCCTGATCTGTCCTCGAATCGCCTTGAAGGCTTGCGTAACGTATTGCGGTTTATAATTGTCCGGGTTGACTCGTTTAACGGAACTGTCCAATGCCATGCACGCTCCTTATACAAGTGGAAGATATACTTTCACCAGGCTATCCTGCTCCGCATCGACGCCTTCGAGCAAGTGATATTCCGCGAACCATTGCCGATCTTCATCCAGCCGGTACCTGTCGTTAGCCGCAATCCAACGATGCATGCGATCCAGAACCCCGGTTAACAAGCCATAGGGCTTGCTTACGCAGCAGGCATATAGACCGGGACGAATGCGCTTTGACTCCAAGCCCTCCAATGGATGTGCATGCCCCTCAACGATAATTCCGTTCTCCCACCAATACGAGTCGGGATCCGTGTGAGCATAATCGAATGCCATATAGTAGCTTCCCTCGTGAGGAAGCCGAGTTCGATCGGGCTGACTCTCGAACCAAGCGATTAACCGCTGTTCGGCATAAGCTTGACTCTTGGCACCGTACCCCCTACAGTAGAAGGCTGTCGTCTCCGCTCGTTCCATGATTTCAACAGGCTCGTCATAGAGCTTGCGCCGCAAGGGAAGATACAGGTTCATTCGCGTAACCTTGCCGTTGTAAGCGATAAATTCTTCGAAATACTGATGCGTACCGATTTCGAACGTGCTCTTCGGAAGCCATTCCGACAATAATCGGTTCCACCCGTCCTGAATGGTCTCCGGAGAGGAGGCGGCTATTTTTCTAACGGCATAGAGCCCCCCATCGAATGGCTCCTCGGTAAACGCGTCGCCGGCTTGTCCATTCGCTGCCCCCATGATCAACACTTTGTATCCATATCGGGAATCGCCGTCTTCATCGGGGAGATCGACATTGTAACCGAGTATCCGAATCTTCGATTTCCCCTCCGCTTGAGTCGTAGCAAGTTGTTCGAAGACGATGCGGAAGGCCTCATTCTCCATTCCCGCTTCTTGTTGGCTGATATGCAGGTGGCTTAGCAAGGTATCCGACGGGCATCGGACAACCTTGATGTCTGGAAATAATCCAGTGAGCTCCTTATCCTCCCTATAAGCGACTTGCCCTTGCAGGTATGCCGGTTCGAAGCTGTAGAAGAGATCTGCCTTGCGATAGGCGGCCGGCGTCAGTCCTACGATTTTTTTGAACACCTTCGCGAAGGAGTGATAATACTCGAAGCCGATGTCCCAAGCGATCTTCTCCACGGTAAGGTCTGAATTCCGCAAGAGGTTAGCGGCGACGCTCATCCTTCTCTTGCGGACATACTCCTTGACGGGGTGGCCGGTCAGCGCGTAGAAGAATCGATATAACTGCGCGACCGAAAGATACGCCTCATCGGCGATGCCGGAGAGATCAAGCTCGTCCTCCAGATGCTCCTCGATATATTCGATCGCCCTTTGTACGGACCTCACGTAACTCATTCGCTCACCTGCTGATCGACTCGTCTTGTTATCATTATAGCGTAGGAAATGATCGCCATTATGTTTAAATTTATCAAATATGAGCGGCAGCGTTACGTTCATCCCAAAAAGAGACCTGTACGCTTGTACAGGTCATTCCGCAAGGGCTGTTTACGCCAGAGGCATTCGAATGCGGAACGTGCTGCCCTCGTCTAAGACGCTATCCGCGTCGATGGTCCATCCGTGCGCATCTGCGATCGAACGCGTGATAGCGAGGCCGAGTCCCGCGCCTCCGTACTTGCGCGTGCGGGACGAGTCGCTTCGGTAGAACCGCTCGAACAGATGCGGCAGATGCTCCTCGGCGATGCCTGGACCGTTGTCGCGTATCACAAGCTCGGCCGCTCCGTCTGCTCGCCGCAGCGTGATGCCGATGACCCCGGACATCGGATCGGTATGCTGCGCCGCATTATGGAACAGATTGAGCACCGCCTGCTTCGTCCGATCGGCATCGCACCGCACGCGCACGTTCTCCGCGATGTCGAAGCGGACATCGCGGCTGCCAGCGAGCATCCGCAGATGCGGCTCCATCTCGGCTAGCAGCCCGTGCAGCGGAACCTCTGTCCGATGCAGCGCCGGCGCGCGGTCCAGCTTCGCAAGCAGCAGCAGGTCTTCCACCAGCTTCTTGATCCGCGTGGACTCGCCGTGCATGCTTCGCAGCGCGAGATTGAGCTGTTCCGGCTTGTCGGCAGCCCCCCGAAGCAGCACTTCGAGGAAGCCGTGAATCGAGGTGAGCGGCGTGCGCAGCTCATGCGAAGCGTCGGCAATGAAGCGCCGCATTCTCTCCTTCGCTTCCCGTTCGGCTTCGAAGGAGAGGGCCAGTCGCTCGAGCATGCCATTGTAAGAGGCGGACAGTCGGTCAATCTCCTCTTGCCCTTGCGCAGCCGGGAGCCGTTCGTCCAAGCTGGCGGCATCCGTCCGCTCCAATGCGCTCACCATGTTGGAGAGCGGGACGAGCGTTCGCCTGAGGACGGGCAGATAGAGCAGCAGGCCGCCCAGCATGGCCAGCATGGACAGTGCGGCGAATGTCGTGAACTGACGCAGGAGCATCGCCTTGAGCGGGGCGGTCTCGGTGCCGAGCTGAAGCAGACCTGCTGCGCCTGGACCGCTCGCAGGTTGGAAGACGAGCAATTGCTCGCGTCCTTCCTCGTCTTCTGCGATTCGGTATCGCGTGCGGGGACGGTTATCCCGCGTACCGGATATCAGCGAATCATATACCGCATCGGCGAGCCGCGGCGATGTGATGCCGTTCTCGGCAGATAGATCCGTATAGGCGCCATTCTGGCGATAGAGCGCCAGCGACGTATCGGATAACAGAAGGAACGGGCTGCGCATGCGTTCCCTCCCGTGCTGGAGGCTGCGGCCGGGGCCGTCGGCGTTGACCGCGTTGACGCTTAGGGCAGACGCCTCGCCGCCCTCAAAGCGGAAATCCAGATCTCTCGGCAGCGAGCGCAGCTGGAGCATCATCGATTCGGCCTTCTGGTCATAGACGAAGGATTGCATGGAGACGAACTGCAGGACGCCGACCAGCAGGAGCAGGGCGGCCAAGATGAACAAGGATCGCATGAGCAGCTGCTTGCGCAGCGATCCGGGTACGGCGAGGCGGCGCAGTCTTGCGGCCCTATCGCGCATCATGGGAGATCGACCCTGTAGCCGGAGCCCCGCAGCGTGCGAATGAGGCGGTGTTCCTTATCGGACAGCTTGTCGCGCAGAGAACGAATATACACTTCGACGATATTTTCCTCCCCGCCAAAATCGTATCCCCACACCGTATCCAGAATTTTCGCCTTGCTCAACACGATGCCGTGATTGACGACGAGAAAACGAAGCAGCCCGTATTCCGTCGGCGACAGTTCGAGCACGCTGCCTTGGTAGACGATCTCCTTACGCCGGTCGTTCAGGCGGAAGGGTCCAAACGCGACCTCCCCGAAGAGGCCGGGAAATTGATTGCGCAGCCGGGCATGGATACGGGCGAGCAGCTCCTCGAAGCTGAACGGCTTCACGACGTAGTCGTCCGCGCCAAGCGTCAAGCCCCGCACGCGGTCATCGACCTCGTCCTTGGCCGTCAGCATGATGACGGCGACGTTCTGCCCGCTCTTCTTCAGCATGCGGCACGCTTCGAAGCCGTCGATGCCGGGCATCATGACATCCAGGATAACGACCTGCGGCTCGAATTCGGCAGTCAGGTTGACGGCTTCCAGCCCGTTCGATGCGGTTCGGATCTCGAAGCCTTCATTCGTGAGGCCGAGCTCAAGGAACTGCAGAATATGAGGCTCGTCATCGACGAGCAGGATGCGTACATTCTTCAAGGGATTGGGTTGCATGCGCGATTCCTCCGTTCTATTCCCTCCATTATGGCATGCGTGGCTGAAAATGAGCTGAAAGGGCTCGAGAGGATGTAGGCACTCAAACTCGCCGATCGTATGCCAGAATTTGCCAGCAGGCGGCGGAAGCCGCAAGGAATCTCGAAAAGTTGAGCGGGTAGCAGGGATTGTCTCGCTCCGAATGCGCTTCGGGCAGGAGATGCCGTCCTTCGCCTCGAAGTAGTGATGAATCACTTGCATCATGAGGAGAGAACTTCGTGAAAGGTTTTGTATGGTTAATGGCGTTCTGGCTGCTGGGCGAGCTCGTTGCGCGTGCCGTTTCGCTGCCGATTCCGGGGCAGGTGCTCGGGATGGCCGCGCTATTCGTCTCGCTGCGGCTCGGCTGGGTGAAGCTGGACTGGATCAAGGAGGCCGCACAGCTGCTGTTATCGCACATGATGCTCTTGTTCGTGCCGGTCGTGGTCGGCGTTATGCTCTATTATCGCGTGCTGGCGGAAGCATGGCTGCCCGTGTCGGCGGCCGTCATAATCGGCACGCTTGTCGTGCTGCTCGCGAGCGGCGGGACGGTCAAGCTGCTGGAGCGTAACCGAGACCGCGAAGCGCAGCATCGCATCCCGGACAAGGAGGCTGAACGTCATGACCTCTCTGTCTAGCTTCTATGCGCATCCGGCATTCGGGGTCGGAGTGACGCTTATCGTCTATATGCTGTCGCTGCGTCTGGTTCGCCGCTATCCGAGCCTGCATCCCGTGCTCGTCAGCTCGGCTTGCTTGATCGCGCTGCTGCTGATTTTCCGCATCCCCTATTCGTCCTACCAGGCCGGCGGCCAATGGATTACTTTCTTGATGGGTCCCGCGACGGTAGCGCTCGCCGTGCCGCTCTACCTGCATTGGCCGCGCATCGTCGCGGCTTGGCGTCCCATCTTGCTCGGTGTCACAACGGGCACGCTGTCCAGCATCGCCGCGAACGGCGCGCTCGTATGGGCGTTCGGCGGCGATCGCGGGTTGCAGCTCTCGATGCTGTCCAAGTCGACGACGACGCCGATCTCGATCGAGGTAACGCGGCTTCTCGGCGGGGTGCCGGAGCTTGCGGCCGTATTCACCGTCATAACGGGACTGTTCGGCAGCATGGTAGGCGCCTGGTTCCTGCGCAGAGTCGGGCTATCGAGCGATCTCGCGATCGGATTGGCTATCGGAACGGCCGCGCATGGCATCGGTACGGGCAGGGTTTTGCGCGATTCGGAGCTGCAGGGGGCGTACAGCGGGCTAGCGATGGCGCTGACCGGCCTCGTCATCTCGATCGCGGCGGTGCCGCTTATCGTCTGGTTCCGTTAGGAATAGATGGAGGAGGGTGAGGCGAGTGCCAAGTCAAGCGATTATCATTGGAGGCGGGATCGGCGGGCTGTGCGCCGCCATCGCGCTGCGAACGGTCGGATGGGAGGCCGTCGTCTGCGAGCAGCACGCGGAGCTTGCCGAGAGCGGGGCAGGCATCGCGCTCGCAGCCAACGCGATGAAGGCGCTGGAACGATTGGGCGTGTCCGAACGCGTGCGCGAGGCGGGAGCGCGAGTCGGTACGGGCGAGATCCGCACCTGGAAGGGGCATTTGCTGGCAGAGCTCCCTATTGCGAAGCAAGAAGCACGGTACGGCACGCCAAGCTATCTCATTCATAGGCGTACGCTCCAAGCGATCCTCTATGAGCGGCTCGCGGAGCTTGGCGGAACGATTCGCTGGAATAAGAAGCTCGCATCCTTCGAACAGCAGGGCGATGAGGTTGAAGTCGCTTTCTCGGGTGGCGAGCGGGCGAAGTGCGGCTTGCTGATCGCAGCGGATGGCGTCCATTCCACGGTGCGCGAACAGCTCTACGGCAAGTCGCGGCTCCTGTACTCGGGTTATTCGGCGCTGAGAGGCATCGGCTTCTATGAGGATTCGCGGTTTCCCGTATCGGCAGGCGGCGGCTTCGAGGCGTTAGGTCCGGGCGCGCGCTTCGGCTTCTCGCACCTTGGCAAGGGCCGGATCTTTTGGTTCGCGGCGCTCAATCTCCCCGAGGGACGCAGGTATGCCCCCGAAGAGAGGCATCGCATAGCGGCGGAGACCTTTCGGGACTGGTACCCTCCCGTGCCGAGCGTCATCGCTGCGACGCCGCCCGCGGATATCCTGTTCCATCCGATCCATGACCGCAAGCCGCTTCGGCAGTGGAGCGTAGGCAGCGTCACGCTGCTCGGCGATGCGGCCCATCCCATGCTGCCGAATCTTGGCCAAGGCGGCGCGCAGGCAATGGAGGATGCGCTCGTATTGGCCAGCCTGCTTCGCGGCAGCCGGACAGGGGCGGAGCTTGCGGCAGCGCTCCTAGCCTATGACAAGCAGCGCATCCCGCGCACGGCTTTGATCGTACGGCAATCGCGGCTTATGGGACGCATGATGCAGCTGGAATCCCCTTGGGCCATCGCGGTCAGGAACGCGGGGCTCCGAGCTGCCGCAGCGCCGTTATTCGTCCGGCGGCTGCACGGCGTGGTCGGCTATGTGCCGCCGCAGCTGTAGAGAGGGGGCGAACTCACCATGCTAAATAAGCTAGCGATCCTAGCGCTTACTGTCGTCGTGCTGACGGGCTGCGGCGACAGCGGCAGCGGCTCACGCGCCTCCAGCCATACCGACCTGAACTTCAGGGAGGCTGAGCAGGCCGGCTATGTTACGATCGGTCCCGGAGGTGCGGCGAATATCGGCAAGCTGGAAGATTTTCTTCGCGACTATCAGGGGAAGATGAGCAGCGAGTTGACTGTCGTCCACTATACGGACGAAGGAGACCCGATCTATCTCGATCTATCGTACGACGGTCAAGCCATACGCTATGTCTACGATAATACGTGGGATGCATTCGGCGGGAAGAGAGAGGTGCGGGAAACCGCCTGCCTTACCTTCGCCAAACGGACGGGAAGCTATGGCGTCACTTACGGAACAGAGTATTACGTGACGGATTGCGAGGACGACATCGGATACAGCAGGCAGGGAAGCGGAGAGTATCATATCTTTTTCATAGAGGAAGCGGTTCAAGGGATCGAAAATATCGATTGAGAAGCGGTGACTGTGCATGCAGTTGACGACGGAAGACCGACTAATCGGGGAAGTCGCAGGTTGGCTGAGCGCTCACTTCTCGGCTAAGATGCTGTCAGTTGAACGTATACGGCGCGGATTGCTTAACGAAAAGTGGATTGTCGAGACGAGCAAGGGGCGACTGTTCGTCAAATGCTATCATCCCGAACGATATGCCATGCATACCGCGGACTTTCGCAGCAAGATCGAGAACGCGCTGCAACTGCAGCTCTTCTTCAATCAAGCTGGCGGGGCGTGTCCCGAGCCATTGGTATCGGAGGGACGCTGCATGCATCTCCTGCCATGCGGAAGGTATATGACCGTCATGACATGCTGCCCGGGAGCAATGGTACCTGCAGGCATGATCTCCGAGCAGAGGATGCACGCGCTGGGTCGAGCTGCCGCGCATATGCACGCCGTCTGGGATTCCGCGGAGGCATCGGGGGTTGGACCGGCAGTTCCGACGGAAGAACCGCTCTGGCAGCTGTCTCGCGCAGAGATGGAGCGCGCCTGGGAGGCATGTTGGAATACGGCCGGTGATGCTTCCGAGGGTGTCCGATACGCGCTAAGGTTACAGAAGGCGATCATCGATTCGCTTGGCGACGATGTGCTTGCACCTCCCAAGCCGGGATGGACCCACCTCGATCTGTGGGCAGACAACCTCCTCTTCCAAGGAGAGGGACTTGCCGCCATTGTCGATTTCGACCGGGTACGTCATTCGTTTCCGACGCTGGATCTTGGGCGGGCGATCCTCTCCGGAGCGCTTGATAAGCACGGATTCCGCAAGGATGCGGCGATCGCTTTTGCCGAAGGCTACCGCAGTACGCGCCCTCTGCCGCAGGGCTCGCTCATGAAAGCAATCAAGTATGTCTGGTGCGTCGAATCATTCTGGTGGATCAGGCCGTCGCTCGAATCGTTCAGCGCAGCCCCTGCACGCTTCGCCGAAGAGATGATTCACACTGCGGAACGTTGGGAGCAGCTCGATATTCTTTTTAGGGACATCTAACCTACCGAAAAGGCAGCCGATCACCAAGGTGATGGCTGCCTTTTATCAATGTTGCGTAGACCCCTAAAAAAGACATGGATACATAATAGTCTATTAAAAAATTGAACATAAGTCTATTCCTTTTTTCGGAGAAGCGGTATGGTAAGGATGCGGTCGCGACGCAATCCATCCTGAAGGGAGAAGCACTGCATGATTACGCTTAGAAACATCACGCTGGATAACCGACGCGAGATATTTAAACTTGAGGTTTCGGAAGAGCAGCGCCGCTTCGTAGCATCCAATCTGTCAAGCGTGGCTTCCAGCTATGTCCTCGCGACCAATGGGGGATATCCGTTTCCGTATGCCGTCTACGCTGATGAGCAGCCTGTCGGATTTGTGTTGGTTGCCTATGGAATCACGGGGTATGAGCTTCCCTCGATCGCAGACAACAACTACTGCATCATGCGTCTGATGATCGACAAGCGGTACCAGAACAGGGGCTATGGACGGGAAGCCATGCTGCGAATCTTGGACTTTATCCGCACGTCCCCGGCAGGGCCGGCCCAACTCTGTTGGATTTCCTATAAGGAAGATAACGCGCCGGCCAAGCGACTCTATGAAAGCTTCGGTTTTCGCGATAACGGCGAAATCGTGGAGGGCGAGCGGGTAACCGCTCTCCGGCTCTAAGGGGGTTAAACAATGTCGAATATCGATAAACTCCGGCAGTACGTAGAGCAGTATTTGGAGTTGTGGGACTTATACGGCGTAATCCAAGTGATTCAAGGAGGGGAGGCCGTATTCGAGAGAGTCGGCGGATATGCTTGTCTCGAACACGGCATTCCCAATCACGCGCAGTCGCGGTTCTCGCTTGCCTCGGTGTCCAAGCAATTTACCGCTTACGCCATCATGCTCCTGCATGACAGGGGACAGCTGAACCTTGATCAGCCTGCCACCCGCTATCTTCCGCAGCACATGGCCATTTCGGACCGGATTACCGTCCATCATCTTCTCTCGCATACGTCCGGCCTCTGCAATTTCGTCAATTTCGACGATGACTTCTTCGGTGAGGAGAACCGGCTGACTTATTCAAGGGACGAATTTTTCGCCAAATACTTCAAGAAGCAGCCGATATTCAGCCCGGATGAGCGATATGACTACAACAATGCGAATTACCATTTGCTCGCCTGGATCATTGAGCATGTGTCCGGCAAGAGCTATGACGCGTATTTAAGCAAGAACATTTTCGAGCCGCTGCAGATGGTCCATACCACAGTCGATGACGGGGAAAAGATAATCGAGGGCCGAGCCTTCAACTATGCCATCGATTACGACCATTACGTGCGGGCGCCGTACAGCAACGAAAAGTTCAGTATAGGCGCAGGCGCGATCGTGTCGAACTGCGAGGATCTCCATAAGTGGCATCGATGTTTGAGCGAGCGGCGCATGTTATCAGAAGAGGGCTACAACCGCTACTTCAAGGCGAATCGCAACCATTACTGTTATGGCCTGGAGCAATCCAATCGGCATGGTACGGCGATGTTCTCGCATGGCGGGGACAATATGGGGATGACAACCTACATTCGGCACATCTTCGATGAGGAGCTATGCATCATCATTCTCTCCAATAACGAATGCATCAATCAATACAAGCTGGGCAATGCCATCTCGGATATTATGCATGGCGTCGATGTCGCTGCCCCGGCCAAGCTGCAGGAGATTCGGCTAAGTCAGCGTGAGCTGGAATCGTATTGCGGTACTTACAAGACGAACAAAATACAGATCGAGCTTATTGAGGGAAAGTTGTACTTTACGAGATTCAAGGGGAACTTGCATATTGAGATCTATCCAGTAGGGAAGGATCGGTTCACAAGAAGATATTACGATCGCGAGGAGCCCTACCGGATCACCTATGATCGCCATCATAAGCCGCAATTCTTTGGGTATCCGTTGCAAGGTTGACACGAGGAGAAACATTCTTGCAGGAGCGGGAATGTTTCTTTTTGTACCCTATTGCATATTTATTCATTCGTATGTATAATTACGCATTATGTCATGGGGGTGGAAAAATGATCCAGTCAACTGGGGCAACAGCGCAACTGCTTGCGGAGGCCCGGCAATCGCTGCTCTTCACGGCGCATCGGCCCGATGTGGTCATGGAGCGCGGCGAAGGCATGCAGCTGTGGGATACGGAGGGACGGCGGTATCTCGACTTCATCGGCGGCTGGGCCGTCACGAGCCTGGGGCATGCGCCTGCCGTAATACGCGAGGCGCTGGCCGCGCAAGCGGCTGAGCTGGTCATGGCGAGCCCGGGCTTCTACAACAAGCCGCAGATCGCCTTCGCCGAGCTGCTGACCTCGATCAGCTGCTTCGACCGGGCATTCTTCGCCAGCAGCGGAGCGGAGGCGAACGAGGGCGCGATCAAGCTCGCGCGCAAGTACGGCCGGAAGAAGCTGGGCGGCGCGTACGAGATTATCACGATGCACAGCGGCTTCCACGGCCGGACGCTCGCGACGATGGCCGCGACGGGCAAGCCGCAGTGGGAGCAGCTCTATGCGCCGAAGCCGGGGGGCTTCCGCCATGTGCCGTTCGGCGACTTGGATGCGCTGCGACAAGCGGTCAGCGGCGCGACCTGCGCGGTCATGCTGGAGCCGGTGCAGGGCGAAGGCGGCGTTCACCCGATCGATGCGGCTTACGCGCGCGGCCTGCGGGAGCTGTGCGATGAGCATGGCCTGCTGCTCATCTTCGACGAGATTCAGACGGGAGTCGGCCGGGCCGGCACGATGTTCGCTTACGAGCAGTACGGCATTGAGCCGGATATGATGACGCTGGCCAAAGGGCTCGGCGGCGGCTTCCCGGTATCGGCGCTGCTTGCCAAGGAAGCGCTCAATCTATTCGAGCCGGGCGACCAAGGCGGCACGTACACGGGCCAGCCGCTCGCGATGGCCGTCGGGCTGGCCGTCGTCCGGGAGATTATCGCGCGCCGGCTGCCTGAGCACGCGGCGAACCTCGGTGCCTACATCCAAGCGGGCCTAAGCAAGCTCGCCGCCCAACATGGCCTGCTGAATATCAGAGGACGCGGGCTGCTGCTCGCATTCGATTTGCCGCAGCCCTGCGGCGCCGCATTCGTCAGCGCCTGCATGGATGCCGGATTGCTCGTCAATTCGCCGCAGCCGCATACGATACGCTTGATGCCGCCGCTGGTCGCGACCGAGAAGGATGCCGATGAGATGCTTGCCATTGTCGGGCACGTTTTACATGGAATGGGGGAGCAAGGATGCTGAAGCATGTTCTATCGTTACAAGAGTTCAATCGGGCCGAGCTAACGGCATTGATCCGCAAGGCGGTCGATATGAAACGCAATCCGGAGACGTATCGTTCGGCTTGCGAGCGGAAGGGCATCCTGATGCTCTTCCAGAAAACCTCGACGCGCACGAATCTATCGTTCCAGTCCGGCATGAAGCGGATGGGCGGGTATACGGTCGCCATGGATTGGCAGGCGAGCAATTGGGCCGTATCGCCGATCAAGCACGAAGCTCGCTACGTATCGCGCAACATCGATCTCATCATGGCCCGGCTGAAACGGCATGACGATCTCGCCGAGCTTGCGGCCCATGCCACGGTGCCTGTCATCAACGGCTGCTGCGATCGCTTCCATCCGTGTCAGGCGCTCGCCGACATGGTGACGATCTATGAGGTGTCCGGGCGGTTTGAAGGGCTAACGCTGACGTATGTCGGCATTCATAACAATGTCGCCAATTCGCTCGCTGCGGCATGCATGACGCTCGGCGTTCGGCTCCTGCTCGTGACGCCGATCGTGAACGAGCCGTCCTGGGACGAATCGCTGATGAACGCGGCGCTGCAGAGCGGATTCGTCGAGCGCAGGGACAGCTTGGAGGAGGCGCTGGCCGAGTCGGACTATGCGTATACCGATACGTGGATCGATTTGGAGCACTATCACGATCCTGCGTATGCGGAGGAGAAGCAGCGGCGGCTCGAAGCCATGCTGCCCTATCAGCTGAACGCGAAGTCGCTGCAGGGCCGCAAGCCTTACCTCATGCACGACATGCCGATCCATCCGGGCTATGAGATCGAGGAGACGCTGATCGAGGCCGACCATTCGATAATCTACCAGCAAGCGGAGAATCGGATGTATGCGCAGCAGGCGCTGATGCTCCATCTGCTCGGCAACGAATCGGGCCGCTAATCCCATTCTCGGCTGGAAGAGGCCGACCGCGCTATGGTATGGTTATTTGTGGAAGCAAATACCATGTGCGGAGGTGTTGTTGAAGCATGCCACTGCAAGCGATTCGCGAATTGTGCTTGTCATTCCCGGGAACGAGCGAGCGGGAGAGCCACGGCGCGCCTTCCTTCTTCATCGATGAGAAAAAATGCTTCGTGCAATACCGCGACAACCACCATGGCGACGGCAAGCTTGGGCTATGGTGCGCTGCGCCTCCCGGCGTGCAAGCCGTGTTGACGGCGAGCGATCCGGAGCTGTACTACGTTCCGGCGTACGTCGGCCACTTGGGCTGGATCGGCCTGCGGCTCGATCGGCATGCCCCGTGGGAAGAGATCGCGGGCATCGTCGGCGAGGCTTATCTGACGCGAGCGCCGAAGAAATACGTGAAGCTGCTCTCGACCGCCGGCAGCGAGGAGAAGCCGTGATGAAGCGGGATGAGTCACGCTATGACGGCATCGGACATCTGGCAGAAGGCAATGAGCGTCAGCGAAGCGAGCATGCGCTTCTGAAGCGGCTGCAGCTTATGGATCGGCTCGCCGAGTTCGATCCGATTCTCGTCGGTACGGTCCCGATCGACGTCGACGTGCCGGGCAGCGATCTGGACATTATCTGCGAGGTGCGGGTCGCAGAGCGATTCCTGGAAGCCGTTCGGAAGCTATTCGCGGATGCGGATGTGCCGATCGAATGCGTGGTCCGTCAGGTGGAGGATAGGGAGCGCGTGGTTGTACGGACGCATGTCGACGGGTGGCCGATCGAGTTGTTCGGTGAGCCGCTGCCGGTGAAGCGGCAGAACGGCTACCGGCATATGATCGTGGAAGCGCGGCTGCTGGAACGGATGGGACGGGAAGGGCGAGAGGCGATACGTTCGCTTAAGGCGGCCGGCATGAAGACGGAGCCTGCTTTCGCCTGCTATCTGGGTATGAATGACGGCGACCCGTATGTCCGGCTAGCCGCTCTGTACGAGCTTGGGCATGATGAATTGCTGGCGGCCATTGAACGCGGGGAGGTGCGTAGATGATTTTCAGAACGAAGAGAGAAGGCTTCTTCACGCGGGTCTGGATCGGGATCCTGATCCTCGTGAATGCGGTCATGCTCGTGCCGTTGTGGCTCGATCCCGAGGTCGGTCCGACCGAAGTCGGCGTCGTATTGGGATTATGCGTGCTGATCACGGGTTTCTTGCTCTGGCTGATGTTCGACATTCGCTATACGCTGACGGATGAGTCTCTGATCGTGAAGGGCGGCCCGTTCGGTTCGAAGATCAAATACGCGGACATCACGCGAATTACCGATCGGCCGAGCATATGGGCGGGTTATCGGATCCTGGCTTCGCGCGATGCCATCGAGGTGCACTACAAGACAGGGTTCATGGGGAGCGTAATGATCTCGCCGGCGGACAAGGAGCGGTTCATCGCGGAATTGCAGAAGCGCAACCCGTCGATACGTTTGGGATGAGCGCGCAGACTCCCCGACCTCCGTCGAGGTCTATAACGGGCCGCAGTCTGTTCCCGGCCGCGGCATTCTCCGGTACACTATAGCCAAATCTGTCGAAGGAGCGATGAGCATGAATTACGAGCAGCGCGTGCTGAGCGAGGTTGCCGCTTGGGAACGCCGCCTATTCAAGCCTCCCGGCTGGCTGGAGCGAACGTCGAAGACGATCGGTACGCGGATTAACGGCCTCATTCCCCCCAAGGTGCACGACGTCATTACGGCGACCATCAAGTCGATCGTGCGTACGGCGCTGTTCGGCGCCGAATATACGCCAGGGCGTCCGGTACAGCGCGAGCACTCCCTGGAGCTAGCCGATACGGAAGCGAAGCGGGTATTGTCGCTCTACCAGAAGATTGCGACTGCCGAAGGGGCAGGCACGGGGGCAGGCGGCATCCTGCTGAACGTGGTGGACTTTCCGGCCTTAATCGCGATCAAGATGAAATATTTGTTCGAGCTCGCGCATGTGTACGGCTACGACACGAAACATTTTGCGGAGCGGGTGTTCATTCTGAAGGTGTTCCAGTTGGCATTCTCCGGTGCCGGACAGCGAGCCAAGCTGCTGGACTCGATCAAGCAATGGGACTTCGAGAAGAACCGATGGTCCTCGGATGCCGATTACGCGCGGAATATGGATTGGGAGACGGTCCAGAAGGAATACCGCGACGCCATCGATTTTCGGAAAATGCTGCAGATGGTGCCCGGGATCGGAGCGGTAGCCGGTGCGTGGGCGAACTACACGATTCTTGAAGAGCTCGGCGAGACCGCTGCGAACGCGTATCGAATACGGAGATTGAATGAGAGGCACTAACGCTATTGCATCGTTCGGGGCTGCTCGGTATAATCGAGGGGACAGCAATAAGAGCCGCGTGTGACTGGCGGAGCATGGGGAACCATGGTGAAGCACGCGGTACGATGCAAGAGCCGTACGCCTGGGCAAAGGTAAGGGGAATATTCCCCTTGCCTTTTTGCGTTATTGTCGACCATACGAGGGGAGAGGATCGAGATGGCAGCAAGCGAGAATAAGCTCATATTGGACGGAAGCAAGGTGGCGGAGGCCATTAAGGCGGATGGGGCTGTACGCGTAGCGAGGTTGAGGGAGCGCGGCGTTACGCCTTGCCTGGCCACGATTCTGGTCGGCAGCGATCCCGCATCAGAGACGTATGTCCGCATGAAGGGCAATGCCTGCCGGAGGCTGGGAATGGAATCGAGACGCGTCGATCTGCCGGAGGAGACGACGACGGAGCAGCTGCTCGAGATCATACGCGGGCTGAACGAGGATCCGCTCGTGCACGGGATTCTGCTCCAGCACCCCGTGCCGCATCAGATCGATGAACGCGCCGCGTTCGACGCGATCCGGATCGACAAGGACGTGGACGGCGTGACGACGCTGGGATTCGCGCAGAATGCTTTTGGCTTCGCCGCCTTCCCCTCCTGCACGCCTGCCGCGATCGTTGCGATTCTGGATTACTACGGACTGCCCATCGAGGGCAAACATGCCGTCGTCATCGGACGGAGCCCGATTCTCGGCAAGCCGGTGTCGCTCATGCTGATGAACCGCAACGCAACCGTTACGGTGTGTCACTCCCGTACGCAGGGGCTGGACGCCCACGTGCGGCAGGCGGATATCGTCGTCGCGGCCGTCGGCAAGCCTCGGTTCGTGCAGGGGGATTGGATTAAGCCCGGCGCGATTGTGCTGGATGCGGGCTATAATCCGGGCAACGTAGGCGACGTCGACTACGAGGCATGCCTGGCGCGCGCGTCAGCGATCACGCCGGTCCCGCTCGGCGTCGGTCCTGTCACGATCGCGACGCTGATCAAGCATACGATCGATTCGGCGGAGCGGGCAGCGAACGGATAGGTTCAGGACTCGAGCTTCACGAGCTTGGACGGGTTATTGATCTTGTAAGGGACAGGGTGCTTGGTCAGCTTCTTGGCCGCAATCTTGGCTTCGAAGGACAGCGTGTCGCCGATCTCGAGCTCAAGCTTCTTCAAGGTCGCGCTATGGCTGGACCAGGCTGACCCTACGTCGGTATCGGAATCGACGAGCCTCACCGATTCATAGATCACCACTTCATCATCCGTATCGGCAAAATGGTTCGGCACCGTCGTGAACTCCGCAACGGTAGCCGTCATCTTGACCTTCTCCTCCGGCAGCTGGAGCTTCGGGGCTCTCTCCTTCTTGGCGGAAGCCTGCGGCTTCGCCTCGGCTTGCGCGGCTGCCGGCGCTGGTGGTGCGGCCTGCTCGGAAGCAGGGTCTGCCGCCGTTGCCTCGGTCGCGGATTCGGGCGCAGCCGCGGGTTCTTCCGACTCCGAGGCGGAATCCGAAGCGGCCGCCGCGTTACGCTGGCCGAAGCTGGCCGCCTGCATCTCTTTCAAGTACGAGGGGTGAATGCAGTGGAGCTGCTGATTGTCCAGCGCGATCACCGCGGTCATGTCGTCGATATAGCCGACGATCGTACAGGACATGCTGACGCCGTTCCCCTTATAGGTGAAGGCTTTGGTTCGGGAGGCTTTCTCGGATAGCAGTCCCCAATCCTTGCACTTGTTCAACTGGTCCTCCTCGTTCTCGAAAGCCTGATACGTGCCGGGTTCGATGATGAAATGCAGTTGCATGCGATCGCCGCCTCTCTGAATAGGTATTGGAACCCGTAATCCGGGTTAGGATGGATTAGCCGTTACTTGCGCGCCCGCTTCCGATCGTCGATTGCGGCGCTCACCTCGAACGCAAGATCGTCATTGCCGTACATCGACAGCAGGCTGAGCAATGCTTCATCGGGTATAGCTGGGCTTGTCCCGCTGTCCGCGATGAGGGCAATCGCCTCCCGGAGTTCTTCGTTCTTCGCTTGATGGGGGTATGCCCGCTCGTACAGCGCCTCCGCGTCCAGCCTGTTGCTTGCGCACCACTGCGCGAATGCGAGGATCATCATGCGCTCCTCCTGCCGGTATTGCTCGATCAGGCGTGCCTCGTCGTCTTGGCGGCTCATTGCAACGATCCCTTCCGGTGGAGTAAGATAAGTCCATTATAGCGAAAGCTCGGGTGATATGGGAAATGATTATGAACGAGAAAATCAGGGCGTCCGAGGTGCTGCTGACGGGCCTCTCCGGCGAGGACTTGGGCGTCGTGAGGACGTCGGAGGCGCTAGCGATGGCTAGGAAGCTGAAGGTGGACCTGGTATGCGATTCCTTGCTGAGCAGTCCGCCGCCTTGCAGACTTGTCGGCGCCGATGCCGCTAAGCGGGAAGCGCAGCAAGCGAAGAAGCGGGAACGCGAGCCGAAAGTCAAGGAGCTGCGGCTGACGCCGGCCATCGAGGCCCATGATTACGACACGAAGCGGCAGCAGGCGGAGCGCATTCTGTCCGGCGGCGATTCGGCGCTCTTGGTCGTGCGCATTCAGGGCAAGGAAGGGCCGAAGGCCAAGGG
>JAEZCJ010000157.1 GCA_023433615.1 Bacillota bacterium | reverse complement strand
CGCTTGGAGCTGGCGCCGCTGGCCGCCCCCGGCGAGCGCGCGGCGCTGCTGGCGGCGGGACTGTGCTACGAACCGCAGTCCGCGCCGCTCCATTGGGCGCTCGGCAAGCATTATGCCGAGCTCGGGGACGGGCGCCGCGCCGCTGAAGCGATGCGGCACGCGCTGGCACGCGACCGCTTCGACAAGGCGAAGCAGACCGAAGCGGTCACGACGCTGGCGCAGCTCGCGTCAGCGCTGCGCGCCGGCGGCAGCAGCCAGGCGGCGCGCAGGACGGCCGAAGCAGCGCTGGCGATGTTCGCGGACTATGACGCGCTTGTCCGCGGTCTCGATTCACGCGCCGCGAACGGGCGAGGCTTCCGGATGACGGACGAAGCCAAGCAAGCGGCCGAAGCGCTGCTAACGCTGCTTGGTCCTGCCGCAGGCTCGTATGAGCCGATGCCATAAAATAGCCGAAGCGCCTCCTGACAATGTCCGTGTCGCTCGCTGCTCTGCCGAATAAGCTGGTAGAAAAGCGAGAGGAGGAATCCAACATGGCATCGCCAAATGTTAAGCCGAAGCTCAAAAGCAGCAAAGTGATCCGCACGGCCAAGCTCGTGCGCAAACCAGGCAGAACCGGTCCGATCTTAAGGCGGCTGACCGTCGTCTGGGTGCAGTCGAACGGCGTGCCGTTCGACACGACGGGCTTCTTCGCCCGCTTATACCGCGGTACGACGCTTGTCCAGACTGCGTCGTTCGACCGCTTCGGCGTTGTCCGCTTCAACAAGGTACGCACGCTAACGGAAGTTGCGTATACGATCCGCGTGTTCAGCGCGAACGGCACGTTGTTCCGGACGCGTTCCATTCCGGCAGGAGTAGAGACGTTCGCGATTATCGGCTGACCCTTTGCAGCCTGACGCGACCCCTCCGGCGCGAAAAAGCTGTACCCCCGGTTTGCGTGCCGGTCAGGTACAGCTTTTTCGCGTATAGCAGCTAAACTGCCCGCGCAATTCATCCGCCGAATGCATCGCGGAATGCATCGCTGAGACGCTTGACGTCGACTTCCCAGAGCGCCGCGATATCAGCCGCGACGTTCTCCTCGAACCAATCGGCCAGCACCTTGCGGTTGCTGTGATGTTCATGAATCCAGATCAGGTTCGTCGCGACCTTCCGATAGTAGAGCTTCTCGGCCGCTTCCATCTGCTCCGGGGGAATCCATGTTTTCAGCCTCTTGGCGGTACGGTACAGCTCCAGGCTGCACGCTCTGCGGATCTTCCTCGCTGTCGGAAGGCCGCCTTGATGTTTCTCTTTCGCGGGTTTCATGATGCGCCGGATCACGCTCCTCTCGTTCCTGCCTACAATGTATGCAGCGCGAGAGTGTCAGGCCACCGACGTCCTTGCAGTGAATGCGGCGCTTATTGGATGACGATATAGCCGACCATCGGACCGCTCTGCTGCTGATCGGTGTGGGTCAGGCAGAGAATCGGATACGTGCCGGGGTGATCGGCAGAAAATTTCACGATTGTCGTCTCTCCCTTGTGGACCTCGCCCCGCACGCCAAGCCCCTCGATGACGAACGGGTGGCTGGCGCCGTTCACCCCGGTAATGTGAAGCTGGACCTGCTGGCCGCGCTCGACGACGATCGTGCCTGGATCCCACCGATAGACCTCGAACTCCTTGCCGTCCTTGCCGACGCTCTTGAACTCGCCCGTCACCAGATGGAAGATCCGATCCTCTCCGGTCATGATCGTGGCTGCCTCGGACTGGTTCCAGCGCAGATAGACGGCTGCCAGCGCAAGAACGACTACCAAGACGGCCGCCATGCGAATCTGCTTCCTGCTAATCACGAACACTTTGGACACTTCGCAACACCTCGCTTGAGTATGATCATACTTACAGACAAGTCTATGCGTAGGCTTGTCACGGCATGCCATCTTCGTAGGACTGGCTGGAAGGATTGTCCTGATCTGTGATAGAATACGGTAGCGTGTAAGGATCGATGAAGCAGAAGGATGGTGCCTGGTGTAATGGAGCAATGGATTTCGGAGGTAATGGAAGCATACGGCTACGTCGGTATTTTCCTCTTAATCGCGTTAGAGAACTTATTCCCGCCTATTCCTTCGGAGGTTATTCTCACGTTCGGCGGATTCATGACGACCACGTCTGAGCTGACGATCATCGGCGTGATTCTGGCAGCGACCGTCGGTTCGGTTGCCGGCGCGGTGTGCCTGTACGGCATCGGCAAGGTGCTGTCGGTTGAGCGGCTGGAGCAAATTATTCTTCGATTCGGCCGGATTCTCCGCTTGACGCCCGAGGATATCCGCAAAGCGGACGCTTGGTTCGATAAGTACGGCGTATGGGCCGTGTTCTTCGGCAGGCTGATCCCGCTGATTCGAAGCCTGATCTCGATTCCGGCCGGCAGCTCGGGGATGAACTTCACTACGTTCCTGCTGCTTACGACAGTCGGGTCCTTGATCTGGAACACGGCGCTCGTCTATGTGGGGGCTGCGGTCGGCGCTTCATGGGACACGATCGTGCATTACATGGATATCTACTCCAATGTCGTCTATCTGCTGCTGATCATTGCGGCTGCGGTATTCATCTACTGGTTCGTGCGCAAGCGCGTGATGAAGGATTCGTAAGCGGCGCAAGCCGTCTAGTTTGAGTGCGGCAGGCGACTCTGATAACATGGAAACAGCAGTATGATCATACCTATACCGAAAGCAGGGATAACAGATGGCGATTATGGTAGCAGATAAGCTGGGTAAGGGCATCAGCCCGCAGCAATTCATGGACGGCATGACGCGCAATAAGGATACGTTCGTGTCGCTCTATAACGACTATGTATGGCCGAATGAGGACGATAAGGAATTTTTCGAATCGCTGAACAACCGTGACGACTTGCGCGTGCTGATCCTGATGGCGGATTGGTGCGGCGACGTTGTCAAAAATGTGCCGGTCATCTTCCGTGCGCTCGAAATCAGCGGCATTCCGACCGAGGTGCTGATCAAGGAAGAGCATCAAGACACGATGGAAAAATTTTTGACGCTGGGCGGCGAGTCCATTCCGATCGTCATCCTCGGGGATACGGGCGGCGCGGTGCTGGGACAGTGGGGACCGAGACCGCAGTATATTCAAGAACCGATGGTCGCGTTCAAGCAGGCGAATCCAGACCGCGAAGCGCCGGATTATCAAGATAACCTCGCGGAGACAAGAGCCGAAATCGGACGGAGGTACGGAGAAGGCACGGGCTACCAAGCGCTAGTCGTTCGGGAGTTCCGCGAGCTGATCTCCAAAGCGTAATGGAAGGGCTGCGCGTCGAATCGTTCTCGCTCGGCCCGTTGCAGACGAATGCGTATCTGCTCATCAATGCGGAAGGCAATCGGGCGGTCGTAATCGATCCCGGCATGAATCCGGCGAGGCTGGTGAAGCGGATCGCGGAGCTGGAGCTGCAGGTGGAGGCCATTCTGCTTACCCATGCGCACTTCGATCATATGGGCGGTCTGGAGGAGGTGCGTCAGGCAGCCGGATGTCCGGTATATCTGCATGATCTGGAGGCCGATTGGCTGACCGATGCCCGCAAGAACGGGTCGGCACGCTGGTCGGATGTAACGCCGCCGATCGTCGCGGAGCCGGCCGAGCATGCGCTCGATGAAGGGCAGACGCTAGAGCTGATCGGCTTGACGTTCAAGGTCATGCATACGCCGGGCCATTCGCCGGGCAGCGTCAGCTTCCTGTACGATACGCATCTGTTCTCGGGCGACGTGCTGTTCCGCCAATCGGTCGGCCGTACCGACCTGCCCGGCGGACGCGACGTCGACCTGCATAACTCCATCGCGAACAAGCTGTATAAGCTGCCGTCCGACGTCACGGTCTACCCCGGCCATGGTCCGCGGACGACGATCGGCTACGAGAAGGCGAACAACCCTTACGTTAGGGGATAATATTTTTTTCAGTGTACCGTGCCTGGTACGGATGCGAACTTTCGCATTCGTACCGGGCACGGTTTTTTATTGCGGCGAGGCGGAAACCTGCGAAAGTCCAGGAATATCGGAATGGCAGATGCGATTGGCAGCAAGAAGCGGCGGATGTGCGAGGCGTGTGTTAGTGCCGTTCAATCGTTTCCCGCGCCTTCCATGGAAGAGGATTTTATCCCTCCATAATCGAAATGTGAATCTTATCCGAACAATAACCTCCTTCTATAATCGAGAGTGTAGGATACGAATTCAATCCAGGGAGGTCTTGTAGATGAGAAAGACAAGTGTGGCTCTGATGGCGCTGCTCCTGCTCGTGACGACCGTGCTGTCGGCATGCGGCGGCGGCAACAACAACGGCAAGAACGGCGGCAATGACGCATCGGCGCCGCCGGCGAATAATGCGCCTGCGAACGAGGCGGCTAACGAACCGGCGGCAGAAGAGCCGGCAGCGGCTGAAATCGAACCGTTCACGGTCTCGCTGCGCCACATTCAGATCGGCGAGGCGCAAAAGTTCCGCAAGGCGATTCTCGACGACGTCGTGAAGAAGACGGAAGCGGAAGTGCCGGGCCTGACCTTCGAGCTCGACGGCATCGAGGACCAGGTCAACCGGTTCACGAAGCTGCCGGCCGAAATGGCGGCGGGCAATCCGCCGAAGATCTTCGACCTGTTCGGCGGCGCGGGCGATGCGCTCAAGTACGCCAAGGCCGGCAGGCTGCTGGACCTGACGCCGATCTTGGACGAACTCGGCATCGCGGACCGTTTCCTGAACCTGAACCAATTCACGCATGAAGGCAAGGTCTACGGTCTGCCGATCGGCGGCAACACGGAGGGCTTCTACTACAGCCAGCCGCTGTTCGAGCAATACGGCATCAAGGAACCGACGACATGGGCAGAACTCGAGGCAGCTGCCGATACGCTTCATAAGAACGGGATCACGCCGTTCGCGGTCGGCTCCAAGGGCGCATGGGTGCCGCTCATGATGGTCAACACGCTGATCGGCCGCTACGCGGGACCGGAAGCGATCGACGGTTTCCCTGCCGGCAAGCAAGCGTGGAACGCGCCGGAAGTCGTCGCTGCGTTCGCGAAGTATGAAGAGTGGGTGAAGAAGGGCTATTTTACGAAGGGCGAGCTGGGGCTGGAATACGCCGATATGCTGAATCAATTCCTGACGGGCAAGGCAGGCATGATGTTCGACGGCAGCTGGCGCTCCTCCGTCTTCAAGGACGAAGCGCAAGCAGGGGAATTGACGGGCAAGGTCGGCTACTTCTCGATGCCGGCAGCCGACGGCGGCAAGGGCGACCAGTCGTTCGTGAACGGCAATTACGGCAACGGCTACGGCTTCTCGTCCAATCTGAACGAGCAGGAGCTTGCTGCAGTCAAGGCGTTCATTAAGAACTTGTACAATGACGAGATGCAGTTGCGCGGCCTGCTCGAGGATGGCGTCCTGCCTTCGATGAAGCTGTCGGCGGATGCGCTGGCGAAGGTCGAGGATCCGATCGTAAGCAAGGTCATGCAGATCATGAGCGCGGCCGGCGGCGCGTTCTCGCACTTCGATTCGACCGTGCAGTCGGAAGTGTATAAGGAGACGGAAGCGGAGATTCAGAAGCTCATCGCGGGCAAGGCTACCGCGCAGCAAGTCGGAGACGCGCTTCAGAAGGTGCAGGAAGCGGCCAATGCGAAGCAATAACCGATAACCATCAGAAGGAAGGCGCCGCCCCCCCGGGCGGGGCCGTGGTCCGAATGTGTTC
>JAEZCJ010000079.1 GCA_023433615.1 Bacillota bacterium | reverse complement strand
TGAAGGTTGAGGACGACAAAGACTTCCCGACGCTGGCTCTCGGCAATTCCGATGCGATTAACGTCGGCGAATGGGTCGTCGCGATCGGCAATCCGAACGGCTTCGACCATACGGTCACGGTCGGCGTATTGAGTGCCAAGGAGCGCCCGATATCGATTCCGGACAGTCAGGGCACGCGCAACTACGAACATCTGCTGCAGACGGATGCCTCGATTAATCCGGGCAACTCCGGCGGGCCGCTCATCAACCTGAACGGCGAGGTTATCGGCATCAATACGGCGGTAAGTACGCAAGCGCAGGGAATCGGCTTCGCGATTCCGACGAGCACGATTAAGGAAGTGCTGGACCACCTGAAGAACAATCAGGAAATTCCGAAGGCGCCGGTGCCGTTCATCGGTGCGGAGCTCGGCGTCATCTCCGAGGAAATTGCCAAGCAGCTCGGTCTGCCCGACACGAACGGCTCGATCGTCGCGAACATTACGTACAATTCGCCAGCATTCAAGGCCGATCTGCGGCAGTATGACGTGATCACCGGCATGGACGGCAAAAAGTACAATACGCGGCAGGAATTAATCGCTGCAATCCAGAAGAAGAAGGTAGGCGACCAAGTGGCGTTGGACGTCATTCGCGGCGGCAAATCGATCGAGTTGCCCGTTACCATCGGCAATCGCAACGATTTCAACCAGTAGGGACCGTCCGTGAATACGATGTATTCCGAGAAGCGTACTCGGCTTCGAATCTTGAACGCTGGCGAAAGTTCCGGTGCTCATGTAGTTTAGACTACACTGCGCTCCTCACTTTCTACCATCGTCCAACCTTCTCGGTATTGACGAACGGTCTTTTGAATTCCAACTAGATGAGTCGGCAGAGTGCGGACAGGCGGACAGCCGGTCCGCGCTCTTTTTGCTAGAATATAAGGGCAACGGGAAGCGGGAAGGGGATACAGACGTGAGGCAGCACATTCTAGTCGTGGACGACGACGATAAAATCACATCGCTTTTACGGCGAAGCTTGGCGTTCGAGGGGTACGAGGTCGCGACAGCGAACGATGGGCTGGAGGGGCTGAAGGCATTGCTGGCCGGCGAGCCGGATCTGGTCATCCTGGACGTCATGATGCCGCATGTCGACGGCTGGGAGGTATGCCGTCGCATACGCGAGAGCGGCAGCGAGGTGCCCGTGCTCATGCTGACGGCCAAGGATGAGGTGAAGGACCGCGTCAAGGGACTAGATATCGGCGCGGACGACTACTTGGTGAAGCCGTTCGCGCTGGAGGAGCTGCTCGCGCGCGTCCGTGCGCTGCTGCGCCGCAAGACGGATAAGGCCGACAGCAGCTCGAATCGGCTCTCGTTCGACGATCTGGCGCTTGATCTCGACTCGAGGGAAGCGATTCGCGCCGGGCGCGTATTCGACCTGACGAGCAAGGAATTCGATCTCTTGCACTTGTTCATGCAGAATCCTCGGCGCGTGCTGACGCGCGAGACGATCATGGAGAAGATCTGGGGCTACGATTATAGCGGCGAATCGAACGTACTGGAGGTCTATATCGCGATGCTCCGCCAGAAGACGGAGGAGGGCGGCGCGAAGCGTCTCATCCAGACCGTCCGCGGAACGGGCTACGTGCTCAAAGGGGAGAACGGCTAATGTCCATACGTCTTCGGCTAACGCTGTGGTACTCGGGCCTCTTGGCCTTCACGATGGTTGCGCTGGGCTCGGGTATCTATCTGTTCGTCAATTATAATACGTACGACGGAACCCGCGAGGAGCTGCGCACCCAGTTCAACCGGTTGAAGGTAAATGCTTCCTTCGACTTCTTCAATAACTTCCAGCTTGATCTGAGCGGACGCATCGGGTACGAGGGCGTATACGTCCAGCTAGTGAATTACGTGACGGGCGAAGTGAAGACGTCGACGGTCACGGACAAGGAAGGCAATCGTGTCGATTTTCCGTATCCGGAGAAGAATGCACCGACCAAATCCGGTTACGCTGAATATACGTTGAACGGCTATCATTTTCTCGCGTATCAAGTCCCTTATCGGATCGAGGAGAGCGACCGCGTCGTCGGGCTCCTGCAGATTTTCTCCAACACGACCGAAGAAGAGCGCTTCATGAAGGATCTGCGCACGATCATGATCTTCAGCACGGTCATGGCGATCTTCATCGCCTCCACGATCGGACTGTTCTTGGCGCGCAAGGCGCTGCGGCCGATCGAGGACGTCATTCGCGCGACCAATCGGATCGAGAACGGTTCGAGCCTCGCCGTACGCATTCCTCGGGGCGGTCCGAACGACGAGATGGGCCGGCTGACGGATACGCTGAACGGCATGCTAGAGCGCTTGGAGACGACCTACAATGAGCTGGATGAAGCCTATCGCGCCCAGCGCCGGTTCGTATCGGACGCTTCGCACGAGCTGCGGACGCCGCTGACAACGATTCGGGGCAATGTCGACTTGCTGGAGAAAATGTGGCTCACGGGCACGCAGCCGACGGCGCTCGAGAGCGGCAGCCTCGCATCGGAGACGGAAGTTGCGGTCGGAGGCGGCCTCGTGCTCGACGAGAAGCGGGCAGCGTTGTCCGTCGAGGCGATGAAGGACATCTCGGAGGAAGCGAAGCGAATGAGCCGGCTGGTGGCCGATATGCTCTCGCTCGCGCGAGCCGATGCAGGGTACGTGATGGATAAGGAGCCGGTCGTGCTGCTTCCGCTCGTCGAGGAGGTCGCGCGCCGCGCGCAGCATTTGCCGCGGAAGGCGGAATGGATCGTAGGGAATCTCGAACCGCTCGAAGGCGTCGTCGTGGAGGGCAATAGCGATTATTTGCGGCAGCTGCTGTTTATTTTCATCGAGAATGCATTCAAGTATACGCCGGAAGGGCAAGTAGCGCTCCAGGCGCGCGTCCAGGACGGGCAAGCCGGCCTAATGATCCGGGATACGGGCATCGGTCTGGGCAGCGAGGAGATTCCGCATATCTTCGAACGGTTCTACCGGGCGGATGTCTCGCGCGGCAAGACCGCCGGCACGGGCCTTGGCTTGTCGATCGCCAAATGGATCATCGATGAGCATCGCGGCTCCGTCGAGGTCGAGACGCGGGAAGGCGATGGCTCGACGTTCATCGTGTGGCTGCCGGTATTCTTCCCACAGTCAACGGATTCCGCTATACTAGAGGAGACGGACGTTCGCGAAGACTAGCCCGTCGGAAAGTGGGTGCCAAGGTGGAAGTGGTCAAAATTTCCCCGCGCGGCTATTGTTACGGCGTCGTGGATGCAATGGTGCTTGCGCTGCAAACAGCCAAGAATCTGGAGCTGCCGCGCCCGATCTATATTCTCGGCATGATCGTTCATAACCAGCATGTAACCGAAGCGTTCGAACAGGAAGGCGTCATTACGCTGGACGGCGAGAATCGGCTCGAAATACTCGACAAGATCGATTCGGGAACGATCATCCTTACGGCGCACGGCGTGTCGCCCGAGGTTCGCCGCAAGGCGAAGGAGAAGGGGCTCGCGGTCGTGGATGCGACTTGTCCCGACGTGACCCGGACGCATGACCTGATCCGCGATAAGGTAGCGGAAGGGTATGAGGTTATCTATATCGGCAAGAAGGGCCATCCCGAGCCGGAAGGGGCGGTAGGCATTGCGCCGGGCCGCGTGCACCTTATCGAGAAGGAAGAGGAGATCGCCGCGCTGAACGTGCAGGCGCGCGATATTATTATTACGAACCAGACGACCATGTCGCAGTGGGATATTCGGCATCTCATTGCGGAACTGCAGAAGCGCTATCCCCAGGCGGAGGTCCATAACGAGATCTGCATGGCGACGCAAGTTCGGCAGGAGGCCGTCGCGAAGCAAGCCGGACAAGCGGAATTGTGCATCGTCGTCGGCGACCCGCGCAGCAACAATTCCAACCGTCTGGCACAGGTGTCCGAGGAGATCTCCGGCGTGACGGCGTACCGCGTAGCGGACGTAACGGAGATCAAGCACGAATGGCTCGAGGGCATCAGCCGGGTGGCGGTCACTTCGGGCGCATCGACGCCGACGCCGATCACGAAAGAAGTGATCACGTATCTGGAACAGTACGATCCGGCGGATCCGGCTACTTGGGAAGTGCGGCGCACGGTGAACATGAACAGGCTGCTGCCGACGGTTCGCGAGAAGTCGGCGACCTAGTAGGCGGTCGCTCTCTGTTGTATCGCGCGTGCGGCTTGTGCGGCAGCCCGGAATTGAGACGCTCGGCGATCTCGGATACAGTGCGCGTTCTGCAGCGAGATGTCGTCACCGAGGCGCAACTCCATGCCATGCGCTAGCGGTCCTCAGAACCGTTATGTTGCTGCTCATTCCTTGTGAGCGGACGTTAACGGTCCGGTAGACCGCTATTGGTCTCATTACTGGGTTTGAAATCCGAATTTAGCCTCCAATAACGGTCCTGAGGACCGTTATTGTTGTGTGAAGGGGACGGTATACGAGGGTTAGCTGTTCTCAGGACCGTTCTCATGCTGTGCAGATGTTCGCGACGACGATAGATGATCCGAAATGGCTATGATGCAGAAGGTGCGGCCTGGTCCGATCATGCATATCGGCGATACTCGAATGCTGCTTGAATAGAATTCGCTCTTGACGAGACGCTGGTCTCTCGGCTATGATTGCTTTAGCGATTAAAAGCATAAAAGCTTAAAAGCGTATAAGCGTTGAAGTGTGAAAGGGGAAATCGACATGATCGTAATCACGAAACCTGACGTCCAAGAGGAACGGATTCAAGAAATCGTCCAGCATATCGAACGTACTGGCGTGCAAGCTCACGTCTCGCGCGGTACGGACCGCACCGTAATCGGCATTATCGGCAAGGCGGAACCGACGTTATCGGAGCATCTGCGCTCCATGCGCGGCGTAGAGAATGTCATCAAAATCTCCAAGTCCTATAAGCTGGCTAGCCGGGACTTCCATCCGGACGATACGGTGATCGACATAAAGGGCGTAAAGATCGGCGGCGACAACTTAGTTGTCATGGGCGGCCCTTGCGCGGTCGAGTCGCCGGAGCAAATCGACGAGATTGCTCGGCTGGTGAAGGCGGCGGGCGGGCAGGTGCTGCGCGGCGGCGCGTTCAAGCCGCGTACCGGACCTTATAGCTTCCAAGGTATCGGCGTCGAAGGTCTGGTGATGATGGCCGAGGCAGGCAAGAAGCATGGCCTGTTGACGATTACGGAGGTCATGACGCCGGAGTATGTGGACGTGTGCGCCGAGCATGCCGATATTCTACAAGTAGGGACGCGCAACATGCAGAACTTCGATCTGCTCCGCAAATTGGGAACGATCAAGACGCCTGTCTTGCTCAAGCGAGGCTTCAGCGCAACGTATGACGAGTTCCTGAATGCAGCCGAATATATTCTTGCCGGCGGCAATCCGAATGTCATGCTCTGCGAGCGGGGCATCCGAACGTTCGAGACGTACACGCGGAACACGCTCGACCTTGCGGCTATTCCGGTGCTGCAATCGCTGAGCCACCTGCCGGTCATCTCCGACCCTAGCCATGGCACGGGAAGACGCGAGCTGGTAGAGCCGATGGCCAAAGCATCCGTGGCTGCCGGCGCCAACGGTCTTATCATCGAAATGCATACGGACCCTGACAATTCGTCGACGGGTGACGGCGTGCAGTCGTTGTTCCCGGACCAGTTCGCCGCGCTTCTGAAGGACCTCGAGAAGCTTGGAGAATTGGTAGGCAGGAAGTTCAGCACGGAGAAGGCTCCGCAGGAAGCATTCGCGACTTGGGTGAAATAGAAATCGTGAACGTTCGGAATCCCCTATAACTTGTACGCTTATCGGCCCCGATCCGAGAGTAACCGCTCTCCGATTCGGGGCTTCGTGCTTTCTTATTGAAAGGTTTTGAATAAAATGTGAACAAACGTCTAAAAGTGTCAGCATTCCTCACATGGATTAAAAAAATACCTTACATACATATTGACGGTGTCAGCTATGGTTTTTTATAATAACGACAAGCTAGAAAGAAAAGTGGAACGTTCGGCTTCCATACTACTCTTAATGTTCGGAAATGGAGGAAATTACTCATGGCAGTTCAAAAAGTT
>JAEZCJ010000038.1 GCA_023433615.1 Bacillota bacterium | reverse complement strand
CTCCTTTTGGTTTATGGTTGGGTGGTACCTCCATTTTACCAAGGAAAGGTTTCTTTTTGTTTACAAAAATGAAGAAGGGGTGTCCCTTAGTCGTTCTAATTTAATGACTTTTGGGACAGCCCCTTTTGGCATGTCTGGGTTCGATGCAGAACGAAATCGAGTAACAGAATTCACAAGCAGCGAACTAAATCTGGCACGATCCGGGATGCCCGTCCTGCTTGGCCGCTTGCTCAGGCGACGGAAGCGACTTGTCCTCCGGCATCTGTGCGACGATCTTCGGCGTTCGTGCCGTTTGCGGGCGTCTGCCCCTAATGTTCTTCATGCTTGTCGTTCACCTCCAGCCAGTGCGAGAGTGCTGCATAGCATTGGCCTGCCGGGACGCGAATATGTACGGTGGCCCATGGCAGGCGGCCCTTCAACTCCCATCGTTAGAGCATCGCATTTTGACGCAGTATAGTAAGGGTTCTTCAACGAACCAAAATTCGAATGCGGGGGGTACGGTACTTGAATCTGAAGGCTATTTCGCTGGCGTGCGTCATCGGGCTGTCGACATTGGTGTTCTCGGGCTGCGGCAATAATAACGACAATAACAGGAATGACACGACGGGCAATAACGGAACGAATACGAGCATGAAGGCAAGAAGCACTAACCGAGGCACGGCGATCGATCCGATGACGGGCACGCGAAACGGCGATGCCACGAGCAATTACCGCAACTATCGCGCCATGGACAACGGTAACGTTAACGGCAACGGTACTGGCAATGGACGCGGTGGGCTTTTCGGTACGGGGATCATGAACGGCGTCGACGAGAACAATATGAACGGCAACGGCTTGTTCGGCAACGGAACGAACAACAACCGTAACGGTAACGACATGGGGATGGGGACCGGCAACGGCTACGGACGCGGCGGGCTTTTCGGTACGGGGATCATGAACGGTATCGACGAAGATAACTACAGTCGGAACGGGATATTCGGCAACGGCGCGAACGATAACCGCGGCGGCTTGTTCGGCACCGGCATATTCAACGGTAACAATGATAACAATGGCCAATCCGGCAGAATGGGTACCGGCATGAACGGCATCCGCTCGAACGGTGCGGGAACGTCGGACAGCGTCGGCCAATCCGGCCGGATGAGTGCGCAAAGCAATCGCGGCAACGGTAACGGTATGATGACGGGCTTGAACGATAGATCGCAGGAATATAATGACGCCCTTGTACTGGGCAGCCTGGTCATCGTCGGCATCGACGGCGATACGAGCTTGGGCCGAGGCGCGAGCACGCAAGCCGGGAATGTCACGGGATCGAGCGCGCAGCACGTCCTGCATGTGACCAATCCGCAAGCGATCAAAGCGCTGGAGCGCGTCAAACAGCAATTGGAGATCGGGAACGAAACGCAGAATACCGACAAGCTTGCTAAAGATCTGGCAATGGTGCTTAAACATGCCAAAGAGCCCAAAGCAAACGGTAAAGGCACGAATAATAAGAGCCGGAACGCCGGCGGTCGAGCGGCAACCGCGCGATGAACGGCGCCGATGATCAGCCGGTCGATTGGGCAACGGCATTGGTCGATGTCATCAATGCGCCGGGCGATGAGGGCGAGTTGAAGAAGAAGCGCGAGCAGTATGAGCGGCAGATGGCACCGCGTGAAGAAGAGCGCGATCCGTCCCGCACGAATACGCCATAGCGAGATGACCGGCCGATATCGATGGCCGGTCTTTCTTTGTATGGACCGCCATGGCTGGCCTCGTTCCCCTGCTGCCATGCGCGCCCGGCACTAACGGAATAAGGTTAGGAGTCTATGGGAAACGTAAGGGAAACTTTCCGACACGGGTAAGAGGGGAAACGGTTTATGCAATTCGATCTATCTTCTTCAGATAACAATGAGAAGTCCCTGCGCGCCATGTTATCCGACAGCACCGACTTCAAAGCCAGTGAGTTACAGGCAGGAGAGCGCCGGTATCATTTATTTTATTTGGACACGATGATCGAGCTTGCCGTTGTACAAGAGCACATTATTCGCCCATTGCTTCAGAGACCCGGCGTAAGCATTCGGGAAGCCGTATCCATTCTGGACTACAGCGAGACGGAGCATCTGACGGCGGCTTCGCATGCATTGCTCGAAGGGAAAATCGTCCTGCAGATCGCAGGACATACGAAGCTGTACGTGCTAGGAGCCGCCCAGCATAAGGAGCGTGCGGTAAACGTCCCGGTTAACGAAAAGGTGTTGCGAGGATCGAAACACGCTTTGATCGAGGATATGAATACGAACCTGAATATGTTGCGCAAACTCGTCGCTACGCCTGATCTAGTCGTAAAGTTCTATCAGCTCGGCCGCAGATCGAATACGAAAGTCGCTGTGCTGTACTTGCGTTCGGTCATTAATGAAGAGGTAGTAAAGGAGATTGAAGGAAGACTCGGAAACATCGCAATCGACTACGTTGAATCGCCTGGATTTGTACAAGAGCAAATTCAAGAGAGTTGGTTCTCGTTGTTTCCTCAACTTCTTGTGACGGAGAGACCGGACCGAGTAAGGTCTTACCTGATGGACGGAAAAGCAGCCATCTTGACCGACGGTTCGCCGGAATGCGTGATTGCTCCCGTATCCTTCTGGACTTTCTTTCAGAGCCCGGATGATTACCAAATCGATTGGTTGTTTGGCAGCGCCTTTCGTTTTCTTCGCATCGTCTGCTTTATTGTTGCCTTCACCTTGCCGGGCGCTTATGTTGCTCTTGTCACGTTCGATCCTCGCATTATTCCATTTGAAATCGCGCTTACGCTGCAAAGCTCCATGAAATATATTGCGATGCCTCCTGTAATGGAAGCGATATGTATGATGGTGACATTGGAAATCTTGCGGGAGGCGACAATCCGTCTTGCCAGTCCGGTCGGGCAGACAATCGGAGTCGTAGGCGGCATCGTAATTGGTACTGTCGTGGTGCAGTCCAATCTTATCTCCAATATGATGGTGATCATAGTAGCATTCACGGCAATTGCTTCTTTCGTTATCCCGGTGTATGAGATGAGAACCTCAGCACGATTGCTTGCGTACCCGACGATTATTTTGTGCGCGCTATTCGGCTATATCGGCTTGGAACTTGCTTTTCTATTGATACTTACGCATTTGGCCCGCTTGAATACCATGGGCATTCCGTATTTTTACTCGGGAATTCTAGGAGGTTCAATCAGAGACACGATTTTCAGGGGACCGCTGAGGAGCTTAAAGGAGCGTCCGAAGGAAAGCTTAGCGCAAGACAAGGTGAGAATCAGGTCTCCAAAGGGGCTGAAATAAATGATTCATCTAAGAGATATCTCCATTAAGCAGCTAATCTGCCTGGTTATTCTTACTCAGGTAGGTGTCAAAGTGCTTACGATCCCCTATGAGGAATCCCGCAATTCCGGATTTGACTCATGGATGTCCATCCTTCTCGGGGGGCTAATCGCTCAATTGTTGATTTTCATTGTGTACCTATTGGGTAAGAGATATGAGAACCGCCCGTTCCCCCAATACATTTTTGAAATTGTAGGCAAACGGCTTGGCTTTATCGTAAACATCGTATTCGCTTTGTTTTTTATCGAGTCGTCTCTTATGGTTCTCGTGTCGTATGCGGATTTCGTTAGCCGCTGGGTGCTATTTAAAACCCCATGGCTTGCAATTATTGCAATCCTGGTTGCACCCGCTGCATATATAGCTTCCTCTTCGCTCCGGTCTATAGCCGTCATTACGGAAACGTGCATTTTGATGTTTGCGGTATGTGTTGCGATCATCGGAATCAGCGGTGCGGGGGTGGGGGAATGGCTTCATTTTGCGCCGATCGGCGCCCATGGAATCGGTCCTATCTTGCATGATGCTATTCCGTCTTTTTGGGCTTATGCAGGTTATGAATTGCTTCTATACGTGTTCCCCTTCGTCAAGAGGCATAACAATGCGGAGATCCTAATCGGCATGTCAATCGCGAACGGTGTTACGACACTCTTTTATTTGCTGATCTCGATCATCGTATTGTACAATTTCAGCGAACCGCAGTTGGATCTCGTTACCGAGCCGATGGTGTTCATTCTCCGTCAATTCAAATGGCCTATTGTACAAAATTTGGATATTATATTTATGACCATTTGGTTATCCATGGTTTTGGTTACCATCTATGTCTATCTGTTTTTATCGTCCCGATTTCTGGCATCCGCCTTGGGGAAGAAATTCCGAAACCATGCGATGCTCGTGTGGATATTAGCATCCGTGTGCTTTGTTGCGGGGGTATGGTTCTCCGACCGCCGGACAATAACGGGATTCGCCGAATATCACAATACATACAGCATTCTTATTATTGCCGGTGCTCCGTCCATTCTGCTGCTTGTCTCGTTAGCGCGAGGAAAGGCGGCAGTGCGATGAAGAGAGCGGTGGTCGTACTCTTATTGTTGCCGATCTGTGCCGGCTGCTGGGATCAAAAGCCGCTGCGCAATCTCCACTTAGTTGACGTTGCATGTGCGGATGTGGACGAGAAGAGCGGCGAGATCCTTCTCACATACATCGTTACCGTACTTAAAAAGGCGGGACAAGGAGAAGGTGACCCCAAATCCGAGTCGACGCTGCTCAAAGGACCAAGCGTTGTCGAGGCGGTTGGTCAAGGAGATTACTTTTCTGCAGGTCCGTTCATGGGTATCCATAATCGAATCTATTTATTAAGCGAAGCCTTTGCTTCCCGCGATCCGATCGAACAGTTATCCTTTTTGCTGCATGCTCCTTATTCGTCGATCAACACTCCAGTGGTTATATATGAAGGATCGATAGCGAAACTCATGGAAACCCAATCGTTTAGCAAAGGCGATTTTACGGAAACGTTGAATCAATTCATTCTGAATTTGGAAGCGAACCGGATATTGCCTAACGTTTCCATGATGCATTTCATACTATCTAAGCAAGAACCTTTGGAAGACATTGCATTGCCCCTGATCAAGCATTCCGGTTCAGAGCTCCAATTCAGCGGCGCTCTATTATTCCGGCAAGGAGAGAAGGCAGAGGAGAAGCTCAGCAAGGAACAAGTCCAGACCCTGATGTTACTATTGGGAGAAGACTTCAATAAGCACAAGGTCGGCGGACGTACCAAGTCAGGCACGGGACAACAATTGCTAACCGGGCAAATACACGATGCAGAGTTCGCCTTAAGCATCAAAAAAGGGGGGGCGAGGATTTCGATTCAATCGGGAGCCGATGGATTGCCGAAGGCTACCGTTAATGTCAAACTGAAGGTCAACGTGTATAAATTCGGGCAGTATGGCGTGAATCTGAAACCGGATGACGTGAATCGATTGGAACAGAAATTGATTCGTTATCTGGAGGAAAGGGCGGAGTCGACGATCGAAACGATACAGAAAGCAAATTCGGATGTTCTCGGTATTGGAAGGAAGATTTACTCCCTGCACCCCAGTCTCTGGAGATCGGTGGACTGGCGAAAGGACTATCCGCGCATGTCGATTGAGCCGAAATTCGATGTGCAAATCCTTAATTCGATTGCTCAATAGGAAAGGGAACGCTTAGTCGTTTAGCCGAATCGGCCGCTTGACGTTTATCTGAATTTGCGTATAATTATTTATAAGTCAAAGAAAGTCAAAGTCAAGCGGGATATTCGGCCAACTGGATAACCGTTGTCAGAGCACCCTGGGGAGGTTGTGAGGAATGCGCAACATTTCCGATCTCATTGAGCATTATTTGAAGCAGATGCTTCAGGAAAGCTCGGAAGGGGCCGTCGAAATTCAGCGCAACGAATTAGCCGACAAGTTCTCCTGCGTACCGTCCCAGATTAACTACGTGATCAGCACGCGGTTCACGCTGGAGAAGGGGTACGTTGTCGAGAGCAAGCGCGGCGGAGGCGGCTACATCCGCATTCAACGGGTGGAGCTTCCCAAGCTGAGGGCGATTCAGACGCATATTCACCAGACGATCGGGGACCGCGTCGATCAACAGGCTGCCGAAGGGCTGATCTATCAGCTCGAGGAAGCAGGGATGATCGAGCGGCGCGAAGCCAATCTGCTGCGGGCTGCCGTATCTCGCGACGTGATTGCGATCAAGCTTCCGCTGCGGGATGAACTAAGAGCCCGATTGCTGAAGGCGATGCTGATCGCATTGCTGACGCGCAGTTGATGGGATCGATCGGATTACCTTTTACACGGCGGAAGGGGGCAAGCGTTGCATGCTCTGTCAGGAATGCGGGAAGAAGCCCGCGACGCTGCATTTTACGAAGATCGTGAACGGCGAGAAGACGGAGTTCCATATTTGCGAATCCTGTGCCCGCGAGAAGGGCGAGATGATTCCGGGAACGCCGAACGGCTTTTCCATACACAGCCTGTTGTCCGGACTGCTCGATTTTGAGCCGGCCGGAGGCAAGGGACTGGGTGCCAAGCTCGAGCATGCCAGATGCGAGGAATGCGGCCTGACCTACGGCCAGTTCAGCAAGATCGGACGCTTCGGCTGCAGCTCATGCTACAAGTTCTTCGACAAGAAGCTGGATCCGCTGTTCCGGCGCGTGCACGGCAACACGGGCCATGTAGGCAAGGTGCCGAAGCGCACAGGCGAACAGATCCAATCTCGTCGCGAGATCGAGCAGCTGAAGCGAGAGCTTCAGGATCATATCGAGCGCGAGGAATTCGAGGATGCGGCGCATATTCGCGACCGCATTCGGGAGCTGGAACGAAGGCTGGAGGCATGATGTCGATTAGCGCACGAGGAGGTGCACGGAATGGAGAAGAGGCGGTTTGCCCGCGAAGCGCTCAGCGAGTGGATGAGACATGACGGTCCCGATTCCGATATCGTGATCAGCAGCCGAATTCGGATTGCGCGTAACGTCAGCCACCATCCGTTTCCGATGCTTGCGACGAATCAGCAATCGCGCGAAGTGATGGAGCAGCTGATCGGGGTAGCCCGATCGGATCGGCTGAACGCGATCGGGAATTTCGATATATTCTTACTTGCCGAACTCAGCGAGCTGGAGAAGAAGGTGCTCGTCGAGAAGCACTTGATCAGTCCGGGGCTTGCGAGCGAGTCTCGGAGCGGCGCGCTCTTGCTCGATGAGAGCGAATCGATCAGCATCATGATCAACGAGGAAGACCATCTCCGCATCCAATGCTTGTCCTCGGGCTTTCAGATCAAGGAAGCATGGACGCTGGCTGACCGGATCGACGATGCGTTCGAGGAAGAAGTGGATTATGCCTTCGACGAGAAGCGCGGGTACCTGACGAGCTGTCCGACGAATGTCGGAACCGGCATACGCGCCTCGGTCATGATGCATCTGCCTGCTCTCGTCATGACGCAGCAGATTAACCGGATTCTGTCCGCGATCACGCAGGTCGGTCTGGCCGTGCGCGGCCTGTATGGCGAAGGCAGCGAAGCGGTGGGCAATCTGTTCCAGATCTCGAATCAGATCACGCTCGGCCAGTCGGAAGAAGAGATCATCGATAATCTGCATAGCGTCGCACGGCAGATCATCGAGCATGAGAAGGCCGCGAGAGAACGACTGATGACGGATTCGCCGGTGCGGGTCGAGGATCGGGTATGCCGTTCGTACGGGATTCTGTCGCATGCATCGATTATGGATTCCAAGGAAGCCGCGCAGCGGCTCTCGGATGTCCGGCTCGGCATTGATCTGGGCATTATCCAGAACGTGCCGCAGCGGATCATGAACGAATTGATGGTCATGACGCAGCCCGGGTTCCTCCAACAGGCATTCAACGAAGCCATGAACCCGGAGCAGCGTGACATACGCCGCGCGGAATTGATCCGCCGGCAGATAACCACATCGGATAACGGAGGTGTATGAACATGATGTTCGGAAGATTCACGGAACGTGCGCAGAAAGTGCTGGCACTTGCGCAGGAGGAAGCCGTTCGCCTCGGTCACAACAACATTGGCACTGAACACATTCTGCTGGGACTCATTCGGGAAGGCGAAGGCATAGCCGCGAAGGCGCTGACCGGGCTGGGGCTGGGCCTCGAGAAAATCCAAGACGAGGTTGAGACGCTGATCGGCCGCGGACAGGAACAGCCAACCAACATTGCATACACGCCGCGCGCGAAGAAGGTCATCGAGCTCTCGATGGACGAGGCTCGCAAACTTGGCCATACGTACGTAGGCACGGAGCATATCCTGCTCGGCTTGATCCGCGAAGGAGAAGGCGTCGCGGCTCGCGTCCTGAATAACCTTGGCATCAGCTTGAACAAGGCCCGGCAGCAAGTGCTGCAGCTGCTCGGCAGCAGCGAAGCGGTCTCTAGCAGCCATGGGGCGCCTGCGAACGTCAGCACGCCGACGCTGGACGGCTTGGCGCGCGATCTGACGGCCATCGCCCGCGAAGGCAATCTGGATCCGGTTATCGGCCGCAGCAAGGAGATCGAGCGCGTCATTCAAGTGCTCAGCCGCCGGACTAAGAACAATCCGGTGCTGATCGGCGAACCGGGCGTCGGTAAGACGGCCATCGCGGAAGGGCTCGCGCAGAAGATCATCGCCAATGAGATTCCGGAGACGCTGCGCGATAAGCGGGTCATGACGCTCGATATGGGCTCCGTCGTGGCAGGCACGAAGTATCGCGGCGAGTTCGAGGACCGTCTGAAAAAAATCATGGACGAGATCCGTCAAGCCGGCAATATCATCCTGTTCATCGACGAGCTGCACACGCTGATCGGCGCAGGCGGCGCGGAAGGCGCGATCGACGCGTCGAACATTCTGAAGCCGGCGCTTGCGCGCGGCGAGCTGCAGTGCATCGGCGCCACGACGCTCGATGAATACCGTAAATATATCGAGAAGGATGCCGCGTTGGAGCGCCGCTTCCAGCCGATTACGGTCGACCAGCCATCCGTAGAAGAAGCGATTCAGATTCTGCACGGGCTGCGCGATCGTTACGAAGCGCATCACCGCGTGAAGATTACCGATGAAGCGATCGAGCAAGCGGTTAAGCTGTCCGACCGGTATATAACGGACCGCTTCCTGCCGGATAAAGCAATCGATCTGATCGACGAAGCGGGTTCCAAGGTACGGTTGAATTCCTATACGGTACCGCCGAACCTGAAGCAGCTCGAGAACCGTCTGGAAGATATCCGCAAGGAGAAGGACGCGGCGGTTCAGAGCCAGGAATTCGAGAAGGCGGCAGCCCTGCGCGATACGGAGCAGAAAATTCGCGAAGAGCTGGACGTCACGAAGAACAGCTGGAAAGAGAAGCAGGGCCGCACCGATTCCGAGGTAACGCCGGAAGATATCGCGCAGGTCGTCGCGAGCTGGACCGGGATCCCGGTTAGCAAGCTGAAGGAAGAAGAGACCGAGCGACTGCTCAAGATGGAAGAGATTCTCCACGACCGCGTCATCGGTCAGGACGAAGCGGTCAAGGCCGTGTCCCGCGCCATTCGCCGCGCGCGCGCCGGCCTGAAGGATCCGAAGCGCCCGATGGGCTCCTTCATCTTCCTCGGACCGACGGGCGTCGGCAAGACCGAGCTGGCGCGCGCGCTGGCCGAGGCGATGTTCGGCGACGAGAATGCCGTCATTCGGATCGACATGTCAGAGTACATGGAGAAGCATTCGACCTCGCGTCTCGTAGGCGCGCCTCCAGGCTATGTCGGCTACGAAGAAGGCGGACAGCTGACGGAGAAGGTTCGCCGCAAGCCGTACTCGGTCGTATTGCTCGACGAGATCGAGAAGGCGCATCCGGAAGTATTCAATATCTTGCTGCAAGTGCTCGAGGACGGCCGCCTGACCGATTCCAAGGGCCGCGTCGTAGACTTCCGCAACACGCTGATCATTATGACGTCGAACGTCGGCGCCGATCAGATCAAGCGCAATTCGACGCTCGGCTTCACGGCGGTAGCGGATGCCGGCCGTGAATTCAACCAGATGAAGGATAAAGTGCTCGCGGAGCTGAAGAAGAGCTTCCGTCCGGAATTCATCAACCGGATCGACGAGACGATCGTGTTCCATTCCTTGGAGCAGGAGCATATCAACCAGATCGTATCGCTCATGTCCGAGGAACTGCGCAAGCGGCTGCGCGAACAGGACGTCGACTTCACGCTGACCGATGCGGCCAAGGCGTTCCTCGCGAAGGAAGGCTTCGATCCGCAGTACGGCGCGCGTCCGCTGCGCCGCGCAATCCAGAAGCATATCGAGGACCGGCTGTCCGAGGATCTGCTGATGGGCAACATTACGAAGGGCGATAAGCTGCTCATCGACGAGCGCGACGGCGGTCTGATCGTGGAGCCGGCCGGCGAGAGCAAGTCGCCGGAGGAAGCCGCTTCGAAGTAAGCCGAACGCATTCCGCGCAATATTACACGAGAATCCCCGATTTCCGCATGCTGCGGAGGCGGGGATTCTCGTCGTTGACGGGACGTGTTACACTGGAGGCATTGCGGCAATTCACGTTAGGAGGGTATGCATTGAACGAGCAATCGATGGAAACGCAGCGCGAACGGCGCGCGGAGCTCTACCGGCTGCTGGGCAAGCTGCCGGCACGGGAAGGGGCCGTGCAGGCAGAGCTCGTCTCCCGCACCGAACTGGAATACGGACAGCTCGAGAAGCTGCGGCTAATGCTGAATGACGAAGAGCCGGTGCCGGCCTACTATATCAAGCCGCGCGGCGCTGAAGGCAAGCTGCCGCTCGTCATCTATAACCATTCGCATGGCGGGTTCTACAAGGTCGGCAAGGACGAGGCGCTGCAAGGCGCTTCTTATCTCCAGCAGCCGCCGTATGCCGAGGCGCTGTGCCGCGCAGGCTATGCGGTACTCGCGATCGACCATTGGGCGTTCGGGGAACGGAGCACGCGCAAGGAATCGCATATCTTCAAGGACCTGCTCTGGCGCGGACGCGTCATGTGGGGCATGATGGTATTCGATGCGCTGCGGGCATTGGATTACGCGGCTGCGAGACCGGACGTCGATACGAATCGGATCGCCACGCTCGGCATGTCGATGGGCAGCACGATGTCCTGGTGGCTGGCAGCGCTCGACGAGCGCATTCGCGCGACGGTCGACTTATGCTGTCTCAGCGACTACGATGCGCTGCGCGAGACCGGCGACATGGACGGGCATAATCTCTACTATTTCGTGCCGGATCTGCTCAACCACTTTACGTCGGCCGAGATCAATGCGTTGATCGTGCCGCGCGCCCATCTCAGTCTGGCCGGCGAGCGGGATCGTTTTACGCCGAAGGCGGGGCTGGACCGAATCGATCGAGCGCTTCGAGCGGCTTATGAGGCGGCAGGAGCAGGGGATCGCTGGCAGCTGTCGCGATATCCGGAAGCCGGTCACGAGGAAACGCCGGGGATGCGCGAAGAGGCCATCGCATTCCTAAGGAAGTGGGTCTGAGATGAAGAAGCGAACCGTCTATCGATGCACGACATGCGGCCATGAGCATCCGAAATGGCAGGGCTCCTGCAATAGCTGCCGCGAGTGGAATACGCTGGAGGAGGAAGCGGCAGGGGGCGTCAGCAGTCAGATGACGATTACCGCGAAGAAGAACATCAGCGTCAAGCGCCTTGCCGATACAGTCTCCCAGAACAGCGACCGGATCGCGACCAAGTACAACGAATTCAACCGCGTCATGGGCGGCGGAATCGTCAAGGATTCGCTGACGATCATTACGGCCGTGCCCGGTGCAGGCAAGTCGACGCTCCTGCTGCAGATCAGCGACGATGTCGCCAGGCAAGGGCTGAAGGTGCTGTATGCCTCCGGCGAAGAGAGCGAGTCGCAGATCAAGCGGCGGGCCGAACGGATTCTGCCCAGCATTCACGACAATGTCTGGGTGTTCAGCGACAACAGCATGAACAATGTGCTGGGCGGCATCGAACAGATCGATCCGGACCTGATCATTATCGACAGCATCCAGACGTTCGTGCTCGATGAATACCCTTCGAGGCCCGGTTCGCCGACGCAGACGATGGAATGCGCGACTGCGCTGCTCAAGGTAGCGAAGAACGACAGCAAGCCGCGCGCCGTCATCATGGTCGGCCAGATGACCAAGGATAATGAGTTGGCCGGTTTGCGGGCGCTGGAGCATCTGGTCGATACGGTGCTCGTCCTCGAAGGGGAAGAGGGAGAGGAACTGAAGCAGCTGTATTCGACGAAGAACCGTTTCGGCGGAACGGGCGAGCTGGGCTTCTTCTTGATGGAGGAGAACGGATTGATTCCGGTCGACAATCCATCCGAGTTCTTCATGACCCAGCGCGAACGTCACGACATCGTCAGCGGCAGCGCGCTCACGGTCATTAAGGAGGGAAGCAGGGCGATCATCCTGGAGATCGAGAGCTTGGTATCCGCGACGTTCATGCCCTATCCGAGCCGGATCGCCGAATGCTTGAAGAAGGACCACGTCAACACGCTCATCAGCATCATGGAACAGCGAGCGGGTATTCAGATGCATGACAAGAACGTGGTGGTCAAGACGATGGGCGGCATGCGTCTTAAGGAGCAATCCTCCAACCTGGCCGCGATCATGAGCATCGTATCCTCGTTCCGGAATATCGGCATTCCGAGCGACACGGTCTTCATCGCCGATATCGGATTGACGGGCGAGTTGAAGAAGGTGCCGACCCTGGAGATGCGGATTCGGGAGCTTGAACGGATGGGCTTCAAGCATGTCTATATCGCGCAGCATGCCTTGAAGGCGACGGCGACGTTCAAGACGATCAATGTCGTTCCGTGCAAAACCTTAAGTCAGGTCATTCAGTCGGTGTTCGGTTCGACAGCGTCGAAGCAGGACAGCTTGGCCTAACCCTACGGAGGTCTCTTGATAACGAACCGTTATCAAGAGACTTTTTTGCTTGCGTTAGCGGAATTAATCTGTCGTTGTGGCTCGGGAATGCCGATGTATAATGAAGGTTAGCGTTAAACCATACAGCGGGGAGCTCACAATGATAAATCGCACAATACGCAATCGTAAATATAAGCTAACGACGTTATTGGTCTTGCTGGTCGCGGTATCCGTATTGCTGGTTGCCATTATCCAATCGATCACCTCCTACCAATCGGAGAAGGAAGTTCTCACTGACGCAACGTTGGCTTCGAACTATTCCAAGGCGAACAAAATAGGCAGAGGCGCTAATTCGTTGTTTCAGTCCATGAGCGCGAGCTTACGGACGACAGCGGAATATCTGGCCGCCGACAGCTTCACCGACGAGGATGTCCAGGATCGGATCGAGCTTGTTCGAACCGCAAGCCGGTACTTCAACTCGATGACGTGGATCGACGAAACCGGACTCATTCGCGCCATTTCGCCGATCAGCATCGGGCTGAAGGGCAAGCAAGGCTCGCCGGTAGCCATGGAGGCGCTTCAAGCGCAAACGACCTACATCTCCTTGCCGTATATCGGTGCGACAGGGCGGTTGTTGATTCTGATCAGCGAACCGTTCTACGATTCAAGCGGGCAGTATAGGGGGATACTCGGCGGCACGATTTACTTGCAGCAAGAGAACGTGCTGAGCGAATTCTTAACCGAGAACGAGAGAGACCCTAACGGTTCGTACTATTACGTAGTGGGCCCCGACGGGACCTTGCTGTACCATCCGGACGATAACCGAATCGGGGACGACGCCAGCGCGAACCGGCTCATCCAGCGGTTGATTGCCGGGGAGAGCGGAACGGGGCGGGTGACGAATACCCAAGGAATTGCGATGCTGGCCGCTTACAGCTACGTCGAGGAGACAGGCTGGGGGATCGTTCAACAGACGCCTGTCCGCTCCGTGAATCAACAGCTGCTGGACCATGTTCGCAAGAACCTGATATACCTTTTGCTGCCGTTCTTGGCGGTGTTGGCGATGTCCATCGTGTTTGCCCGCAAACTTGTGGAACCGGTCAAGAACCTGGCTGGTCTCGTGAGCGAGCTGACGGCCGGCAAGCTGGATTCGATCCCCCCGATGAAGCCGCACTGGAACGAGGAGACCGACGTGTTGATGACTACGGTTGCGATCGCCTTCGACCGCGTTCACGAGAAGAACGAATCGCTGGTTAAGGAAGCGTCGACGGACGCGCTTACGGGTCTTGCCAATCGGCGAGCCATGACGGAACGGATGGAGAGGTGGTCCGGGGCGGGGCAACCATTCACGATCATGATCATGGATATCGACCACTTCAAAAAAGTGAATGATACCTACGGGCATCAAATCGGCGATGAGGTCTTGAAGTTCCTTGCCGCGCAAATCCAAAGCATGGTGAGACCGGGCGACCTGTGCTTCCGTTACGGGGGCGAGGAATTCGTGGTGCTCATGCCGAATACCGCAGCCGCCCAAGCCTTGGAGGTCGCGGAAGCGATTCGGGAAACGGTCGCGCATCGCATTAGTCCTACCGGCGAGCCGATCACGTTGTCGCTGGGCATCGCGGTGTTCCCGACCCATTCCGATTCGGCGGAAACGGCATTCGGGTATGCCGACGAGGCGCTGTACCGCTCCAAGGCAGGCGGTCGGAATCGGATATCGATATACACGTAATATTTTGAGGTTGGGAAGGATAGTATTAAATGTTATAATCATTGGAGCTATGCGCATGGTCTTGCGGCCAGAGATCAGCCGGCAAGCGCATGCGCTGCGCAGCACACGGAGTGGGGGGCAACGGCTTGAAGGAATCGATAGGGCAAGAAGTCATGAACCAGCTGCTGCAGCTGATCGCGCCGGGCACCCCGTTCCGAGAAGGACTGGAGAACGTGCTGCGTGCGAAGACCGGGGCGCTGATCGTCGTCGGCTACAGCCCGGAAGTCATGGAAGTGGTGGACGGCGGCTTCTCGATCAATTGCGATTTCTCGCCGAACTACTTGTATGAGCTCGCGAAGATGGATGGCGCAATCATCCTGAGCGAGGATCTTCGGCGTATTCTGTACGCGAATACGCAGCTGATTCCGGACAGCTCGATCCCGTCGATCGAGACAGGCATCAGGCATCGGACGGCGGAGCGGGTCGCCAAGCAGACCGGCAAGCTCGTCGTGTCGATCTCCCAACGCCGCAATGTAATTACGTTGTATCAAGGAAGCCTGCGCTACTCGCTGAAGGACATGGGCGTGATCCTGACGAAGGCGAACCAGGCGATTCAGACGCTCGAGAAATACAAAGCCGTGCTCACGCAGGATTTCACGAACCTGTCGGCAGCCGAATTCGAAGAGATGGTGACGCTGCAAGAAGTTGCAAGCGTCATTCAGCGGCTGGAGCGGGTGCTGCGCATCAAGACGGAGATCAAGCGCTACGTGAACGAGCTCGGCAACGAGGGGCGGCTCATCAGCATGCAGATGGAGGAGCTCGTCGGCGGGGTGGAAGAGGATGCATGGTTCTTATTGAAGGATTATGTAAAGGATAATCATGATGACAAGCTCCGGGATATCCGGCTTGGGCTGAAGCGATTGAATTCCGAGGAACTGTTGGATACGGCGAACGTCATCAAACTGCTCGGTTATCCGCATCCGTCGGCTGTTGCGGAAGAATCGGTACCGCCTCGCGGATACCGCCTGCTGAGCAAGATCCCCCGCTTGCCGATCGTGATCATGAACAACCTCGTGGAGCGCTTCGGCCGCCTGCCTCACATCGTGATGGCCACCATCGAGGAGCTGGACGAAGTGGACGGCATCGGTGAGGTCCGAGCCCGCACGATCAAGGAAGGCCTGAAACGCATTCAGGAGCAAGTGTTCATTGACAGGCAAATTTAATTTCCATACAATGTGAGAATGCGTGCTTCGGGTATAGTATAAATGAGGTGGAGCAGAATGATCACCAAATCGATCCCTAGCCTTCTAACGATCGGCAACCTGTCACTCGGCATCGTTGCCATCATATTAGTGTTCAACGAGAAGCCGGAGCTGGCGGCCATGATGGTCATCATCGCCATGCTGCTGGACGGCGTGGACGGCCGGGTCGCGCGGGCGCTCAACGCGCAGAGCGAGTTCGGCAAGGAGCTGGATTCCTTGGCCGACGTGATATCCTTCGGCGTAGCGCCGGCGTTCATCATGTACGTCGTTGCGTTCCAAGAGGTGAATCCAGCCGCTGCATGGATCGTGACCGCTATATTCCCGATCTGCGGCGCGCTTCGACTGGCGCGTTTCAACGTCAAATCCGGCACGCCGGGCTATTTCATCGGCTTGCCGATCCCTGCAGCGGGCGGCGTCGTCTGTACGCTGGCGCTGTTCTATCAGGACATTCCGGTCTACGTGCTGCTCGGAAGCATGCTGCTGACATCGTTCCTGATGGTGAGCAACATCAAGTATCCGAACTTCAAGAAGGTCGGCATACCGAAGAGTGCCGTATGGGTCGTGCCGATTGTCGTCGGCATCGCCGTTACGCTCGGCATCCTGTTCCCGCATCACCTGTCCAAAATTTTGTTCGTGCCGCTCGTCCTTTACGCGCTGTACGGCCTAAAAAAAAACGTTGATCGCCGAATTACCAAAGCGAGGAAACGCCGCGAAGCCAAGAAAAGCGAAGAGTCCGAGCATAGCGCGTAAGCGTGAAGAAGCCGCCGACCCCCATTGGGTCGGCGGTTTGTTGTTGTCTGGGAACTGCTGGTGGGGCGGACGGTGGTTGATGAGCCTAATCGGAATAGTGGGAAAACGTGCAACTAATTTGAGCGGAATCCAAGATGTTCGCGAATAGCGTCAAATCGTATAACTAATTTCTCGGTTTTCCTAGTTGATGGGGAGTAGGGAGAGAAATAGTTGTACTTTTTTACCTTAATCGATCGAATCTCGGGGATTGGGCGAAATTAATGGTACGAAATGCCTTTATTTTCGCTGCGTCAGCAGCAGTGGCTACTTGTTAGCCGACCGCGCGCCATGGATGCGCAGGCTGCATGGCCACGGCCATGGTCTGCACTCGTGGCGTACCGCACACAGCACGCAAGCATGGGCATGGAAAAACCGTCAGGCCATTGCCCTGACGGTTTTTGGTGATTGTGTTTAAGGGTTAAGGGTTCATCTTGAAAAAGATCGCTTGTCGCTACCTTCGAAGGTTGGAAGAAGCTAGGGACTGAGGAGCTCCAGCGTTTCCGTAGGAAACGCACATCGGAAGCATACGCTTGTAGGCAAAACATACGTGAGCACCGGAAGGCCCGGCTGAATCCATGATTCGATGTCGAACACGCTTCTCGAGCTACTTCGTGATCACAAGTGATCCCCTAGGTCATGTTGAAGACGCCTAGGGTGGAGCACTTGCGCGACTCCTGTTCAATGACTTCTTCCAATCGAATGTCGAGCAGATTGCTCAGGGCGGACATGTAGAACAGATTCTTGCCGAGTTCGGCGCGCAGGGCGTCCTTGCAGTGCTCGCATAGGCCGCCTTCCATATGATGCTCCATCTTCAGCTTCACTTGCTCCAGATCGAGCTCGCCTTCGAAGCGCTGCTTGTGCGCGTTCAGTTCGACGCAGCCGCATTCGGTCACCGCCTTGGAGATCGCGCGATTCACGGACGCGCCGGTCTGTCCGAACTTGGTCATGACATCCAGCAAACTGCGATGACGAAGCAGCAATTCCGATACCTGCTGCTGAAATTGTTCCAGCGAGAGGTTGCTCATCCATTCCACCTCACTTCGAGTTTTGCTTTCCCGTCTATTATAGAACATGCCGGGGCTAATTTACAAAAAAGAATTCTCATATTTGCGAGCGGGCATGCCATGGAAAGCATGACTAGGCTGTTCGCGAAAATTCGGCGCTTCCCACGGTTAGGCTTCCTGATTTTGGCGCATAATTGTAGTGGAGGTGAAGGGAATGGTAAAACGACTTATCCAGTTCATGGGACTGGTCATCGGCGGGATGCTAGGCGATCTTGCCTATGGATGGACGCATGCGGGACTGATGTGGCCGGGGCCTGCGGTCGGCGGCATGACGCAGTCGATCGGTTATTTGACGAATGTGGGCTTGGGCGCGTTGTGCGGGCTGGCGGCCGCGACCATGCTGGCCGGACCATTGATCCGCTATATGCAGCAAGGCGCCGAGCGCGCGGCAGAACTGCCCTCGGGCGATCTGGCGGCAGGAAGCGCGGGACTGTTGATGGGGCTTGCCGTATCTGCGCTGCTGTACCCGGCTGTGGCAGGCTTGACCGGCGCGGGACTCGTCGTGCCAGCCGCGCTGACGTTATTCTTCGGTTATATGGGACTACGCATCGGACTGCGCAAGAAGGAAGAGATGGCGGCCGCGCTGCAGGCTGTATTGGCATCGCGCAAGGCACCGGAGCCGGAGGATAAGGGCCCGCGCTACGAGGAACACAAGATCCTGGACACAAGCGTCATCATTGACGGACGAATCGCCGATATCTGCAAAACCGGCTTCATTGAAGGCACATTGGTCATCCCCGAGTTCGTCCTGGAGGAACTCCAGCATATCGCCGATTCGTCCGACCTGCTGAAGCGCAACAGGGGCAGGAGAGGGCTCGACATTCTGAACAAAATCCAGAAGGAACTCGACGTGCGCGTGCTGATCTACGAGGGCGACTTCGAAGAGATCGGCGAGGTGGACAGCAAGCTGGTCAAGCTGGCCAAGGCGCTTCGCGGCAAAGTCGTCACGAATGACTTCAATTTGAACAAAGTATGCGAGCTGCAGGGCGTATCCGTGCTCAACATCAATGATTTGGCGAATGCGGTCAAGCCTGTCGTGCTGCCGGGCGAGGAAATCGTCGTGCAGGTGATCAAGGACGGCAAGGAGCATGGCCAGGGCGTCGCCTATCTGGATGACGGCACGATGATCGTCGTCGAAGGCGGCCGCGACTATATCGGCACGACGATGGAAGTGCTCGTGACGAGCGTGCTGCAGACATCGGCGGGACGCATGATTTTTGCGAAGCCGAAGCTGCTCGAGAAAGCGCAATAATTGCACCTCCCGCTCAAGCGGGAATGAACGAGCCGTCCGTGATCGAAGCGACCTTCGATGCGGACGGCTCGTTCGCATGCGGCGATCCGCTGGCGGGACGTTGAACAGCCTCTGCTTGTACGGTATGATAGGACTATTATTCAAATTTACGGAGCGAGGCTGGCTGGGACCATGACGATAAGGAAGGGCGAATCGGTGCCTGCAGGATGGAGCGCGGTGATCGTGGCGGCCGGGCGCGGGACGCGAATGGGCGCGAAGGAGAGCAAGCAGTATCTCGAGCTCCTAGGGAAGCCGATCCTCGTGCATACGCTGCTGATCTTTGACCGGATGGCGGAGATCGGCGAAATCGTGCTCGTCACGGGGGCCGACGACGTGGAGCGATGCCGCGCGCTCGTGCAGGGCAATGGCCTCGGCAAGGTGAAGGCAATCGTGGCCGGCGGGGCGGAGCGCCAGCATTCGGTGCGGATCGGCATTGCGGCCGCTGGCTGCGAATGGGTGATGGTGCATGACGGGGTGCGGCCGCTGGCGTCGCCGGATGCGATTAGGCGGGTCATCGACGCGGCCTGCCGGCATGATGCCGCCGTGCTTGCCGTGCCGGTGAAGGACACGATTAAGCAAGTGGACGCCGACGGGTTGATCACCGGAACACCGGACCGCAAGACGCTGTGGGCGATCCAGACGCCGCAAGCGTTCCGAACCGAGCTGCTCGCCGCATGCCATGAACGCGCGGCAGCCGAAGGCTTTCTCGGAACGGACGATGCCATGGTCGTCGAGCGATACGGCCATGCGGTCGCCGTCGCCGAGGGCGAGTATACGAATATCAAGGTCACGACGCCGGACGATCTGGCGTGGGCGGCTTATCTGCTGCAGAGCGGCAAGGATGGATCGGAGAAAGGAGAAAAAACGACATGATTCGGATCGGACAGGGATTTGACGTGCATCAATTGGTCGCGGGTCGGCCATGCATCATCGGAGGGGTAACGATACCGTACGAGAAGGGGCTGCTCGGGCATTCCGACGCGGACGTGCTGCTGCATGCGGTTGCGGATGCCGTACTCGGAGCGTTGGCGCTCGGCGATATCGGCAAACATTTTCCGGATACGGACCCCCTCTACAAGGACGCCGACAGCGTGAAGCTGCTCGAACGTGTGTGGGAGCTCGCCAAGGAGAGAGGATACAAGCTGGGCAACATCGATTCGACGATCATTGCGCAGAAACCGAAAATGGCGCCGTACATCCCGCAGATGGCCGAAGTGATCGCGCGCGTGCTGGAAGCGGACGTCTCGCAGGTCAACGTGAAAGCCACGACGAGCGAGCAGCTCGGCTTCACCGGCCGGGGCGAGGGCATCGCGGCTCAATCGGTTGTCTGTTTGGTACAGGCTGTGCTATGATGTGGGATATTTTTGGCCAACTGGCTCTTTTGAACAGGGAGGAACGGAATAACCATGACTACCAATGACATTCGCGTCCGTTACGCGCCTTCGCCGACGGGACATCTGCATATCGGCAATGCGCGTACGGCGCTGTTCAACTACCTATTTGCCCGCAGCCAAGGCGGGAAATTCATCATCCGGATCGAAGATACGGACGTGAAGCGGAATGTCGCGGGCGGCGAAGAGAACCAGCTTACCTATCTGAAGTGGCTCGGCATCGACTGGGACGAGAGCATCGATATCGGCGGCAGCTACGGCCCTTATCGGCAGACGGAAAGGCTCGACATCTATCGTGAGTATACGGAGGACCTGATCGCGCGGGGGCTGGCGTATCGCTGCTACTGCACGGAGGAAGAGCTCGAGCAGGAGCGGGAAGAGCAGACCGCCCGCGGCGAGATGCCGCGCTATTCCGGCAGGCATCGCAATCTCTCGGCGGAGCAGCAAGCGGCATTCGAGGCGGAAGGCCGCGTGCCGAGCGTCCGCTTCCGCGTGCCGGAAGGCCGCACCTACGCGTTCCAGGACATGGTGAAGGGCGAGATCAGCTTCGAATCCGACGGCATCGGCGATTTCGTCATCGTGAAGAAGGACGGGATTCCGACCTATAACTTCGCCGTGGCGCTGGACGACCACCTGATGGCGATCAGCCACGTGCTGCGGGGCGAGGACCATATCTCGAATACGCCGCGCCAGCTGATGATCTACGAAGCGTTCGGCTGGGAGCCGCCCGTATTCGGACACATGACGCTGATCGTGAACGAGCAGCGGAAGAAGCTGAGCAAGCGAGACGAATCGATCGTGCAGTTCATCGAGCAGTACGATGCGCTCGGCTACTTGCCGGAGGCGCTGTTCAACTTCATCACGCTGCTCGGCTGGTCGCCGGAGGGCGAGCAAGAGATCTATACGCGCGAAGAGCTGACGCAGGTGTTCAACGCGGCCCGGCTCAGCAAGAGCCCTGCGGTATTCGATACGCAGAAGCTGGCCTGGATGAATAACGAATATATCAAGAAGACCGACGTGCGCCGCATGACGGAACTCTGCTTGCCGCACCTGCAGAAGGCCGGACGCATACCTGCGGATCCTTCCGCATACGAATATGCATGGGTGACGGACCTCGTCGGCCTGTATCAAGAGAAGCTGCGCTCTGCGTCTGACATCGTGGAGCTGACCGAGCTGTTCTTCGCGGCGGAAGTCGCGGACGAGCCGGAAGCGGCCGAGGTGCTGGCGGAGGAACAGGTACCGACGGTACTGCAAGCGTTCCTCGACGCGGTCAGCGGTTCGGATACGCTGACGGTCGACGACACGAAGGCGATGATCAAGGCGGTTCAGCAATCGACGGGCTGCAAGGGCAAGCAATTGTTCATGCCGATACGCGCGGCGCTGACCGGCCAGACGCATGGTTCGGACCTGAACCAGACGATCGTCTTGCTCGGCCGCGATAAGGTAATCGCGAGGCTGCAGAACCGGCTCGCGTAGCGTTGGCGGATGACGGTTGCCAGCCTAGCGATTACGGGTTATACTGCAAATAGATAACACGATTGACAGGCGACGAACAGGAGAAGTACGTTTCGCTTCAAGATCAACCAGAGAGGACAACCGGCAGTTAGCGGATGCGGACAGCAGATCGCAGGCGGCCAGGGTGGAAGTTGTCCCGATCTTACGAGACCGAACATGCACCTGGGAGCCTTGCCCCGACAACGCGACAGCGCGATAGGCGGCAACGGGTCGTTCCGTTACGGACGGTAGAGCGGAGAGCAGGGCAAGCAAGATGCATGCGATCTCCGACAGCAGAGTGGAACCGCGTTTCTAACGCCTCTGCAGCTTCGGCTGCCGAGGCGTTTTCTTGTTGCGAGCAGGATAGAGTAGATAAGGTACAAGGGGGGATCAGGTATGTTTCGCCATTTTCGCTCGGACATTCTTGCCGTATTCGAGAATGATCCTGCCGCGCGGAGCAAGTTCGAGGTGATCTTCACGTACTCGGGCTTGCATGCGATCTGGGCGCATCGTATCGCGCATGCCTTCTTCACGCGCCGCATGTACACGCTGGCGCGCATCGTATCGCAGATCAGCCGGTTCATGACCGGCATCGAGATCCATCCGGGCGCCAAGATTGGCGAACGCTTCTTCATCGACCACGGCATGGGTGTCGTCATCGGGGAAACCTGCGAGATCGGCGACGACGTGGTCATCTATCAAGGCGTCACGCTCGGAGGAACGGGCAAGGAAAAGGGCAAGCGCCACCCGACGATCGGCAACAATGTCGTCATCGGATCCGGAGCCAAGGTATTGGGATCGTTCAAAGTCGGCGATAATTCGAATATCGGCGCGAATTCCGTCGTCGTCAGAGCCGTTCCGCCGAACAGCACAGTCGTCGGCATACCGGGCAAGATCGTCAAGAGCAACGGAGAGCGGGTAGGGGATCGGCTGGACCACGCGCATCTGCCGGACCCGGTTATCGAGATGTTCCGCTCCATGCATAAGGAAATGAATGAACTGAAGATGGAGCTCGCGCAGCTGAAACAGGATAAAACGACCGGGGGCGAGACATAAGCATGATCAGAATCTATAATACAATGTCAAGGGCGAAGGAGGAATTCATTCCCCTCACGCCGGGTAAAGTGAACATGTACGTATGCGGGCCTACCGTCTACGACTACATTCATATCGGCAACGCGCGCCCTGTCATTCTGTTCGATGTCGTACGCCGTTATCTCGAGCTGGCCGGCTACGACGTCCAATATATCATGAACTTCACCGACGTGGATGACAAGCTGATCCGCAAGGCGGAGCAGCTCGGCACGACGGTTCCGGAAGTCGCGGAGCGCTTCATCGCGGCCTTCAACGAGGATATCGAGGGGCTGGGCGTGCGCAGGGCGACGATCAACCCGCGCGTAACCGACCACATCGAGGAAATCATCGCGTTCATCGACGGGCTCGTTGCCCAGGATTATGCCTATCAGAGCGGCGGAGACGTGTATTTCCGCACGAGCCGCTTCGAGGAGTACGGCAAGCTCTCGCATCAGAATCTCGAGGAGCTGAAGTTCGGCATTCGGATCGAAGTGGGAGACAAGAAGGAGAATCCGGAAGACTTCGTGCTTTGGAAGGGCGCGAAGCCGGGCGAGATTTACTGGGAGAGCCCGTGGGGCCAAGGTCGTCCGGGCTGGCACATCGAGTGCTCGGCGATGGCGCGCAAATATGCAGGCAACACGCTGGACATCCACGGCGGCGGCCATGACTTGCAGTTCCCGCATCACGAGTGCGAGGTGGCGCAGTCCGAATCGCTTACGGGGGAGCCGCTGGCGCGATATTGGATGCATAACGGCTACATTCATATCAACAACGAGAAAATGTCCAAGTCGCTCGGTAACGGCATTACGGTGAAGGAGCTGCTGAAGCGCGCCAAGCCGCAGGCCATCCGTTACTTCATGCTGTCGACGCACTATCGCAGCCCGCTGAACTTCAACGACGAGACGATCGCGCAGGCGGAGAACAGCGTCGAACGAATCGCGAACTGCATGGTCGGTCTGCGGCATCGGCTGGATTCGCTGGGCGGCCGGGGACAGTCCGAGGCGGAAGGAGCGGCGGCCGAGGGCTCGACTGGCGAGCCGGAGCTCGATGCGCGGGTCGCGGAGATTCGCGGCCGATTCCATGACCGGATGGGCGACGACTTCAACACGCCGGATGCGATTACCGCATTGTTCGATCTGGTAAGCGAAGCGAATCTCGTGCTGAAGCGCGAAGTCGCCGGCGGCGCCGTGCTTGGCGCGTTGATCGCGGCGATCGCCGAACTGGACGGCGTGCTGGGCTTCCTGCCGGCTGACGGCGCGGAATTGCTCGACGAAGAGATCGACCGGCTGATTGAGGAACGCAAGGAAGCCCGCCTGTCGAAAAATTGGGCGCGTGCCGACGAGATTCGCGACCTGCTCGCCGAGCAGGGCATCGTGCTCGAGGATACGCCGCAGGGCATCCGTTGGCGGCGCCGATGAACGAGGGAGCGGGCATTCTGCTGCATGCGCCCTCGAAGCCGCCGCATCTGATGAACCCGATCGTGCTGGCTTATGTCGGCGATGCGGTGTTCGAGCTGTACGTCAGGCAGTTCCTCGTATCGCTGCCGAATCATAAATCGGATTATCTGCACAAGAGCGCGACGCGTTTCGTATCCGCCCGTGCGCAGCGGGAGCTGCTCGAGAAGTGGCAGCCGCTGCTCACGGAGGAAGAGGCCGATGTCGTGCGACGCGGCCGGAATGCGAAGTCGGGCAGTGCCCCGAAGAACGCGGACCTGCGCGATTATCGGCACGCGACCGCGCTGGAGTGCTTGGTGGGTTATCTATACTACAGCCAACGACTGGATCGGCTGAACGAGCTGCTGACCGCAGCGTTCGAAGAAGGGGCTCGCTAGAAGAGGGGCTAGTAAATGTTTATAAAGTTCGATTGTCGCTACCTACGAATGACATCGTGATCACAATCGAACACTAGGAGGCGTTAGCAATGGCAGGTTGGGATCGGAAGCGGGAACGGGATCGCGGACAGGACAGAAGCTATAAAGGTCAGGCGCAGCAGGAACGCCGCCGCGAACAGGATGAGGAGGCAGGCGATCAAGAGGAGTGGATTGCCGGCAAACATCCCGTCATGGAAGCGCTCCGTGCAGGCAGGGAAATCAACAAGATATGGGTAGCCGACGGCGGCAACCGCAACGTGACGCAGCCGATCATCGCGGAAGCGAAGAAGCTGGGCATCGTCGTGCAGTTCGTGGACAAGCGCAAGCTTGACCAGATGGTGCATGACATTCCCCATCAGGGCGTAGTCGCCCAAGCGGCGGCTTACCGGTACTTCGAAGTAGAGGAACTGATTGCAGCCGCCGAGGCGAAAGGCGAAGAGCCGTTCCTGCTCGTCCTCGACGAGATCGAGGACCCGCATAACCTCGGTTCGATCCTCCGTACGGCGGAGTGCACCGGCGTGCACGGCGTCATCATTCCGAAGCGGCGTTCGGCCGGCTTGACGCCGACGGTATCCAAGACGTCGGCCGGGGCCGTGGAATATGTCCCGGTGGCGCGGGTGACGAACATCGCGCAGACGATCGATAAGCTGAAGGAACGCGGCATCTGGGTGGCGGGAACCGACGTGAACGATGCGGAGGAAGTGTACCGCGCGAACTTCAATCTGCCGCTGGCGATCGTGATCGGCAACGAAGGCAAGGGAATCGGCCGGCTGATCCGGGAAAAATGCGATTTTCTCGTGAAGCTTCCGATGCAGGGCCGGCTGAATTCGCTGAATGCCTCCGTGGCCGCCGGCGTGCTCATGTACGAAGCCGTCAGGCAGCGCCTCCAAGCCTCACGCGCGGCAACAGCCGCAGCTGGACAGCCAAACGGCCGGAACGGATAGATGGCCGGCCATCGGGGAGATATCCTGCTCGTGGACGGGTACAACATGATCGGCGCATGGCCCGAGCTGGAGAGATTGAAGGAGACGAACTTCGAGGAGGCGAGGGATCGGCTCTTGGACAAGCTCGCCGACTATCAAGGCTTCACGGGCCTCGCGACTTATGTCGTATTCGACGCGCACCAGGTGCCGGGACTCGGCGCGACCTACAAGCAGCATAAGCTGACGGTCATCTATACGAAGGAGAAAGAAACCGCGGACGCATGCATCGAGCGGCTGGTGAACGAACTGGCGAGGAGGGGGCGCAACATCTACGTCGCTACCTCCGACCTGGTCGAGCAGCATGTCGCTTTCGGCCAGGGCGCGCTTCGCATCTCGGCACGCGAGCTCTTGATCGACATCGACCAGAATCGCAAGGCAATCGATACGTCCGTGCGCGGCGAATCGCCGGTGAAGAGGAACCCGCTCGACGGCGTTCTGAGTCTGGACGTGAAGAGCAAGCTGGAACGTCTGCGAAGAGGCTTGAAAGATTGAGATACGGATACGGTTGGGAGAAACAATCCTTTGATGTGACGTTTTGTAACATCGAGGCCGAAAATCGACCCATATAATGACATTTCTGCTAAACTTCCGTCTGTAAATCGACAAAGGTTTTATTGACTGCGGCAGGTTACATAATGTATACTGATTCTATCTTTGCTAGACATACGGGCATTTGAGCCTCGCGCCGGTCCCTCGTGTCTTCCGCTTATACCCCATTATGTCGTCAATCATGCACATCCGTAAGCACCTTGAGTTGACGCCTTGCAGGCCGGAGGGATAGTTCGTGAGCATCGACCTCAAAGAATTGAGAATGCACGAATATGACTGCAGAACGGACGAAGATAACGTGGAAGCGGTCCGCGAAGGCGACAGCGAAGCGCTCGAGTATTTGATTAACAAATACAAGAATTTCGTGCGCGCCAAAGCGCGTTCCTACTTTCTAATCGGTGCCGACCGCGAGGATATCGTGCAGGAAGGCATGATCGGCCTGTATAAGTCGATCCGCGATTTCAAAGGGGACAAGCTTGCGTCGTTCAAAGCGTTCGCCGAACTGTGCATCACCAGGCAGATCATTACGGCGATCAAGACGGCTACGCGCCAGAAGCATATTCCGCTCAATTCCTACGTATCGCTGGACAAGCCCATCTATGACGAGGATTCCGATCGAACGCTGCTTGACGTGATCTGCGGATCCCGGGTGTCCGATCCGGAAGAATTGATTATCAATCAAGAGGAATTCGTCGGTCTCGAGGACAAGATGTCCGAGATTCTGAGCGACTTGGAACGCAAAGTGTTGATGCTGTACCTGGACGGTCGATCCTACCAGGAAATCGCCGTCGATCTCGATCGTCACGTGAAGTCGATCGACAACGCCCTTCAGCGCGTGAAGCGCAAGCTGGAACGCTATCTGGAAATACGCAACGTCACGGGTTGATCCGGAACGCGCGGCGGACTTTCCTGCGGCATTACCCAATATGGAATAATCAGCCTCCTTGCGCGGCAAGGGGGCTTTCTTATTGGCATGCTGCGCTTGCTGCACTCGGCATGTGCGGTCATATTTTCGCCTAACTAGGGTTAAAAGTGTCCGGATTGGTCGATAATGAGCGGGGAGTCCCGCCAAGCGGCAACGAAAGCCTATCGTTTCCAGAAGAGGTAAGCCGGAATTACGTTGACACGCATAATTCAATGTGATAAAGTGTTTTAGGTAGCCCAAAATATGCGTACGGTTTATTTTTTTTGCAATGATTTTCTTGGGGACGGCCTTGGTCGTTCGTGGGACGGTCAGCGCCGTTCGCACACCCGGGCAACTGAACCTAGCGGTTCGTAATCGGCTTTATAGTTCGGGAGGTGTACTTCAATGCGGGTTATCATCACTCTTGCTTGCACGAACTGCAAGCAAAGAAACTACACGACCAACAAGAACAAACGGAATCACCCCGACCGCATCGAGATGAAGAAGTTTTGCAAGTTCTGCAACGAGCATACTCCTCATCGCGAAACGAGATAGTTCATTGGAGGTGTAGACGTGACATTTCTGGCACGAATGAAGCAAGGTTTCGGGTCGACGTTTGCCTTCTTTGCCGACAGCTGGGCTGAACTGAAGAAAGTCCGCTGGCCAAATCGTAAAGAGTTGACAAGCTATTCGATCGTTGTATTGGTGACGATCGTACTGGTGACGATTTACTTTTGGCTTCTTGACATCGGGATCTCCGGATTGGTCGAACTGATCGTTTAAGAAGGGTCCAAAGGTGGCTTGTTATGGAAAAAAGATGGTATGTCGTGCACACGTATTCCGGCTATGAGAACAAGGTGAAGACGAACCTGGAACGGCGCGTCGAATCGATGGGCATGGAAGACAAGATCTTCCGCGTGCTCGTGCCGATGGAGGAAGAACTGGTAAACAAGGACGGGAAGAAGAAGACCGTCATGCGCAAGGTTTACCCGGGCTATGTCCTCGTCGAGATGATTCAGACGGACGATTCATGGTATGTCGTTCGCAATACGCCGGGCGTGACGGGCTTTGTCGGATCTACCGGATCGGGATCGAAACCGACGGCGCTGCTGCCGGAGGAAGTCGAGCAAATCCTCAAGCACATGGGGATGGAAGAACCGAAGCCGAAGATGGAGTTCGAATTGAAGGAAACCGTCCGCGTCAAAGTAGGACCTTTCGCCAACTTCGTCGGAACCGTGGAAGAAATTCTGCTCGACAAGGCGAAGCTTAAGGTTCATGTCAACATGTTCGGCAGGGAAACCCCGCTTGAGCTGGATTACACTCAGGTGGAAAAGATATAACATCCGGTTTCTGGCAGTCGCAGCGATAAGCGGTTCGCCGCAGCGCGTGCGACGGTGGGAGGGCCGCGTCATGGCTAAGCAGCATGAGGCAATGCCCGTCTGACCACATTATGAGGTAGGAGGTGTGCAACATGGCTAAGAAAGTCATTAAGATGGTCAAATTGCAAGTCCCAGCAGGTAAAGCGAATCCGGCACCGCCGATCGGTCCTGCACTCGGTCAAGCTGGCGTTAACATTATGGCGTTCTGTAAAGAATTCAATGCGCGTACAGCAGACCAAGCCGGATTGATCATTCCGGTCGTAATCTCCGTATTCGAAGACCGTTCCTTCACGTTCGAGACCAAGACGCCGCCGGCAGCAGTATTGCTCCGCGTAGCAGCTGGTATCGAGAAGGGCTCGGGCGAACCGAACAAGAAGAAGGTCGCTGTCGTCAAACGCAGCAAGGTCCGTGAAATCGCGGAATCCAAGATGGCTGACCTGAACGCGGCATCCGTTGAGGCTGCAATGCGCATGGTCGAAGGCACGGCGCGCTCGATGGGCGTTACGATCGAGGACTAAGACATCAAGCCGGCATAGGCCGGCAGCGGACATTCATGTCTGCTTCAGTGGGAGGATCATCCGATAAGGGGATATTCCGCTAAGACCACGTTAGGAGGAGAACTACAATGGCAAAACGCGGCAAGAAGTACCAAGAAGCCGTCAAGGTTATCGACCGCGACGCAGTATACGAGCCGGCGCAAGCAATCGAGCTCGTGAAGAAAGCGGCAACCGCGAAGTTCGACGAGTCCGTCGAAGTAGCAGTTCGCCTGGGCGTAGACCCGAAGAAACAAGACCAAGCCGTTCGCGGCGTCGTCGTCCTGCCGCATGGCACGGGTAAAACGAAGCGCGTCCTGGTATTCGCTAAAGGCGAAAAAGCGAAGGAAGCGGAAGCTGCCGGAGCGGATTATGTGGGCGATGCCGACATGATCAACAAGATCCAACAAGGCTGGTTCGAGTTCGACGTCTGCGTAGCGACGCCGGACATGATGGCGGAAGTCGGCAAGCTTGGCCGTATTCTCGGCGGTAAGGGCCTCATGCCTAACCCGAAAGCCGGTACCGTTACGTTCGACGTGACGAAAGCCGTGCAAGAGATTAAGGCGGGTAAGATCGAATACCGTCTCGACCGTGCAGGCCAAATCCATGCGCCGATCGGTAAAGTATCGTTCGATGCGGAGAAGCTGGGCGAGAATCTTAAAGCCCTGATCGACGCGTTGGTACGTGCGAAGCCGGCAGCAGCTAAAGGGGTTTACCTGAAGAACATCGCTGTATCCTCGACGATGGGCCCGGGCGCTACCGTTAACACGGCATCGTTCCGCTAATCCAGAAGCTCGAAGGGCATCGACACGTTCGAAGGCCATTCCTAAATATGAACATGCATACCGTAGACAGTAGGTGCCGCAAGGCTTAATTTCCTACCGAGGTGTTATGATATACGCGCCGGATGGACGATCCGTGCCGGCGCGATCATGGCCTTCGCTGTCACGCGAAGGCCTTTCTCATGCATCCAGGTTCAGGACACCGTTCAATAAGCGGCATGCACAACTTTCAACAGGAGGTGTAACATTTGGCAAACGCAAAAATCATCCAAGAGAAACAGCTGGCTGTCGACGAAATCTCGGCGAAGCTGCGCGAAAGCTCTGCGACGGTTGTAGCCGACTACCGCGGTTTGAACGTTGCGCAAGTGACTGAACTTCGCAAGCAGCTCCGCGAAGCAGGCATTGAATTCCAAGTTCTGAAGAACTCGCTCGTTCGTCGCGCAACGGCTAGCGCCGAGCTGACGGAACTCGATCAAGTACTGACGGGTCCTACGGCAATCGCATTCAGCAAAGACGATGCAGTAGCACCAGCCAAAATCCTTAACGACTTCGCGAAGAAGAACGACAAGCTCGAAATCAAGGGCGGCGTCGTTGAAGGCCGCGTAGTCGATATGGCTCAAATCAAAGCGCTGGCAGAACTGCCGTCGCGCGAAGGTTTGCTGTCCATGTTGCTCAGCGTGCTGCAAGCTCCGATGCGCAACTTCGCGCTCGCGGTCAAAGCAGTCGCAGAGAAGCAAGAGCAGCAAGCATAAATCTCGTATCCTCGTTCCTCCTATCGCAGGTTGAACGTCATGTACGTCTAGCTACACCAAACCAACTAAACTACTTTTGGAGGTATACCCATGTCTAAAGAGCAAATCTTGGAAGCAATCAAGGGCATGAACGTCCTTGAACTGAACGATCTCGTGAAAGCAATCGAAGAAGAATTCGGCGTTACGGCTGCAGCACCTGTAGCAGTAGTAGCTGGCGGCGGCGCAGCTGAAGCAGCTGAGCAAACAGAGTTCACGGTTAACCTCGTGAGCGCTGGCGCTTCCAAAATCAACGTTATCAAAGTCGTTCGCGAAATCACGGGTCTTGGCCTGAAAGAAGCGAAAGACCTGGTTGACAACGCGCCGAAGCCGCTGAAAGAAAACATCGGCAAAGAAGAAGCAGAAGCGCTGAAAGCGAAGCTTGAAGAAGCAGGCGCGCAAGTAGAAGTGAAGTAATTTCGCCCGACTACGGCGATGACCCCTTGAAGACATCGTCTTCAAGGGGTTTTCTGTTGACCAATTGTGATCGCGAAGTAACTCAGGAAGCATATTCGACGTCGAATCTTGAACGCTGGCGAAAATGAAGCGTATGCTTCCGATGTGCGTTTCTTACGAAACGCTGGAGGTACTCATGTAGATCTGTCTACAAGCATATGCTTCCGATGCTGCGTTTCCTACGGAAACGCTGGAGTTCCTCATTTTCTACCATCGTCCAACCTAAGCGAATGCTTCCGACGTGTGTTTCCTTCGGAAACACTTGAGGCGCTGACAACCGGTCCAATTGAATTTGATAACTAATGAAAACCAGAGGGGGGCGTGCATAATGTCGGAGCATTACTATACGCCGCAGCCGCAGATCGCCAGCGATAAGCGGGTTCACGAGACGGTTCTTCGCGGACATAAGCTGCGCTTCGCGACGGACGCCGGGGTATTCTCCAAGACGGGGATCGACTATGGCAGCCGCGTATTAATTGAAGCAATGGACATTCCGCCCGGCGCTCGCGTGCTGGATGTCGGCTGCGGGTACGGCCCGATTGGAATCTCGGCGTCCCTAATGAATCGAAGCGGTACGGTAACGATGATCGACGTGAATGAAAGAGCGGTACTGCTGGCGAAAGAAAATGCGGCGCTGAACGGGGCGGGTAATGTTCGGGTACTGCAGAGCGATGTCTATGAGGCGATTCGGGGGCAACAGTTCGATGTCATCGTGACGAACCCGCCAATTCGCGCAGGCAAGGCGGTTGTTCATCGGATTCTGGAAGAAGCTTATCAACTGCTGTCCGCCGGCGGATCGATCTGGGTCGTGATCCAGAAGAAGCAAGGCGCTCCGTCTGCGGCTGCTAAGCTCGAAGAAGTGTTCTGCAATTGCAAGGAAGTAACGAAGGATAAAGGCTACCGCATACTAAAGGCAGTAAGGGCCCAATTGTGATCATGATGTGATGCTTCGAAGCTTACTCGACGTCGAATCTTGAACGCTAGCGAAATTTCCGGTGCTCATGTAGCTTACACTACACTGCGCTCCTCATTTTCTACTATCGTTCAACCTTCGAAGGTAGCGACAATTGGGCTTTTTGAACTTGAACGGATAAGGTGCGGTAACGGAGTAAACATTTGTTGACTTGACATTTTGGTTGTGTTATCATTATAAAATGTCAGCATTAAAATAGGCTCAAACTCTTTAGTTAGCTAAAATGTCAAGAACTTTTTTCGCGGCACGATGCATAGCGGGACAAGGATTGACGTATAATGTGGAGATTTTGGGCGACAATGACTGGGTATATGGCTGAATGACCGTTAGGCTTGTCTTCTGCGGCATCGCCAAGACATGAGGTCATTCACGGGATGAATGACGGTACCGCTGGGAAACACGCTCTTTTTTCGAACTCCATTCGATAAGGGCTTTTCTTTATTTGACATAGAGGAGAGTATCAAGCCTATCGCTTTATTGCTTTTCTCTAGACTTTAAGCTGTGAGTCAGACATGAGGGGTGAGGTTAAGTTGGCAGGACAACTTGTTCAGTATGGCCGACGCACGCGTAGAAGCTACGCCCGGATCACCGAGGTGCTGGATGTACCGAACCTGATCGAGATCCAACAGAAATCGTACGAGAAATTTCTGGAGCGCGACCTTCTGGAGCTGTTCCAAGACATTTCGCCGATTTCGGATTTCACGGGCAATTTGTCGCTCGAGTTCATCGATTACAGTCTCGGCGAACCGAAATATTCGGTCGACGAGTCCAAAGAGCGCGACGTCACGTATGCCGCTCCGCTGCGCGTCAAGGTGCGGCTCATCAACAAGGAGACCGGTGAGGTTAAAGAACAGGAAGTGTTCATGGGCGACTTCCCGCTGATGACGGAGACAGGCACGTTCATTATCAACGGCGCTGAGCGCGTTATCGTCAGCCAATTGGTTCGCTCCCCAAGCGTGTACTTCAGCACCAAGGTCGACAAGAACGGCAAGAAGACGTATACGGCTACGGTGATACCGAACCGCGGCGCTTGGCTGGAGCTCGAGACCGACGCGAAGGATATTATCTATGTCCGGATCGACCGTACGCGGAAGATTCCGGTCACGGTATTGCTGCGCGCGCTGGGCTTCGGAACGGACGCCGAGATCATGGAACTGCTCGGCCATGACGAATACATCCGCAATACGCTGGATAAGGACAATACCGATTCGACGGAAAAAGCGTTGATCGAGATTTACGAGCGGCTCCGTCCAGGAGAACCGCCGACGCTCGACAACGCGAAGAGTCTGCTCGTGGCGCGCTTTTTCGACCCGAAGCGCTATGATCTGGCCAACGTCGGTCGTTACAAAATCAATAAGAAGCTTCACATTAAGAACCGCTTGTTCAACCAGCGCTTAGCCGAGACGCTGATCGATCCGTCCACGGGCGAGATCATCGCGGAAGCCGGCCAGATGATCGATCGCAGACTGCTCGATCAGATTCTGCCGCTGCTGGAGAAGAACGTCGCGTTCAAGACCTATCATGTCGCGAACGGCGTTAACGATGCGGATAGTATTCCTCTGCAGACGATCAACGTATTCTCGCCGCACGAGGATGGCAAAGTTATCAAGTTGATCTCTAACGGCATTATCGATAAAGCCGTCAAGCATATCACGCCTGCCGACATTATCGCTTCGATCAACTATTTCATCAACCTGCTGCACGGCATCGGCAGCACGGACGACATCGACCATCTCGGTAACCGTCGTCTGCGTTCCGTCGGCGAGCTGCTGCAGAACCAATTCCGAATCGGCCTGTCCCGGATGGAACGCGTCGTACGCGAGCGGATGTCCATTCAAGATGCGAATGCGATCACGCCGCAAGCGCTGATCAACATTCGTCCGGTCATCGCATCGATTAAGGAGTTTTTCGGAAGCTCCCAGCTCTCGCAGTTCATGGACCAGACGAACCCGCTGGCTGAACTTACGCACAAGCGTCGTCTGTCCGCGCTCGGACCTGGCGGTCTGACGCGCGAACGCGCAGGCTTCGAGGTTCGTGACGTCCATCCGTCCCATTATGGCCGGATGTGCCCGATCGAGACGCCGGAAGGCCCGAACATCGGTCTGATCAACTCGCTGTCCACGTTCGCCCGGATTAACGAGTACGGGTTCATCGAAGCGCCGTATCGCTGGGTCGATCCGAAGACCGGTGCGGTTACGGAACAGATCGATTATATGACGGCCGATGAAGAAGATAACTACATCATTGCCCAAGCGAACGCGAAACTGAGCGCGGAAGGCAAGTTCGAGGACGACCTCGTCATCGCTCGTTACAATAAGCAAGCCGATAACATCGTGACGGTCCCTGGAGACCGGATCGACTACATGGACGTATCGCCTAAGCAGGTCGTATCCGTCGCGACGGCGCTCATCCCGTTCCTTGAGAACGATGACTCGAACCGCGCGCTGATGGGATCCAACATGCAGCGTCAAGCCGTACCGCTCCTCATTCCGAAGTCGCCACTCGTCGGCACGGGCATGGAACATAAGAGCGCGAAGGACTCCGGCGTATGTATCGTTACGAAATACGACGGCATCATTGAGCGCGTGTCGGCCAACGAAATCTGGCTGCGCCGCGTAGAGACGATCGACGGCAAGCAAGTCAGCGGCGATCTGATCAAGCACAAGCTCCACAAGTTCATGCGTTCGAACCAAGGCACTTGCATCAACCAGCGTCCGATCGTCCACAAAGGCGAATTCGTGACGAAGGGCACGATTCTGGCGGACGGCCCGTCGACGGAGAAGGGCGAATTGGCCCTGGGCCGCAACGTTGTCGTCGCGTTCATGACGTGGGAAGGTTACAACTACGAGGATGCCATCCTGCTCAGCGAGAAGTTGGTCAAGGAAGATGTGTATACCTCGATTCATATCGAAGAGTACGAATCCGAAGCGCGCGATACGAAGCTCGGACCGGAAGAGATCACGCGGGATATCCCGAACGTAGGCGAAGAAGCGCTCAAGAATCTTGACGAGCGCGGCATCATCCGCGTCGGCGCGGAGATCGGCGCAGGCGACATTCTCGTCGGCAAGGTTACGCCGAAGGGCGTAACGGAGTTGACGGCTGAGGAACGCCTCCTGCATGCCATCTTCGGCGAGAAAGCGCGCGAAGTGCGCGATACCTCGCTGCGCGTCCCTCACGGCACGGACGGCATCGTTGTCGACGTGAAGGTGTTCACCCGCGACAACGGCGACGAATTGCCGCCGGGCGTGAACCAGCTTGTGCGCGTCTATATCGCGCAGAAGCGGAAAATTTCCGAAGGCGACAAGATGGCAGGCCGTCACGGCAACAAGGGCGTTATCGCCCGGATCATGCCGGAAGAGGATATGCCGTTCCTGCCGGACGGCACGCCAGTTGAAGTCGTGCTGAACCCGCTCGGCGTTCCTTCCCGGATGAACATCGGTCAAGTACTCGAGATTCACTTGGGCATGGCGTGCAAACGCCTAGGCATCCACGCGGCAACCCCGGTATTCGACGGGGCGAACGAGGAAGACGTATTCGACGCCATGGAAGAAGCCGGCATGCAGCGTAACGGCAAGACGATTCTGTACGATGGGCGCACGGGCGAAAGCTACGAACGCGAAGTGACGGTCGGCGTCATGTACATGATCAAGCTGGCGCACATGGTCGACGATAAAATCCATGCCCGCTCGACGGGTCCTTACTCGCTCGTGACGCAGCAGCCGCTCGGCGGTAAAGCGCAATTCGGCGGACAGCGTTTCGGCGAGATGGAAGTTTGGGCGCTTGAGGCATACGGCGCAGCCTATACGCTGCAAGAGATCCTCACGGTCAAGTCGGATGACGTGGTCGGACGGGTGAAGACGTACGAATCGATCGTCAAGGGCGAGAACGTACCGGAACCAGGCGTACCGGAATCGTTCAAGGTTCTGATCAAAGAGCTTCAGAGCTTGGGTATGGACGTCAAGATCTTGACCGAGAACGAGGAAGAGATCGAGATGAAGGAGATCGACGACGAGGACGACGGCGCGAGCGACAAGCTCAACCTGAACCTCGAAGGGGCCGAAGTAGGCGCCGAATAGTCGACGACCCGCAGCAGAGCCGCTGAACGGCGAGAGATATCGAACAATGAACGCGTATAGGGGACAGTGAAACGAAGGAGACCGCGGCAACGCGTCTCCTTCGGCACGTCCAATGCGATAACGAATGCGACAGAGACTTAAGGAGGGTTGCTCCTTGTTGGATGTTAACAACTTCGAGTACATGAAGATCGGTCTGGCTTCGCCGGACAAAATCCGTTCATGGTCGCGCGGCGAAGTAAAGAAGCCGGAAACGATCAACTATCGGACATTGAAGCCGGAGAAGGAAGGGTTGTTCTGCGAGAAGATCTTCGGACCGCAGAAGGACTGGGAATGTCACTGCGGCAAGTATAAGCGCGTCCGTTACAAGGGCGTCGTCTGCGATCGCTGCGGCGTCGAGGTCACGCGCGCCAAGGTGCGCCGCGAGCGGATGGGCCATATCGAGCTTGCTGCGCCTGTATCGCATATCTGGTACTTCAAAGGGATTCCGAGCCGCATGGGGCTAGCGCTCGACATGTCGCCTCGTTCGCTTGAAGAGATTATCTACTTTGCATCTTATGTCGTAACGGACCCAGGCGATACGCCGCTCGAGAAGAAGCAATTGCTCTCCGAGAAGGAATATCGCAGCTACCGCGAGAAGTACGGCTACGGCTTCCAAGCCGGCATGGGCGCTGAAGCAGTCAAGAAGCTGCTCCAGGATATCGACGTCGAGCGCGAGCTCGAGACGTTGAAGGAAGAGCTGCGTACGGCCCAAGGCCAGCGCCGCAACCGGGCGATCAAACGTCTGGAAGTCATCGAGGCTTTCCGTAACTCCGGCAACGAGCCGGAATGGATGATCCTCGACGTGCTGCCCGTCATCCCGCCGGAGCTTCGCCCGATGGTTCAATTGGACGGCGGACGTTTTGCGACCTCCGACTTGAACGACCTGTACCGCCGCGTCATTAACCGGAACAATCGTCTGAAGCGCCTGCTTGATCTGGGCGCGCCGGACATTATCGTACAGAACGAGAAGCGGATGCTGCAGGAAGCCGTCGACGCGTTGATCGACAACGGCCGCCGCGGCCGTCCGGTTACCGGACCGGGCAACCGTCCGCTGAAATCCCTCAGCCACATGCTGAAGGGTAAGCAAGGCCGCTTCCGTCAGAACCTGCTCGGCAAGCGCGTCGACTACTCCGGCCGTTCGGTTATCGTCGTAGGCCCGAGCCTGAAGATGTATCAATGCGGTCTCCCGAAAGAGATGGCGCTTGAGCTGTTCAAGCCGTTCGTCATGAAGGAGCTCGTCAACAAGGGCCTCGCGCACAACATCAAGAGCGCGAAGCGCAAGGTTGAACGCGTCAGCCCGGAAGTGTGGGATGTCTTGGAGGAAGTCATTAAGGAGCATCCGGTTCTGCTGAACCGTGCCCCTACGCTTCACCGCCTCGGCATTCAAGCATTCGAGCCTACGCTCGTCGAAGGCCGCGCGATCAAGCTTCACCCGCTCGTCTGTACCGCTTACAACGCGGACTTTGACGGCGACCAGATGGCTGTTCACGTGCCGCTCTCCGCTGAAGCGCAAGCCGAAGCACGGCTTCTGATGCTTGCCTCCGGCAACATCTTGAACCCGAAGGACGGCAAGCCGGTCGTTACGCCTTCGCAGGATATGGTTCTCGGCAGCTTCTATCTGACGATGGACAATAACGATGCCAAAGGCAGCGGTTCGATGTTCGGCACGGTCAACGAAGCGATCTCCGCGTATCAGCGCGGCATCGTCTCCCTGCATGCCCGCGTGGTCGTACCGGCTCGCGTGCTGAAGAAGGTGACGTTCACGGATGAACAACAGAATTCGCTCATCGTCACGACCGTCGGCAAGATCATTTTCAACGAAATTCTGCCAGAGACGTTCCCTTACATCAACGAGGCGACGAAAGTTAACTTGCTCAAGGGGACGCCTGCTAAATATTTCATCACCGAGAAGGGTGCCGATGTCCGCGCGTTCATGAACGAGCTCGACATTGCGCCGGCAGTCGGCAAAGAGTACCTCGGCCTGATTATCGCCGAGTGCTTCCGCCAGTACCACACGACGAAGACGTCCGTGATCCTTGACAACATCAAGCAGCTCGGGTTCACCTACTCGACGCGCGCGGGTATCAGTATCGCCGTATCCGACGTCATTGTCCCGGATGAGAAGAAGGGCATTCTGGCTGAATCGGAAGAGAAGGTCAGAGTCGTAACGAACCAATATCGCCGCGGTCTGATTACGGACGAAGAGCGGTATGACCGCGTTATCGAGATCTGGGGCCAGACGAAGGACCGCATTACGGAAGTGCTCATGCGCTCGATGGATCGCTACAACTCCATCATGCTCATGGTCGACTCCAAGGCGCGGGGCAACAAATCGCAGATCACCCAGCTGGGCGGCATGCGGGGTCTGATGGCTACGCCGTCGGGCCGAATCTTCGAACTCCCGATCAAGTCGAACTTCCGCGAAGGCCTGACGGTATTGGAATACTTCATCTCGACGCACGGTGCGTGTAAAGGTCTTGCCGATACCGCCCTGCGTACAGCCGACTCCGGTTATTTGACCCGTCGTCTCGTCGACGTTGCACAAGATGTAATCGTGCGCGAAGACGATTGCGGAACGGACAAAGGCATCACGGTAACGAAGATCCACGACGGCAAGGAAGTCATCGAGGATCTGTACGATCGGATCGAAGGCCGCTATCCTTCGGAGACGGTACGACATCCGGAAACGGGCGAAGTCATCGTCAACCGCAACGAACTGATCGAATCGCACATCGCCGAGGCGATCATCGCCGCAGGCGTCGAGAAGCTGCAGATTCGTTCCGTGCTTAGCTGCCGCGCCCGTCACGGCGTGTGCAAGATCTGCTACGGCCGCAACCTGGCGACAGGCAAGCACGTCGAAATCGGCGAAGCGGTCGGCATCATCGCGGCACAATCGATCGGCGAGCCGGGAACCCAGCTCACGATGCGTACGTTCCACACCGGCGGCGTTGCCGGCGACGACATCACGCAAGGTCTTCCGCGTATTCAGGAGCTCTTCGAAGCCCGGAATCCGAAAGGTCAAGCGACGATCTCCGAGCTCGACGGCGTCATCAAGGAAATTCGCGACGCGAAGGACCGCCGCGAGATCGAAGTGACCGGCGAAGCGGAGACGAAGGTCTATACGGTAACGTATGGTTCGCGCATCCGTGTCTCTGTCGGCCAACAGGTCGAAGCAGGCGACGAATTGACGGATGGCTCGATCGATCCGAAGGAAATGCTGCGCATTAAGGGCATCCGCGGCGTTCAGAACTACATCCTGCAAGAAGTGCAGCGCGTATACCGGAACCAAGGCGTTGAGATCAACGACAAGCACGTCGAAGTCATGATCAAGCAGATGCTCCGCAAAATCCGGATCGTGGATGCAGGCGACACGACGCTGCTGCCTGGCGCGTTCGTCGATATCCACGAATACGAAGCAGCGAACCGCGAAGCGATTCTCGCCGGACTCGAGCCGGCGGTTGCCAAACCTGTCCTGCTCGGCATTACGAAGGCATCGCTCGAGACGGACTCGTTCCTTTCGGCGGCATCGTTCCAAGAGACGACGCGTGTCCTTACAGATGCGGCGATCAAGGGCAAGGTCGACCAATTGCTCGGCCTCAAGGAGAATGTCATTATCGGCAAGCTGATCCCGGCCGGAACGGGCATGAACCGTTACCGCAGCATCAAGTTCGCAGGCATGGAAGAACCCGTAGAAGGCGGATCGGAAGAATTGCTAGAGACGGTTCCTGTCGAATCGTAATAAATATTTGTAACAAGAGAGCCGGTCTGGGTCGATTCATCGGCCTGTACGGCTCTCGTTGTTGCATGGCGGAGCCAGGACAGCTGGTTTTCTGTCAAGGTTCTTCCCCTTTCATAAAGATCAATTGTCAGCGCATTTCTGTTAAGTTGGAAATGACGGTTCCCTTTCCAAAAGACCGATTGTCAGAACCGAGAAGGTTGGACGATAGTAGAAAGTGAGGAACGCAGCGTAGTCGTACCTACGTGAGTACCGGAGCTTTCGCTAGCGATCCAAGATTCGAAGCCGAATAAGCCCCGAAGCCTAGCATCGTTATCGCAATCGGTTCGATCACAATTGATCCTTGACAGAGATATGGTGTTGGTGGTAGTATGTCGTAGTGTGCCTAGAAGTGCGGTCCTTGTGCTTGGATTGAAAGGGTGAGTTTCCATGCCATATAAGATCGGCACGAAGCAAACGACGAGAGCGGTAGAGCAAGGCATAGCAGCTCGCGTAATCGTCGCTGGCGATGCGGATCCACGGATAACAGGCAAGATTATCGAACTCTGTGCGCAAGCGCAGGTCGTAATCGAACGGGTAGACACGATGGAAATGCTCGGGGAAACCTGCGGCATCGACGTCGGAGCTGCCATGGCTGCATGGATTCCTGAAGAATGATAAAGGACTAAGATGTTTTTGCCGGATGTCTCGTTAGGGAAGAACGGCAAGAACTTTCATTTGTTTCTTTATGAACCACCTGGATCTGTGGGCTTGAAACTTGGACTAGACTCGCACTCATCAAAGGGAGGGGGTGGCAACATGCCAACAATTAATCAGCTCGTCCGCAAAGGCCGTCAAGCGAAAGTCGTTAAATCGAAATCGCCGGCACTGCAAAGAGGGTTCAACGCCCTGAAGCGTGAAGCTACGGATATCAGCGCGCCACAGAAGCGCGGCGTATGCACGCGTGTAGGTACGATGACGCCGAAGAAACCGAACTCCGCACTGCGGAAGTACGCTCGTGTTCGTCTGACGAACAAAGTAGAGGTTACGGCTTACATCCCAGGGATCGGTCACAACCTGCAAGAGCACAGCGTCGTATTGATTCGCGGCGGTCGGGTAAAAGACCTTCCGGGTGTACGTTACCATATCGTTCGCGGCGCACTCGACACGGCAGGCGTGAACAACCGTAAGCAAGCTCGCTCGAAGTACGGCGCGAAGCGTCCGAAAGCAGCTAAGAAGTAATACAACGTCATAAACAACAAGAAGAAAGGGGGATTACCTCATGCCACGTAAAGGACCTGTAACGAAACGCGACGTACTGCCGGATCCGGTGTACAACAGCAAATTGGTTACGCGCCTGATCAACCGCGTCATGATCGACGGCAAGCGCGGCGTTGCTGCAACGCTGTTGTATGATGCATTCAAACTGATCCAAGAGCGCACGGGTAAGGATCCGATGGAAGTTTTCGAAACGGCCATCAAGAATATTATGCCAGTGCTTGAAGTGAAAGCCCGCCGTGTCGGCGGAGCAAACTATCAAGTGCCGATCGAGGTGAAGCCGGAGCGTCGTACATCGCTCGGACTTCGTTGGCTCGTGAACTACTCCCGCAACCGCGGCGAGAAAACGATGGAAGAACGCCTAGCGTTTGAAATCATCGATGCGAGCAACAACACAGGTGCTTCCGTTAAAAAACGCGAAGATACACACAAAATGGCCGAAGCAAACAAAGCATTCGCGCACTACCGTTGGTAGGATTATAAATTTTCTGGTAAGAGATGAAGGGAGACACAAAAGTTATGGCAAGAGAGTTCTCCTTAAAGGATACGCGTAACATTGGGATTATGGCGCATATCGATGCAGGTAAAACCACTACTACTGAACGGATTTTGTTCTACACCGGTAAAGTTCATAAAATCGGCGAAGTGCATGAAGGCGCCGCAACTATGGACTGGATGGAGCAAGAGCAAGAGCGCGGAATCACGATTACATCCGCTGCTACAACCGCTCATTGGAAGGGTCACCGCATTAACGTTATCGACACCCCGGGACACGTTGACTTCACTGTTGAAGTAGAACGTTCCCTACGCGTACTCGATGGAGCAGTAGCGGTATTCAGTGCCAAAGAAGGCGTTGAACCACAATCCGAAACCGTATGGCGTCAAGCTGACCGTTACGGAGTGCCAAGAATCGCATATGTAAACAAAATGGATATTATCGGCGCAGACTTCTTGCGTGCGATCTCTACCATGCGTGAACGTTTAGGTGCGAACGCAGTTCCGATTCAATTGCCAATTGGCGCGGAGAATGATTTCCAAGGCATCATTGATCTAATCGAGAACAAAGCCTATATCTATAAA
>JAEZCJ010000224.1 GCA_023433615.1 Bacillota bacterium | reverse complement strand
AAACCGCCTTCGATCGGCGAGAAGATGCTGCCCGCGCGGAACGAATGCGGGAAACCGCCTTCGATCGGCGAGAAGGTGCTGCCCGTGCGGAACGAATGCGGAAAACCGCCTTCGATCGGCGAGAAGGTGCTGCCCGTGCGGAACGAGAGCGAAAAACCGCCTTCGATCGGCGCCAGACGAAGAAGAGCCAATGGACGTAAGACGCCCATTGGCTCTTGCCGGTTATTGCTGCTGATGATTGCCGTGCGCGCTAGCGGCTACGATGTCCTTCAGCTCGAGCAGCTGCGCAAGATAGGCCTCGGGGGAGATGCTTCCTGCGGCGAACCGTTCATTCAACTGATCGGCCAGCTCGGATACTTGATAATCGATCACGCTCTCGATATCGCCGCCATTCGCCTCCGCGATCTCGGCCAGCGATCGGCCGTCGTATAGGGCGTCATGGACGTCAACCTCCGAAGCCGCGCCCATGAGGCTGAGCCACGGATCCTGCCGCTCGTAAGCCTCCGGGGCGGACATGCGCTCTTCGGCGTTCATGGTTGTCGCTTGGATGATGAATATTGCGCTAGCTTCGGCCTTGTCGCATTTCAGCCCGCTGTATAAGCCGAGCGCGATGGTCATCGCGGCCACGAATATGTATCGTCTAGGGTCCATCTCTGCAATTCCTCTTTTCGGGTCCGATTGTGATTGCGATGCGGATGCTTCGAAGCATATTCGACGACGTCGAATCTTGAACGATCGGACTTTTTAATTGTAATGAAGAAGTTACCGTGCCCCTTCTTATACGAACGGGCTTGCTTGGCGTTTCAGAATTCGGGCGGACAGGACCGATAATCCCATTCTCGCGGCGCGAAGAATAGCGTACAATAGAGGTGAGGTAATCGCCTACGATAGAGGAGTGACCCCAGTGGTTCGTATCGGCCTGTCCTTCATTCTCAGCTTCGTGCTATTCTACGTGCAGTGCGTGATCGTGATGGAAGTATTCCGTTACGAGAACGGCATTCGCTTCGATAACTACGCACATGTCGGGATCGTATGTCTCGTCAACTTCTTCCTGGTGCTCGCGATCATGACGCAGTTGACCCCATGGTTCATGCGCGTCAGCAAGATGAAGCTGGAAGAGGAGTAAGCAAGCACGAGAGCAGCCCCCGCAGGCATAGTCTGCGGGGGCTGCTCTCGTTCAATCGGCATCACTTATCCGCCGGCAGCCTTCAGCTGCGCCTGGGCTCTGGCGACGATGCCGGCGATGCGCGTCTCAAGCTCATCGACGGCGCTGCTCTTCGCGACAACGAGCTTGAAATCGGCGACGAGGTAGGTGAGCGATGACGAGGTGCGGTGAGGATCGGCCTTCTTGACGGCGAGCTTGAAGTTCTTCCACTCCGTGCCGATCCGGGCAGCCGGAGCCTTCATCGCGCTCTTCTCCGCCTGGATGCGCACCTTAATCGGGTCGATATCGTCGAGAATCGCGCGCACCTTGTTCGCTTTCTTCGTGCGCTCCTCCTTGGCGGCCTTCAAGTTTTGCTCCTTCGCGCGAACGATGCCGCGAGCCAGCTGAACAGCGGGCTGCATCGCTTCCGCCTGCGAGCGGAGCAGCGAAGTCAGCTGCTTGGTGCCGGCCGAACGGGAGGCTGCGATCTGCTTGTTCAATGCCGTGTAGGACGCGAACAGCGGCTCGTACTTCGCCTTCGTATCCTTCACCTGCTTCTCCAGCTCCGCAATCTTCGCCGCATCGACGGCCTTCAACTGCTTGCGGATGACCGCCTGCGCTTCGTCGCTGCGCTTCTTGGTCGCGCGCGTCTTGTTTTCCCAATACTCGACCTGCCTCCCCAGCACATTCAATTCGCTCATCTGCTTGTCCAGCTGCGACTGCTGCGCGCGCGCGGCCTGCGCCTTCGTCCGCTCGAAGGCCTCCTTGGTCGCATGGGTAACTTCGACGCGAACCGCGGCATGCACGGGCGCAGCCATCAGCAGGCAGGCCAGCAGCATCCAGGCCATGCCGGCAGCAAGCCGCGCCGCCGTTCGATTCTGTACGGATGGCATGTTCCTTCCTCCTTCATAAGAGATTGGTGTGACCGTTCCCAGCCCGGACATAACGCAAATAAGCACCCGCAAGACAGGCGCATGTCGCGCCAATCCTGCGGGTGCTTCCCGCTTGCATATGCCAATCCGACTCGGCTCGGATCGATGTGTGTTCACTATACTAGACCTGCTCGCGCAGTGTCAAGACGGGGTTCGGTCTGCCCCGCGCTTGCCTACTGCATGTATGGCGAACGCCGGATTGCGCCAGCCTACGCATCAAGATCAAGCGAGCACAGTTGGAGAACAAGTTTCTCCAGTTCTGCACCTTTATGCTTTATTTCCGCGGCAGGGAATTCTACAATGAGAATGCGTGTTCATACAGGCATGCCGACAGCAGGGACGATTATGTAAGGGTATTCATGAGGGAAGAGGGGAGAGACAGGCATGGCATGGTGGCAGGACAACAAGCTGCGGCTCATCCAGAACAATCTTCGCGAGATCGATGCCGATCTGGATGCCGACCGTCTCGTGAAGCAGCTGCAGGAATTTGGCGCGAATGCGTGGATGATGAATGCCGGCGGAATTTTTGCCTATTATCCGACAACGCTTGAAGACCATTACGTAACGCCGTACCTCCGCAAGGACCTCTTAGGGGAGGCCGTGGAAGCAGCGCATCGCGCAGGCATGCGGTTCATTGCGCGGTTCGACTTCAGCAAGGCGCATGAATCGATCTATCGCAGGCATCCCGAGTGGTTCTATCGGACTCGCGAGGGCGAAGCGGTCAATTATCACGGAATCGTGCATACCTGTCTCAACGGCTATTACCAGCAGGAGTATTCGCTCCTCATTATCGAAGAGGTGCTGAAGCGATATCCGGTCGACGGCATATTCTTCAACATGTTCGGGTATCAGACCCGAGACTACAGCGGCGTGGAATACGGCATTTGCCATTGCGGCAGCTGCCAAGCCAGCTTCCGCGAGATGTACGGCATGGAGCTGCCGGAGCAGGCAGGCGCCGACGATCCGCGTTACCGGGCTTACAAGGAGTTTCAGGAGCGGACATCAAGGCTCATACTGGAGCGTATCGCGGCGCATGCCAAATCGATCAACCCCAATATCGCCATCTGCACGTATCACCACCATCAGGTGGATATTATACGCAAGGAATCCAATACGGCGCTTACCCGTCCGCATCCGGTCTGGCAGTATACGACCGCGGATAACGTCATGTCGACGGAACACAGCTGGCCGGATAAGCTGGTCAGCAACTGCGCGATTAACGCGATCGATCTGCCGTATCGGTTCACGGGCGTATCCCCGCATGAGACCGAAATTCGGCTCTATACGAGCATGGCGGCCGGGTCCGGCTTGGACTTCTGCATCATCGGCGTCTTCGACGGTTATCCCGATCGCGCCGGCTTCGAGGCAGTGAGACGCGCATTCCGGTTCCATCGCGAACACGAGGCGCTGTTCGGCTCGTTCGGCTCGATGGCCGATCTCGCGCTGCTGCGGCCGGATGCCTATAACCGAGCGGCAGAGCAGGAATATCGCGGCTTGTTCAAAATGCTGAAGGAGCGGCATGTGCCGTTCGACGTTATCGAGCAGGCGGCGCTGCCGGATCATCCCGAGGCGCTCGACCATGTGAGGCTGGTGCTGCTGCCGGGCATTCAGACATTGACGGAAGAGACGCTAACGCTGCTCGAACGGTTGCAGCGGACCGGCACGAAGCTCGTCGCGACCGGCTGCGCCCTGCAGGGTCAGCCCGATGCGCTCAAGCGATTGTTCGGCATCGCGATCGAGGAGCCCGTGCCCAATACGCATGCGGCATATGTCACGATCGATGACAGGGAGCGATTCGGGGGTCTGCCGGATAAGGACTGGGTCGTCGTTGACGGCAGGTTCGACCGAATCGCGTCGGCAAGCGGCGAACGGCACCTAAGGCTGTTGCCGTTCGTCGAGCCGGCCCTGTTCGGACCGCCGGAACGCTCCTATGGCCATCGATCCGGACAGTCGTTCGGCTGCTTCGTCAGGCAGGGGGAGGCGGTCATCGCGGACGGCAAGCCGGAGGACACGGAGCTGTCGGCATACTGGCCGTGGGAGCCAGGCAAGCTGTATTACAGGCATGGATTCGCGGACTATCGGGAGCTCGTCGTCGACTTGCTGGAGCATATGTCGGAATGCTTCAGCCTGGGAACGACGGCGCCTCCGAGCGTGGAGCTCTACGTCAATCGGCTTCCGGACAGCGGATTGCTGGTGCAGTTCATTAACCTGTCGGGCTTCAACGGCGTGACCTATGACGAGCCGCTGCCGATTCACTCGATCCGCGTGCGGTTAAAGAACGTCGGAGATGTCGACTGGGCAGGAGCCATCGCGCTGAAGGCCAATCGCGCGATTCCGCTCATCGTCGATGCGGACGGCTCCGTCTCGTTCACGCTGCCTGCGCTGGCCGTCTACGAGGCGGTACATCTATACGAGAGGAAGGATGCCTGATGCAGCAGCAGAAGCCATGGTGGAAGCGTCCGCTTCGCGTCATTCAGCCCAACCTGCAAGTGTTGGACACGGCTCGGATCGACCCGGAACGGCTTGCGTCGCAGCTGTCCGATATGGGGGCGAATGCCGTCGTATTCAACGTCGGCGGCATCTATGCCTGGTATCGTTCGGAAGTCGCGTACCATCACGTCAATGAGCATCTTCCGTCCGAGCCTGGGGCAGACCTGCTGCGCGACGTGATCGACGCTTGCCGCAAGCGGAATATTCGGTTCATCGCACGATACGATTTCAGCAAGGCAGCGGATTGGATCTATCTCCGGCAGCCGCAGTGGTTCGTCCGCAAGGCCGGAGGGGAGCCGGAGACGATCGGCGCCAAGCGGCCGGGCAATTGGTCGCTGCTCATGACGACTTGCATCAACGGCGGCTTTCGCAGCGATGCGGTCGCGATCCCGGTATTGGACGAATCGCTCGGCCGCTACGACATCGACGGCGTATTCTTTAATAACCCGCAATATCAGGCCTGCGAATGCGACGGGTGCAAGCGCAAGTACGAGGCGGTGTACGGCAAGGCTTTTCCCGAGTCGCCTGCGCTGTGCGAGCCGGACTGGGCAACGCTTAGCATGCGGGACAATATGGAGCGGATGTACCGCTTCATCAAGGAGAAGCGCGAAGAGGTGCCGATGATTCTCTATTACAACCTCTACCGCGACAATCTGTTCGACCGGATGAAGACGACGGACATGCTCTGTACGGAGTCGCAGGACGTATTGTCGCTGGGGCATCGGGATATACCGGAGTTCTGGCATCCGGCGCTCAGCATGAAGCTGGGTCGCTCCGCCGAGGGTCGCCCCGCGCCGTTCGGGATCGTGCATTCGAGCCCAGGCATGGATTGGCGGCATACCGGCCTGCCGCCGGCAGAGTACGCGTTCTGGCTGGCGCAGATCCCGGCGCACGGCGGCAGCATCTGGCACTCGCTCACCGGCGTGCCGGACACGATCCGCGATAAGCGGATTATTCGGACCGTATCGGAGCTGAACCATAACGCGGCGAAGGTCGAGCCCTACATGGAGGACGCGGTCTCGGTGAAGGAGACGGCGCTGCTCTGGAACGCGCAGAAGTCGGCGGAGGGCTGGGCGGATGCGCTCGTGCAGCTGCAGCTGCCGTTCGACGTGCTGCTCGACGAGCAAGCGGTGCCTGAGGTGCTGCGGCAGTACCGCGTGCTGGTCGTGCCGGAGGGATACGCGGTGACGCAATCGTTCGCGGAGCGCATACGCGGCTTCGTGGAAGGCGGCGGGCAACTGATCGCGGAGGGCGAATGGCCGCTGGGCAGCTGGGAGCTGAACGGGCTGTTCGGCGTGTCGCGCGAGACGTACGCGGGCGAGTCGCTGGTCGCCTCTTACCTGCGGATCGAGGACGGCGAGCCGCTGCTTCGCCAGGGCTTCGAGGACACGGAGTGGATCGCGCACCGGGGCCGCGTCATCTACACGCGCCCCGAGCGCGCGGAGACGCTCGCGACGCTGGTGCCGCCGTTCTCGCCGCTTGAGAGCGTGGGCGCGCCGCCGGAGCGGGCGTCGCATGCGGTCGACCGGACGGATATTCCGCTGCTGATGCGGAGCACGGCAGGCAAGGGGCGGGCATGGTACTTCCCGTTCTCGCTGAGCCACCTGATTAACGCCTATCGGCTGGGCGAGCATTACCGGTTGATCGGCAATGTGCTGGACGCCGCGCTTGGCGGCGACCGTCTGCTGCGCGTGACGCCGTATCCGGGGCTGCAGGCGACGGCGTATCGCATTGCGCAGCTATCGCAAGCACATGGGCAAGGGCAAGGGCTGCTCGTGCACCTGGTGAACGGCGCCGGCCGGCGGCCGCTCGCTGCGGCGCTTCCGCTGCATGAAGTGGAGCTCGACATCCGGCTGCCGGAGGGCGTCGAAGCAAGCGGCGTGTGCGTGGAGGCGCTGCTCGGCGGCGTCTCGCTGCCGTACAGCATCGCGGAGGGCCGGCTGCGGACAACGGTCAAGCAGCTCGATGTGTGGGAATGCCTTGCGATTACGTACGCGTAACGATGGTTGTCGCCCGCCACGGTGGCCGGATGGAAGAGCGAAGCATTTTCCCGATTAGGGTACCCGTCAATGCTCCGCTCGGGGCAGACGGATCAACAAGTTGTTCTATACTGGAGGGAGCGATTGATAATGGCAAGAATCGGATTCGTCGGACTCGGGAATATGGGGCTGCCCATGGCAAGTAACCTGATTAAGGCCGGCTTCGAAGTGGTCGGCAAGAATCGCAGCAAGCCGGCCGAGGAGAAGCTGGCACAGGCAGGCGGCAAGACAGGCTGGGCGCTGCCCGAGATGGCGGCCGAGCTGGATATCGTCATCACTTGCCTGCCCATGCCGGCAGACGTCGAGCAGGTCTACCTGGGCGAAGACGGCTTGATCCCGAACGGACGCGAAGGGCTCGTCCTCGTCGACTGCAGCACCGTTGCGCCGGAACTGAATCGCAAGCTGTATGACGCGGCGGCGGCACGGGGCATAGCGTTCCTGGACGCGCCGGTGAGCGGCGGCACGGCAGGGGCAGCAGCAGGCACGCTGAGCGTGATGGTCGGCGGCGAGCGCGAGGTCTATGACCGCGTACGGCCCGCGTTGGAAGCGATGGGCAAGCAGATCTATTATGTCGGTCCTTGCGGCAGCGGCTCGGTCGTGAAGCTGATCAATCAACTGATGGTCGGCATGCATACGCAGGCCGTCAGCGAGGGGCTGGCGCTGGGCCGCGCAGCGGGGCTTGACGAAGGCGCGCTCGTCGACATCCTGCTGGCCAGCTTCGCGCAGAGCCGTATCTTGGATCGGCACTACAACAGCTTCATCGCGAAGGAGCAGTACGCGGCGGGCTTCGCCGTGAAGCTGTTGAGCAAGGACCTCGACTTGGTCGCGCAGATGGCCGAGCAGGCCGGCGTTCGGCTTCCCGCAGGCGGACGCGTGCGCAGCCTATTGCAGCGTGCGACGGCAGGCGGTTATGCGGGCGAAGACATGTCGGCCATGCTGAAGTACCAGCTGGAGCAGGATGAGAAGGCAGCCGCCGCGGCCGTGAAGCATTATGCGGTGTTTCTCCCGATGAAAGACGAGGAGAAGAGCATCCGATTCCGTCCGGAGCATCTGCAGTTCTTGGCCGACCGCCGAAGCGAAGGCAAGCTGCTGGCGAACGGCCGTTTCACCGACGGCGCAGGCGGGCTGGTCATCTATAAGGGCAGATCGCAGGAGGAAGTCGAAGGCTGGGTGCGGCAGGATCCATACATCATCGAGGGTGCACGCGATTATGTCATCCACGAGTGGGATATCGTGCTGGCCGAGGGCTGATGCAGCACGCGTGGCGCAAGAAAGCTAGGTTAGCATGACGGGCAATCAAGGGCAGTGAGGGTCATCCTCGCTGCCTTCTTGCTGCTCCGGAGACTGGGAGCCCCGCTCTTGCATTCCGTGCGAAGGCATGCTATTCTCTGTTTGAATGTTCATTCAACATTGCGCTAAAATACGAAGCAGGGTGTGAGCCGATGGCAGACATGGATAAACGCGAACGAATCATTGCGGCCGCTTATGACGTATTATCGGAGCAAGGCTACGATCGAGCCTCGAC
>JAEZCJ010000215.1 GCA_023433615.1 Bacillota bacterium | reverse complement strand
GATCGAGGAGTCGTTCGATCCGCTGAGCGGCGTGCAATCCGAAGCCTACAACTGGCGTGGATGGCTTGCTAGGACCGCGGCCGTCATGAGCGGCCAGGAGAAGAGGAACGACGTCGTACGCAGAGAGACCGAAGGCCGATCTGGCGCCGATGCGTTGACTGGCGGAGGAAGGGACAACGGCGGGATCGGCCTGGGATTGAGCGCTGAGCGCAAGCCTCCGGCGCAGCAGAACATCTTCTCGGTGTTCGAGCAGGAATTCGGCCGTCCGCTGTCGCCGATGGAGCTCGAGACGATCAGCGGATGGCTCGATCATGACCGCTACCCGGAGGAGCTGATCCTATTCGCGCTGAAGGAATCGGTGTTCGCGGGCAAGCTGCATTTTCGCTACATCGATCGCATTCTGCTGGAGTGGAGCCGCAACCGCGTCACCAATGCCGACGAGGCAAGGGCGCATGCGCAGAACTTCCGCGGCGGCGGGAAAGGGTAGTCAGCGTGAAGACCGTCCGTCGTTGCCATCAGCAGGGCGGCGTTGAGGGAATCATTCATGCAGGAGCACGCGATGGCGTGCATCCGGATACGAACAAGGGCAGCCCTGCAGGGCTGCCCTTGTTTCATTATGCGTGTCGTACCAGCGGTGACTGCGTTGCCTTATCCCCGACTGCTGCCCTTAAGCAGCTCCATGCGGTACACGTATTCGAACAGGAATTCGAACGCTTCGATATGGCGCTTCGCTTCGAACGCGTTCGCGCCCCAGGCATAGATGCCGTGCTTGCGCAGCAGAATGCCGGGGATGCGCGGATCGAGCCGCTCCGTGACCTCGGGCACGATGGTCGGCACGTCGGCGAAGTTGGAGACGATCGGCACGTCGATGACCGCTTCCTCGTCCCAGATGTTGAACGCCTTGATCAGCTCGACGCCCTCCACCGGCACCGCACGGCGCTCCCAGAACCATTCGGAGATGACGCTGTTATATACGGAGTGGATGTGGAAAATCGCGCCGCAGCCCGTCATCCGGTAAATCTCGCAATGAATCGACGTCTCGGCCGACGGCTTCAAGCGTGTCGTCTCGCTCGGCTTGCCGGTCTGATCGACGAACAGAAAATCTTCCGGCGTCTGAAGCGACTTATCCTTGCCGCTCGCCGTAATGGCGAAATGAAAGTCGTCCGGCTTGAATTCGCCGACCCGAATGGACAGGTTCCCGCTCGTGCCGGCGAACCAGCCGCGCGAAGCGAACAATGCCTTGACGTCGCGCAGCTCGCTCAGCGCCCGCTGCTTATCCTCGGTCGCGATCTGTTGAAAGCTGGTGTTCGGTGTGCTCATTAAAGTGCAGCCATCCTCTCTTCAAGCGTATCGATGACATCGTAGAAGGTCTCGTAAGGCGTATAGGCTAAGCCGAGATCCCGGCATTTGTCGATCAAGTGCGAGCGCGCGAACACGAGATCCGCCAGCTTCGCGCCTTCGAAATCGGTGACGCTGTCGCCGATCAGGATGCGTTCGTACCGCTCCGGCGGGAATCGGCGCATGATCGTCGTCTTGCACATGCCGCATTCGTTTGAGCAGTGCTCGTCGCAAGGATGCGGCCATTCGATCGTGATGCGTTCGCCCTCGAAGTTGCTGCCGTTGCAGTAGATGCGATCTTGCGGGATGCCGAACGGCGCGAGCAGCGGATAGACGAAGAAGTCGATGCCGCCGCTCGTGACGTAGAATTCGATGTCTTCGTATTGGCAGAAGCGGAGCAGCTCCGCGAAGCCTTCCCGAATGACGGCATTCTGAATCGCGAAGTCGACGACCTCTGTCCGCATGGAGGAAGGGAGGAGGCGGAATAACTCGCCGACGCCTTCGCGGATCGACTTGCGCTGGCCCACGATGTCGTCGACGATCGTCTCCCAGCCTTCCGGGTTGAAGTGGCGAATGATCGCGACGATGTTGTCATTGTTGGTGATCGTACCGTCGAAGTCGCAGAAGATGACGCGCGACTGCTTACTCATGCTTGTCTGACCCCCCATGCTTCGATCGCGGCACGCAGCTCTGCGTGATCGCGTGCCGCTTCTTCAAGCGGCCGGCCGGCTAGCGCGGCCTGTATGGCTTGCCGGAATGCTTGTCCGCCCGCGGCGGTGCCGAGCGGATGGCCGTGGATGCCGCCGCCCGCGTTCACGATCGTCTCCGTGCCGAAGTCCTTCAGGATCAGCGGCACGAGGCCCGGATGGATGCCGGCCGAAGGGACCGGGAAGCTCGGGCGCAGCGGGACGGATGGATCGAGCAGCGCAGCCTTCACGGCGAGGTTCTCTTCCTTCGGCATGACGACCGAGCCGTACGGCGAAGGGAACAGCACGAGATCGGCGCCTGCCAGCCGCATCAGCTTGCCGAGCAAGAGCGGTGCGGCGATGCCGTAATGCGGCGAAGGATAGAGCGCGCCAGCCATCGCCGGATGCGCGGCGATCGGTACGCTAATCTCCGGATCCGCGCTCAGCTCATGCAGCACGTCGTAGCCGTATGCCAGCACGTTGAACAGCAGCGCATTGGCGCCTGCCGCAATCGCGCGTTTCGCATTGGCGGCCAGCCGAGAGGTCGGACCGGTCAGATTCACGGCGTACAGCAGCTTCTGTCCCGTCTCGGCCTGTGCGCGGGAAGCGGCGTCCATGCAAGCTTCCACGCGCTTCTCCAGCGGCGTCAGCGGGTTCTCGAACAGAATCTCGTCGTCCTTGATCAGATCGACGCCGCCGAGCGCTTGCCGGTAGAATTGCTCCTTCAGGTTGTCGAGGTCATGACCGACGACGGACTTGAAAATGCTCATGAGGAGCGGCCGGTCATGCACGCCGAGCAGGTCGCGGACCCCTGCGGCGCCGAACTTCGGACCTGGGAAGGCTGACCGATAATCGTCCGAGACGTCCAGGTCCAGCAGCTTGATGCGGCCGTCCATCGACAGCTTGCCGAACACGGTCACGAGCAGGGCAGGGATGTCGCGGCTGAAATTAAGGTCGGGATAATCGATGACGATATCTGCATAGCGGTCGCCTGAAGGCGACTGCTCCTTGCTATATTCGGTAACGGAGACAACGATGCCGAGATGCTTCTCCATCTCGGCCTTCCGCGCTTCCGGAAGGTCCGTCCAGCTGCCGACCGTAAGGCCTACCGCGATCGACAGCGCCTTGCGCTGGAAATCGGCCTTGTCATCGAAGCAGCGGTATGTAGCGCGGCAATAGCCTGCGCGCCTTATGCTCATCGTGCGGCACTCCTCTCGATAGCGGCACCCATCTCGCCGGCGCGCTCTGCGGCGCGGAGCATCGCTTGCATGACGGCGTCCTGTACTTCTCGGCGGTCGAGCGTCTCGATCGCGGCTTGGGTGGTGCCGCCCGGCGAGGTCACCTTGCGGCGCAGCTCGGCAGGCTGCTCGCCGGTCGACCGGACCATGGAGGCTGCGCCGAGCACGGTCTGGACCGTCAAGTCGCGGGCTGCTTCGCTCGTCAGCCCGAGCCGCTCCCCGGCTGCGATCATCGCTTCCATCACGTAATAGATATAGGCCGGTCCGCTGCCGGACACGGCCGTTACGCCGTCGATCAGCGGTTCATCGACGACCGCAGTGACGCCGACTGCGCGGAACATCGTCTCGGCCAGCTCGCGCTGGCTGGCGCTGACGTATTCGTTATAAGCAATGCCTGTTGCGCCGAGACCGATCGTGCTCGACGTGTTCGGCATCGTGCGGACGACCGCGACCGAGCGTCCGGCCAGCTTGGCGATCGTCGCCGTCGATATGCCGGCAATGACGGAGACCAGCAGCTGCCCATCCCGCAGCAGGCCAGCCAGACCGCGAAGCGCTTCGTCTGCGTCTTTAGGCTTCATGCAGAGGAAGATCGCATCGGCATCGGCGAGCATCGTTCGCTTGTCGCTCTCCGACGCCGGCACGACAATGCCGTACCGTTCGTTCAGCTCGGCCAGCCGCTCCGCGTTGGACCTATTGATCATGCCGATGCGCTCCGGCTTCGTGAGGCCGCCTGCGAGCAGACCGCGCACGATTGCCTCGGCCATGGAGCCGGCTCCGTAGAAGCATAGGCGCAGATCTCCTATCGTTGCAGACTGTACATCGCGTTCGATTGCTTGTTCATTCTTCATGCGATTGCATTCCTCCTATCCGCGGATTTGACCGCTGCCGTAAATCCGGAATTTCGTCGAGGTGAGGGCAGGGAGTCCCATCGGGCCGCGCGCATGCAGCTTCTGCGTACTGATGCCGATCTCGGCGCCGAAGCCGAATTCGAAGCCGTCGGTGAACCGCGTGGAAGCATTATGGTAGACCGCCGCCGCGTCGACTTCCGTCAGGAAGCGCTGCGCCTGCGCGTCATCCTTCGTGACGATGCATTCCGAATGCTGCGTGCCGTACTTCGCGATATGGTCGAGCGCGTCATCCAGTCCGTCCACGACTCGAACGTTCAGAATGTAGTCGTTATACTCCGTCGCATAATCTTGCTCCGATACCGGCTTCGCCGCTTGCACGAGCCGCTGCGTCGCATCGCATCCGCGAAGCTCGACGTCTGCCGCGATCAGCCGCTCGGCGACTGCCGCGAGATGCCGCTCCGCGAAGTCTCTGTGCACGAGCAGCGTCTCCATCGCGTTGCAGACGGAAGGTCGCTGCGCCTTCGCGTTGACGGCAATGCTCGCCGCCATCTCGAGATCGGCGCCGGCATCGATATAGGTGTGGCAGATGCCGGCACCCGTCTCGATCACGGGCACGGTGGCGTTCTCCACGACATTGCGGATCAACGAAGCGCCGCCGCGCGGAATGACGACATCAAGCAGGCCGTTCAGCTTCAGCATCGCGTCGACGGAGCGGCGGTCCGAATCCTCGATGAGCTGCAGCGCTTCGGGCGGCATGGCCGTCTTGGCCAAAGCTTCATGTAGCACCTGCACGATGCGCTTGTTCGATTCGATTGCGGCCGAACCGCCGCGCAGTACGACGGCATTGCCGGTCTTCAGGCAGAGGCCGGCCGCGTCCACGGTCACGTTCGGCCGCGCTTCGTAGATCATGCCGATGACGCCGAGCGGCACGCGCTGCTTCACGACCTTCAGCCCGTTCGGGCGTTCGAACTGCTCGAGCGTCTCGCCGACAGGGTCCGGTAGCGCCGCGATCTGGCGCAGCCCTTCGGCGATGCCCGCGATCCGCTCGGCATTCAGCGCGAGGCGGTCGAGCAGGGAAGCGGAGGTCCCGTTATTCCGGCCGCGCTCCAGGTCGAGCCTATTAGCGGCTATAATCGAAGCGTCCGATTGGACGAGCGCATCGGCCATCCGGAGCAGGGCCTCGTTCTTCTGCTCCGTCGTCAGCCTGTTCATGACGGATGCTGCCTGTTTAGCCAGCCTTGCCTTCTGTTGTACTTCTTGCATTCCGTATTCCTCCCCGAGAATAGATGTAAGTATACCGTATCGAACCGATTCGAGACGTTACGTAATCAACGTGATCCATTCGTCGCGATGGATGACCTCGATGCGCGCGACGTCGACGCGCTTCTTGACTTCGTCCGTGGTGAGTCCGGCAGCCGCTTGAACCTGCCAGGCGGCGTAGTTGACGACGCCGCGCCCGATCACGTCGCGGCGTTCATTGATCACCTCGACGACATCCCCGGGGTTGAATTCCCCTTCGGCCGATCGGATGCCGGCAGGCAGCAGGCTCTTGCCGCCCGAGCGGAGCGCCTCCTCGGCGCCGGCATCGACGGTGATCGTGCCGCTGGGCACCGAATGGAAGCCGAGCCACTGCTTCTTCATGGACAAGTTATGCAGGCTCGTATCGAAATACGTGCCTCTGCCGGTGCCGGCGGCCGCGGACACGATGTCGCCCGGCTCCAGCGCGCGGCCGATGAATGCCGGTACTCCGCCGCGCATCGCGACGCGGGCCGCTTCGATCTTCGAGCGCATGCCGCCTGTCCCGACCGAAGAGCCGGATCCGCCGGCAATCGCCATGATCTGTTCGGAGATGGCCGTGACGCGGTCGATCCGCTCGGCATTCGGATTCTTGCGAGGATCCTCCGTATAGAGGCCGTCCATATCGGTCAGAATGAGCAGACGCTTGGCCTTGACGAGATTCGCGACGAGCGCCGACAAGTTGTCGTTATCGCCGAACTTCAGCCCCTCGACGGTAACGGTATCGTTCTCGTTGATAATCGGAATGACGTTCTGCTTCAGCAGCTCCTCGATCGCCATCGAGGCGTTCTGGATGCGCAGCCGGTTCGAGAAGTCGAACCGCGTCAGCAGAATCTGGGCCGCGACGATGCCGTGGGCGCCGAACGCCTCTTGGTAGGCTTGCATCAAGAGCGCCTGCCCGACTGCTGCCGCTGCCTGCTTCTCGTGCACGAGCTTCGGGCGGCTGGCATAACCGATCCGCTTGAAGCCTGCCGCAACGGCGCCTGACGTGACCAGAATAACCTGGTAGCCGTCGGCGTGCAGCGAGGCAAGCTCGGCTGCGAAATAGGAGATGGCATCGCGGTTCAATCCGCCTTCTTGCGACGTAAGCGAGCTGCTCCCGATTTTAACAACAATACGTTCAGTCATCTGAATGATTCACCCTTCTGTATAGCCTTCATTTTCACAAAGACCGCTTGTCAGGACCGAGAAGGTTGGACGATGGTAGAAAATGAGGAGCGGAGCGTAGACAGATCTACGTGAGCACCGGAAGTTTCGCCAGCGTTCAAGATTCGATGCCGAATACGCTCCAAAGCGGTACTTCGTCATCACATGCGATCCCTAAAAAGAAAAGACTCCCGTCCATAAAAAGGACGAAAGTCTACACTCCCGCGGTACCACCTTTGCTTGATGACGCAATGATCATCCTGCTTGCGAGCCTGATAACAGCAGGCGCTGTCCGACTCGTCGCCGGCCGTTCGGGGGTGGGTTCGGCATGGGAGGGCGCGTGTGGATTCTTCCACCATAGGCCGCTGCTCCGAGCCGGAGTGCCGCCTATGAATCCACTCTCTGCATGCGCCGTAATCAATGCTTACTAGTCCCGTCATCACGTTCAATCTATCCAATTATTCCTTCTCAATAGGATACCATGCGGCCCTGTGCCTGTAAAGCAAGCCAATGGCCGAACAAGCGGGAATCGGACATCAGAACAAGCCAAGCTTGCCGATCCGTCCTACCGCCTCCGCGAGCCGCGCTTCGTCGGCAAGCAGCCCGAGCCGGACATAGCCCTCGCCTGCGGTGCCGAAGCCGACGCCAGGCGCCAGCACAACGTCGGCTTGCTCGAGCAGAAGGTCCGCGAACGATTCCGACGTGTAGCCGTTCGGCACCGGCAGCCAGCAGAAGAACGAGCCGCCGGGCTTGTCCGCCTTCCAGCCGATCTCGTCCAGGGCGGCGAACAGCGCGTCGCGCCGGCGTTCGTACATGGCGTTCAAATCGCGCACGGATTGCTGCGGTCCCGTCAGCGCAAGCGCGGCCGCTTCCTGAATGCCGCCGAACAAGCTGCAATAATAATGATCCTGGATCAAGTTGATCATCCGCACGATGTCGGCGTTCCCGAGCGCGAATCCGACACGCCAGCCGGCCATATTGTAGCTCTTGGAGAGCGTGTAGAATTCGACGCCGACTTCCTTGGCGCCGGGCGTCTGCAGGAAGCTGACCGGCTGCTTGCCGTCGAACCCGATCGCCCCGTAGGCAAAATCGCTCGCGACGACGATATTATGCCGCTCCGCGAAAGCGACCGTCTCCGCATAGAAGGCTGCATCGGCGACCGCGCCGGTCGGATTGTTCGGATAATTAATGAACATGAGCTTCGCTTCATCCGCGGTTGCGGCAGGTATGGCGGTGTAGTCGGGCAGAAAGCCGTGTTCGGCCGTCAGCGGCATGAACGACATGCGGGCGCCGGCCAGCGCGACGCCGGACCAATAATCCGGGTAGCCGGGATCCGGCACGAGGCAGACGTCTCCGGGATTCAACAAGCATTGGCTGATCTCCACGAGGCCGGTCTTGCCGCCGAACAGAATGGCGACCTCGGTAGCGGGGTCCAGCTCGACCCCGTAATCCTCGCGATATCGTTGCGCGACCGCTTCCTTCAGGAAAGCATAGCCGCTGAACGGGGGATACTTATGGTAGAGCGGATTGGCAGCAGCCAGTTGAAGCCGTTCGACGATGGCGGCAGGCGTCGGCTGATCCGGGTTGCCTTGGCCGAGATTGATGACGTCGCGGCCTTTGGCCGCTTGGGCAGCGGCCTTGGCAACCAGCTTGGCGAAAAATTGCGTCGGCAGCGCCGTCAGGCGCTGCGCGGGTTCGATCGTTATCGGGGTACGCATGCGTTCCATTGTCGAGCAACACTCCGTATCTTTTTCGGCGTATGGCAGCGGGAGCGGGCGGTGATGGGTTGCATTGCAATGCCGCTCCCGATGCCGAGAATACTCCTAATGTAGCATGGACGCCGAAGGCTGTCGAGTGAGTGCCTCTGCCGAAGATACTCGTTACGGCGCGGCGATTTTTCGCAGGAACGGCTTAAGATCCGCTTGAATTGTGAGCAGATACGGCCGTCTCGCTTCATCGAACACGAGCAGGATCGGTTCCGAGCCCTTGCAATAGAACAGGAACACGTCGCTCACCGAGAAGCTGAGCTTGTCGACCTGCAGCGGATAAGGCTGCCGCAGCGGGACGCGGTATACGAACCCGCACTTCTCGTCCGGGCGCACCTTGGGCGACAGCCCGGTCACGGATTTCAGCCAACCTTGGGCGTACTGTTGGTATTCCGCATCGTTCGGTATCGTGCGCACGACTTTTCCCGCTTTGACATCGAATACTTGAACCGGCTTCATGTCCGGCTCTTCGGATGCGGCTGCCAGCGCGGAGGACGGTACGGTGAGCAAACACATGAAGGCCGCCAGCAGCACGAACAGAACGAGGCGTCGGACAGATCGGGTTGAACGGGCATTAACATGCAGCATGGGAACATTCTCCTTCTTCTTCGCTATTGTGACGCGGTGACCCTTGCTGCCTTAGAGTTCCCATCTTGACAGCAACCCATGACACGATAAGATGAGAGGGGACAACTATATTGAAGAACGAAGGGATGGGATCGCCGTGACAACGACCCGAAGCATGCGGATCGCGCTGATCCAGATGCATGTGGATGCGGGGAAGCCCGATGCCAACTATGAACGCGTCGCGAACCTATTGGAACAAGCGGTAAGCGAAGCGAATAAGCCGGACGTCATCGTCCTGCCCGAGATGTGGAACACCGGTTATGCGCTCGATGCGATCGGCGAGTTGGCAGACGAAGAGGGCAAGCGCACGCGTGCCATGTTCGAAGCGTTCGGCAGGCAGCACGGCATCAACGTCGTGGCCGGATCGATCGCGGAGAAGCGGGCGGACGGCGTCTACAATACGATTCGAGCATTCGACAGGCAGGGCAGCGAGACGGGGGACTACGACAAGCTGCATCTGTTCCGGCTGATGGAAGAGGAGAAGCATTTGCGGCCCGGCGGCAAAATCGGACGGCTTACGCTCGACGGCGAGTCGGCCGGCCTCATGATATGCTACGATATCCGCTTTCCGGAGCTGGCGAGGACGCTCGCGCTCGAAGGCGCGAAGCTGCTGATCGTGCCGGCGGAGTGGCCGCACCCGCGGCTGCATCATTGGCGTACGCTGCTGACCGCGCGCGCGATCGAGAACCAAATGTACGTCATCGCGTGCAATCGGGTCGGCAAGAGCGGCGATACGTCGTTCTTCGGCCATTCGATGGTGATCGACCCTTGGGGCGAGATCATTGCGGAAGCAGGCGAAGAAGAGACGATCTTGACGGCGGAGATCGACCTTGGCCTGGTGGACGAGGTGCGCGGACGGATCCCCGTGTTCGAAGATCGGCGGCCGTCGTTCTATACGCTCGGCAAGTAACAAGGCGAGGGGCTGTCCTCATCCGGTGCGGATGGGGGACAGCCCCTTGACGTTATTCGGCATGCCGCTGCCTGGCGCCGATCGTCTCCTTGAGCGTGCGGATGAACGCGTCGGCAGCCTTGGACAGATACCGCCCTTGGCGGCTGGCGATGACGAGCGTTCGGGACGGGGATCCTTCCAGCTTGCGGTATGCCGGCGCGAACTCGGAGCCCTGCGCTCGCGCGACCATGCTGGGCACGAACGCGATGCCCATGCCCGCGGCGACCAGCGATTGCACGGTCTCGATGTTCGTGCTCTCGAACACGATCCGCGGCTCGAAGCCGGCCGACGCGCACAGATCATGGGCGATCTGGCGGAAGCCTTGGCCCTTCTTGAGCACGATGAACGGCTCATGCCCGAGCTCCGCGACCGGGATGCCGGCCGGGAATGCGTCCGCGGACGCTTCGGCGAGCCGATGCTGGGGCGGCAGGGCGAGCCAGATTTCCTCGTCGACGAGCGGCTCATAGGCGAGCGCGGGATCGAACAGCGGCAGCGACAGGACGGAGAGGTCGGTCTGTCCGCTGGCCGTCAGTTGTTCGAGCTTCGCGGTCGTGTCTTCGACGAGCACGACCTCGATCTCGGGGTAGCGCTCCTGGAACACCGGGAGGACGAGCGGCAGCACATGCGAACCCGTGATCGGAAGGCTGCCGACGACGAGCCTGCCCTTGCGCATCTGCGCAAGGTCATCCATCTCTTGGCGCAGCTGCTCGATCGCGTCGAGGATCGCGGTTGCCTTATCCGTGAAGACGGAGCCGGCATGCGTAAGCTCGACCGTGTTGGTCGTACGGCGGAACAGGAGCACGCCGATTTCCTTCTCCAGCTTCGACAGCTGCTGGCTGAGCGATGGCTGCGCGATATGCAGCTTCTCGGCCGCGCGCGAGAAGTTCTTCTCGGCGGCGATCTGTACGACGTATTGCAATTGACGCAGTTCCATGAGGGTGAGGCCTCCTTGTATCGAGTAGGTAACGTCGCGGGCTTAACGGTCCTCCGGACCGTTAAGCCTCTATCGTGAAGGCGGGCGGACGGCGATAACGGTCCTCAGAACCGTTATCTTGCCGATTCCGTCGCCGGATGCCGTGCAATGAGCAGCCATAGCGGACTCCAGGACCGTTGTTGGCTTGGCAAAGGGGTTTCAAAATCAGGTAACGGTCTCGTGGACCGTTATGGCTGGGCGTAAGTTGAGCCGCGGTCGAATGCGATTGCCGCATGCCCGTTAACGATTCGATGCAACGATTGGCGGAAGTAGGGCCTTAAAGGCCGTACTTGGCCGCGTTAGACGGCATGCAGTGCGCAAGTAGGGCACCAGGGTCCGTACTTTGCCACATTATGCCGCGTGGCGCTGGGCGGACGAGCAAAGTAAGGCCCGAAAGGCCGTACTTTGGCCGCGTTAGCGGCATGCAGTGCGCAATTAGGGCCCCAAGGGCCGCACTTTGCGGATGCTGCCGACTATCGGAGGAATCGCCACAACCGATTCCTCCGCCGCCAACGATTGCCAGCCCTGCCGGTTATAGTCCCAGCCTATAGCCGCTATAGCTATTATATCTTGGATCAATGAATAACGGAATGTTAAGATAGGATCAACAATCGACAGGGTGCTGCAATTCCCGCGATCATAGAATTCATGGGGTGATACTAATGGCTAAGAGAACGATGTTTGAGAAAATCTGGGACAATCATGTCATTCATTCGGAAGAAGGCAAGCCGAGCGTCATCTATATCGACCTGCACTTGGTGCACGAGGTTACGTCTCCGCAAGCATTCGAAGGTCTGCGCATGTCCGGCCGCAAGGTACGCCGTCCGGAGCTGACGTTCGCGACGATGGACCACAACGTGCCGACGAAGGATCGCTTCAACATTACCGATCCGATCTCGAAGCAGCAGATCGACACGCTGACGAAGAACTGCGAAGACTTCGGCGTGAAGCTGTTCGACCTGAACAACATCGACCAGGGCGTCGTGCACGTCATGGGCCCTGAGATCGGCCTGACCCATCCGGGCAAGACGATCGTCTGCGGCGACAGCCACACGTCGACGCACGGCGCATTCGGCGCGCTGGCATTCGGTATCGGCACGAGCGAAGTCGAGCACGTGCTCGCGACGCAATGCTTGCAGCAATCGAAAGCGAAGACGATGGAAGTTCGCTTCATCGGCAAGCGCAAGCCTGGCGTTACGGCGAAGGACCTGATCCTCGGCGTCATCGCGAAATACGGCACGGACTTCGCGACCGGCTATGTACTCGAGTACACGGGCGAAGCGATCACCAGCCTGACGATGGAAGAGCGCATGACGGTGTGCAACATGTCGATCGAAGCAGGCGCGCGCGCCGGTTTGATCGCGCCGGACGAGACGACGTTCGAATACCTGCGCGGCCGCGAATACGCACCGCAAGGCGAAGCGTTCGACAAAGCCGTAGCGGACTGGAAGCAGCTGACGACGGACGAAGGCGCGACGTACGACACGGTCGTCGAATTCGACGTCGACTCGCTGATCCCGCAAGTAACCTGGGGCACGAGCCCGGGCATGGGCACGGACATCACGTCCGCCGTGCCGGATCCGAAGAGCTTCGCGACGGAGAACGAGCGCAAGGCAGCCGAGAAGGCGCTGGAGTACATGGACCTGAAGCCGGGCACGCCGATGAGCGAAATTCCGGTGGACTACGTCTTCATCGGCTCCTGCACGAACGGCCGCATCGAGGATTTGCGCGCCGCAAGCGAAATCGCCAAGGGCTACAAGGTAGACAGCCGCGTAACGGCGATCGTCGTACCGGGCTCCGGCCGCGTCAAGATGCAAGCGGAGAAAGAAGGACTCGACAAGATCTTCATCGAAGCGGGCTTCGAATGGCGTGAAGCAGGCTGCTCGATGTGCCTCGCGATGAACCCGGACGTTCTGCAGCCCGGCCAACGCTGCGCCTCGACTTCCAACCGGAACTTCGAAGGCCGTCAAGGCCGCGGCGGACGCACGCATCTGGTGTCTCCGGCAATGGCCGCAGCCGCAGCCATCATGGGACGCTTCACGGACGTGCGCGATTGGAAGTTCAAATCCGAGGTCATGAACTAATCGAAGGTGTAATGAGAAGTTCAAAATGGCCGCTTGTCAGCGCCTCAAGCGGTTCCGAAGGAAACGCCGCATCGGAAGCATACGCTTAGGTTGGACGATGGTAGAAAATGAGGAACTCCAGCGTTTCCGTAGGAAACGCACTTCTGAAGCATAAGCTTGTAGGCAATACCTACGTGAGTACCGGAAGTTTCGCCAGCGTTCAAGATTCGCCGTCGAATTCGCTTCGTCAGCAACGGCATCGCGATCACAAGTGGACTTTTTGAACAACCTCTAGATAGAGAAGGGAGATAGATGAACGTGGAAGCATTTAAATCTTTGACAGGCATCGTAGCGCCGGTAGACCGCGTCAACGTCGATACCGACGCCATCATTCCGAAGCAATTCCTGAAGCGCATCGAACGTAGCGGCTTCGGCCAATTCCTGTTCTACGAATGGCGCTTTGACGAGGCCGGCAACGTGAACCCGGAATTCGAGCCGAACAAGCCGCGCTACCAAGGCGCGCAAATTCTGATATCCCGCGCGAACTTCGGCTGCGGCTCCTCCCGAGAGCACGCGCCATGGGCGATTCTCGATTACGGCTACAAGGTCGTCATCGCGCCGTCCTACGCCGATATCTTTTACAACAACTGCTTCAAGAACGGCATTCTGCCGATCAAGCTGAGCGAAGAGCAGGTTGAAGACCTGTTCCAGCGCACGGCGAAGCACGAAGGCTATACGCTGACGGTCGACCTGGAGAACAAGTCGCTCTCCGACGAACACGGCCTGAGCATCTCCTTCGATCTCGACGAGCACCGCCGCCAATTCCTTCTGCAAGGCCTCGACGATATCGGCTTGACGCTTCAGCATGAGGATGCGATCAACGACTTCGAAGCGAAGCGTGCAGCTAGAGCTTACTAATCCGATCTAACCCGGATTCGACATCTCGTCGATTCGAGCCGTCCCGTGGCTGATGCCCGGGGCGGCTTTTTTCGGCTTGCGGAGCACGAATAATCGCGGTAGAACGCGATCACGGGCGTATCGCGGAGACAGCAGGCAGCAATGTCCTTTTTTCCCGCGGCTACGCAACTTTTCCTGACAAAATACGTCTAATTAAGCGTCTGATTACGTCGAATGCGACGACATTTGCGTGCGGGCAACAAAACAGCTAGAGGTGAATGATGAAGAAGGTTCTTACCCTGATGTTGATGATGTCGTTCGCATGTCTGCTCCTTGCGGGAGTCGGACAAGCAGCCACTGTCGTTCCGAAGCTGTATCTGAACGGCAAAGTCGTCCAGTCGGAAGCGGAACCGCTTCTAGTCAATTCGAAGACGATGGTTCCGATTCGAGTCGTCTCCGAACAACTCGGTTATCTGGTCGATTGGGATAATCAGGCGAAGCAAGCCTCGATCAAGAACGGCAGCACGAGCATCCTGCTGACCGTCGGCGCCTCGGAGGCCGTCGTCAACGATCTCAAGGCGCTTCTGGATGCGCCTGCAATGATCGAGGACAGCGTTACATACGTCCCGCTCCGCTTCGTCGGAGAGAATCTCGGGCTGGACGTCTACTGGGACAAGCCTTCGAAGTCCGTCCACATGTACGGGAAGCCTGCCGCGCCTCCCGAAGATCCGGCGAAGGTGCCTGACGCGCCGGGACAGGGCACAGATCCCGAAGGGCAAGGCGACGGAACCGACAGCAATGAACCGCTTGAACTGCCGCCAATTCCAGCCGATGCGGCGGGGATTATCCAAGATGTGTCCTATGACGGCTTCAGCCGTGTTACAATTCAGTATGAAGGCGAGCTGACGCCGAACGCGGCATTCTGGTCGGGCACGAAGCTGGTCATCGACATGCCGTATGCCTCGCTTAAGCCGGAGACGATGGCTTCCCTGAAGCAGCAGAAGCAGTCGCAGGTCGAGAAGCTCGTCAATGCGCTTGCGCTGCACAAAATTCGATACTCTTACTATTCGAATTCGCCGTCCACGGTGCGCATCGTGCTCGATATGACGGTGCAGACCGGATACGCCGTGCTGGTCGAGAGCGGAGCGATCCACATCGACCTCATGATGGACGGGATCGAGCTGCCGCCGCTGCCCGGCATGGAGCCGGAAGGCGATAAGCCGTTCGTCGTCGTCATCGATGCGGGCCACGGCGGCAAGGATCCCGGCGCGCCGAGCGTGACCGGCCATTGGGAGAAGCAGTTCAACCTGTCCGTCGCGCTGAAGGTGGACAAGCTGCTTCAGGGCGAGGAGAAGATCAAGGCTTACTTGACGCGCAGCACGGACGTCTTCATTGAGCTTGCGGATCGGGCCAAATTCGCGAACGATCTGAACGCGGACTTATTCATCTCCATTCATGCGAATCGCTACGAGTCTCATATCCGCGGCGTGGAGACGTACTATAACCGCGCGGACAGCCTTAGCTTGGCTGAAGTGATGCATAAGCATATGCTTAAGGGAACGGAGCTTCCGGACAGGAAGGTGCGCAAGGCGAACTTCCATGTCATCCGCGAGACGAAGATGCCTGCCGTTCTGCTGGAAGCAGGGTATCTGTCGAACAGCACGGACGCGAAGGCGCTCTTCACGGATTCCGTTCAGAACCGGATCGCTGCCGAAATCGTCGCAGGGATCAAGGAATATCTTAAGCTGGGCTAAGGAGGACGTCACCATGAAGCATAAGCAATCCACGGCACTCATACTTGCAGCAGTCATCACGATCTCGCTGACCGCATGCGGCGCGAGAGATAACGGGGGCAGTCAACCTTCGGATGCGAACAACCGCCCGGCCGTTGCAGAGCCTTCCGAACAAGCGCAAGGGGCAGGCGCCGATCTCCCGATCGACCAGCCGATGCCTGAGGCGAAGCTGACCTACTACGTATCCGACAGCGAGATGGGGGAACTCGTCGAGCTGCAGATCGCGGTGAAGGACGACGGCAGCAGCCTCTACAAGCGGGCAATCGACATGCTTGCCGGCGATCCTGGCGACGGCAAGGTGACGTTATGGAAGGGCACGGAATTCAAGCGCGTCGAATTCGACGGCGGCGTCCTGACGATCGATGTGAGCATACCGGACAGCGCGCGCCTCGGCGCGCCGGGAGAGGCGCTGGCGATCGATGCCCTGCTCCGCACGGCCTTCCAATTCGACGAAGTCGACGCCGTGAATATCCTCGTCGACGGCGTGGAGACGGACAGCCTGATGGGGCACGAATCTTTAGAGCATCCGTTCCACAGATCCTGAACTAATTCCATTCATTCTTAAGGGGGAAACAGCGGCATGGCGCAACATTCTGCTTGGAAAAAAGCACTACTCACGACCCTCGTCTTCTCGATGATTTCCGGAGGGGCAGCATTCGCGGACGAGCTTGAGTCCGATGACATCACCTCGGCAGCGGGGCAGACGGCGGAATCGGCAGCTGCGACAGAGCCGCCGGCGGTCCGGCCTTCGACGCCGTTCACTGACGTCAAGAACGGCCACTGGGCGGAGAAGCACATCGCCAAGCTGAACCTGCAAGGAATCGTGCAGGGCTATCAGGGCAAGTTCAGGCCGGCGGATAACGTGACGCAGCAGGAAGCCGTCGTCATGGCGCTGCGGTTCATGGGACTGGCAGACCAAGTGAACGCGATGGACAATCAAGCCGTATTCCCCGATGCGTTCGTGGTCGGCGACGCTTACAAGTCGTATGTCGTTGCAGCATTCCAGCATAACCTGCTCGACCAGGACGAGGAATTCGCCGATGCGGAAGCGGCTTCGAGCACGGAATGGGGCAAGAAGCCGGCAACGCGCGAATGGATCACGAAGCTGGCGGTACGTGCGATCGGCCAGCAGAAGCTTGCGCTTGAGATGAGCAACGATAGGGCGGCCTTCCGGGATGCCGGCGATATCGGCGAGCAATTCGCGGGTTACGTGAACGCGGCCACTACGCTGGAGCTGGTCAAGGGCGTCACGCCGGACAAATTCGAGCCGAAGGGCTTGATCAACCGGGCGCAGCTCGCTACGCTTTTCAGCCGGGCGGAGTCCCAGCATAACGTTACATACAAGGGCCAGAGCGCGGGAATCATTACGCTGTTGAACGATTCGACGATTACGCTATTCTCGGATACCGGCAGGAGCACTTCTTACGCAATCACGCCTGAGACGCTGCTGTACCGCTTCGATTCCGAGCAAGCGACGCAATTGAGCCAGCTTACGCCGTACACGAACGCTACGGTCATCACGGCAGGCGGCAACGCGCTGTATATCGAGCAGCAGAGCAACGACAAGCAGGTCGAGACGATCGAAGGCACATTCGAGAGCGTGGATGTCGATAACGGCGAGTTCTTCATCAAGGTAGGCAACCGTTTCGTGACGATCCCGTTCGATTCCACGATCGTCGTTGCAGACGGAGCCGGTCAGACGACTTCCCTGACCGATCTGGCCGCCGGGAGCAGCATCGCCGTGCTGCGCGAGACGTTCCGCGAGGCGAAGCTGGCGGTGAAGGTGGAAGTAAAGGGCGCGCCGGTCAACAAGACGGGCACGGGCACGGTTGTCGGCATCGCCGGCGGCAAAATGACGGTCACGGACGCAACGGACGGCGAAAAGACGTGGAGCATCTCGGCAACGGCAGTCGTGCAGAAGCTTGGCGCGGCGGCAACGCTCGGCGATGTGAAAGCCGGCGACACGATCACTTATAAGATCGAGAGCGATCTAGTTACGAGCATCTCTGTCGATCAGTCCGCAGCTTCTACGATTACGGGTAACTTCGATGCCGTAGGTTCGGATCTTCGTTCGATGACGTATACGGTAAACGGCAAGCTGGAGGCCAATTTCCTTGCGCTGGCGGCCAAGCTGGATATTCCGGGCATCGACAATCCGACATGGAAAGACCTCGTGAAGGAAGACGTGCTGGAGATTACATTGAACGGCAAAGGCGAAATCACGTCCGTGAAGGTTACGAACCGCGAGGTTGAGACCGTGAACGGCGCGACGATACGTGCTTATGACGAAGCCTCCAAAACGCTTCTGTTGACGGACGACAAGGGCAAAGCGATCGGCCTGACGTTAACGGACAAGACCCGCATCGAGATGGGCGGCAACCAGGTCACGCTGGTTGGCGCGAACGGCATGTTCGTGAAGAATCGCAAGCTGTCGGTTACCCATTCGGAAGGGACGGCCGTCTCGATTCGGTTCTTCCACAAGTATTCGGGAACATTGATGGTGCTGAACACGACTTCCAATCAAGTGACGCTGAAACTGCAGGACGGATCGAATATTACGCTGCCGTATACCTCGCCGTCCGTCGATATTTTCGGCAAGGCAACGGCTGCCCTGGCAGACGTCAAATCCGGCGATACCGTGACGCTGCTCCTAGATCAGAACCAAGAGCGAGCCATCGCGATTCAGGTGCATCAGACCGTGCAGCATAAGATCATTTCCGTCGATACGGCGCTAACAAGAGTGAAGCTGATGACGTCGGCAGGCGCCGTTACGGAATACCTCATCGGGAATGACGTTACCTATGCGGACGAATTCGGCGCCGCATTGAAGCTGGACCAGCTGTCCGCAGGCCAATATGCGAACGTCACGTTCGCAGGCAAGCAGCCGGCAGCGTTCAAGCGTGTCATCGTTACTTACGGACGTGCGGAGTCCGTATCGGCAAGCCTCATTAAGGTGAAAGATTTTAATGGCAAATCGCATGAGATCGCACTCGGCTCGAACTACGAAGTCACGAAGAACGGCGCCCTATCGAACATAGCAGCGCTGACTGCCGGCGACCGCGTAGAAATTCGCAAGGACGAATCGGGCAAGGTGCTGGTGAGCGTCTTCACGGCCGAGAAGAAAATTTTCTCTGCCTACGATACCGTCACGCGGAAGCTCGTTACGATCGGCGGGGGCACGTATACCGTCAGCGCGGATGCGCTCGTCACCTCCGGGGATACGATTATCCCGATGGCGTCGCTCAAGGGCTCCGATCTGATCATGATCTATCAGCGGGACGGCATTGTCGTTGAGGTAGCGAAGCAATAGTCGTGCTAGAATAGCAGTGCCAGCGAAGCGCGGCCGGGATCCCCGGCTGCGCTTTGTTGTGTTGCTGGGGACAGGCATCTCTCTCATTAAGTTGGCAGGGGCGATTCTGCTTGTTATCGATCGGCATGCCATTATTGAGCCTGAACACCAAGCAGCATATTCTTCGAGTCGAGGGGAATAATCAATCCGTGTAAATTTGGTTGCATCACAACACATACATGTAGATGAAGGATGTGAGAAGATGGGGAAAAAATTAGAGGGCAAGGTTGTGGTTATCACGGGCGGCGGCAGCGGGCTAGGACAAACAACCGCGATGGAGGCGGCAAAAGAAGGCGCGAAGCTGTCGCTGATCGATCTTAATGCAGAAGCGCTGGAACAAGCCAAACAGGGAATACAAGCAGCATATCCGGCTGCAGAGGTTCTGACTGTCGCTGCGGATGTTTCGGATGAAGCAGCCGTTAAGAGGTATGTCGACGAGACCGTAAATACGTATAGCCGAATCGACGGATTCTATAATAATGCGGGAATTGAAGGGAGGCAAGCGCTGATCACCGATTACGACGTGCAAGTCTTCAAGAAAGTCATCGATATCAATTTGATGGGCGTGTACTATGGTATGCGATACGTCATTCCGATAATGAAGAAGCAGCAATACGGCAGAATTGTGAACACCGCATCGGTCGGAGGCATACGCGGCGTTATGAATCAGGTTCCCTACGTTGCCAGCAAGCATGCCGTTACGGGTATGACCAAGAATGCCGCTCTCGAATATGCCAGAGACGGCGTCATTACCAATGCGATCGCGCCAGGGGCCATACTTACGCCGATGGTTGCGGGTGCTTTCCAACAGGTAAATCCGGATGATCCCAAGAAGGCGGAAACGGAATACGCGCAGGCCAATCCGACCAAGAGGCTTGGGCTGCCCGTTGAAGTCGCAAAAGTCGTGGTATTCCTGCTAAGCGAAGATTGCAGCTACGTAAACGGACAGACGATCGCAATCGACGGCGGGCAGTCGAATGCGTATGGAATTGTCTGATTCGAGTTCGATCGTTATATCCATGATCGCAATGAAGACATCTGCCCGAAGGCAGATGTTTTCTTTTTGCCCAAACTTCGGTCCGTAGAATGAGCGGAGCCATTCGTTATTTATTAGCATTGTGTGACGATTGGTCCGCCGGGATGAAAAATAGTTGCCGGATGCGTTGGTTTTGCTTGCTTAGCGCGACATTTTTCGATACACTTTTGAACGGAAGTATCAAGCGGGAGAGAAACGGACATGAATGCAAAAGAGCGGATGCGCCATATTCTGGATACGATTGCGGTCCTGTTTCCGGACGCGCATTGCGAGCTGAACCACGACAATCCGTTCGAGCTGACGATTGCCGTGCTGCTCTCGGCGCAATGTACGGACGAGACCGTCAATAAAGTCACCGCTGACCTGTTCCGCAAGTACCGGAAACCGGAGGACTATCTTGCGGTGCCTCTTGAGGAGCTGCAGCAGGATATCCGGCGAATCGGACTGTTCCGGAACAAGGCCGCGAATATTCAGAAACTCTGCCAGCTGCTGCTCGAGAAGCATGGCGGCGAGATTCCTTCCTCGCACGCGGAGCTGACCGAGCTGCCGGGCGTCGGCAGGAAGACGGCCAATGTCGTGGTCTCCAATGCGTTCGGCGTGCCGGCCATAGCGGTCGACACGCATGTCGAGCGCGTGTCCAAGCGACTGAGCGTTGCCAAACCTGACGATTCGGTGCTCGAGGTCGAGAAGAAGCTGATGAAGCTGGTACCCAAGGAAGAATGGACGGATACGCATCATCGCTTGATTTTTTTCGGCCGCTATCACTGCAAGGCGCAGCAGCCCAAGTGCGAGATCTGTCCCTTGCTGGATATTTGCAAGGAAGGCAAGCAGCGCATGACACCGGCACGGAATAGCAAGCCCAAGCGTAAACAACCCAAGCAAATCGCCAGTAAAGGATGAGAAGCCATGAAATGCATTTCCGTGTATACCGACAATTTTGAGACGTTCTCCGATCTGTACGAGCAGATCGTCGATTCGCCTCCAGCCGATAACGAGGATGTTGTCCTGGAAGGCATCACGGTCAGCGGATCGGGCGATGTCCCGGAACAATATATTGAACGGATGCGCATCAAGCCAGAGGTAGTCGTCATGAGCGAGAAGCAGCGCGGCATCACGATCCTGCAGCACGGCAACGTGTTCGAGATCTGCATGCCGGGCGAAGCATCCGCGGAATAACCGGTATCCATACCGACCGTAACAAGGGCCGGCGGCGACAATCAGCCGCCGGCTCCTTGTTTGCGTTGACTGCGCGGCCAGCCGGAAGAGGAGAGATGAGCAAGGCATGGGGAATTCACAGACAATGACGACCAATTATAAGCAGATGACCGATGCGCTGCGCGGCATAGCCGAGCGGATATCGGCGGCCGGCGACAGCATTCATGCCGACAAGCTGAAGCAGCTCGGCGGCAAGCTGGACGAAGGCAAGGCCACCATCGCTTGCTGCGGTCACTTTTCCGCGGGTAAGTCCACGCTCGTGAACCGTCTATGCGGTACGGCGCTGCTGCCGTCGAGCCCGATTCCGACGAGCGCGAACGTCGTATCGATCAAGAACGGCGAGCCGCTTGCCCGAATCGTCCGCAGCGTGAACGGCCGGATCGAGCAATTGACCGCAGCGCCGGAAGCGCTGGAACAATATTGCGTGAACGGCGAAGAGTTCATCTCCGTCGATATCTCGTATCCGATCCCGCTGCTAGGTGAGGATCTTGTGCTGCTGGATACGCCGGGGATCGATTCCACCGACGACGCGCATCGCATGGCGACCGAATCGGCACTGCATATGGCCGATGTCGTCTTCTACGTGATGGATTATAACCATGTCCAATCGGAGATTAATTTCACGTTCGCTAAGCAATTAGCCGACTGGGGCAAACCGATGGTGCTGATCGTGAATCAGATCGACAAGCATCGCGAACGCGAGCTGTCCTTCGACGAATATCGCCGCAGCGTCGCGCAGGCGTTCGCGGATTGGCATCTCGAGCCGGCCGCGATTCTGTATCTGTCGATGAAGCAAGCGGAGCATCCGCATCATCAGTGGAATGCGCTTGAAGCGCTGCTGCGCGGGATCGGCTCGCTGAAGCAGCCGCTCGCGGCATACAGCGTCGATGCTTCGGCGCGTCATCTGATCGCGGAGCATGGCAAGCGCTTGGAGCTGGCGGGGGAGCCGGAGCGCGCGGCGCTGCTGGAGCAAGCCGGCGGCGAGTCGGGCGCGGAGACGGCCAGGGCAGAGTACGCCGCGCTGAAGAGCCGTATCGAGCAGCTGGCGTCGGGAACGGAGCAGCTCCGGATCGAGCTGCAGCGCGAGGTGCAGGCGCTCCTCGACAACGCGATCATCACGCCTGCGCCGACGCGCGATCATGCCCATGCGATGCTAGAGAGCCGGAAGCCCGGCTTCAAGACCGGGCTCTTGTTCGCGGGGGCGAAGACGGAAGCGGAGCGGGCGCGCCGCTTGGAGCTGCTGCGCAGCGATATCGATGCGCAGGCGAAGGCAGGCATCGAATGGCATCTGAAGGATATGCTGCGCAAAGCTGCCGCCGAGCGACTGGGCTGGCGAGGCGAGGACGCGGAGCGCGCGGTCGTGGAGCCGCTGGCCTGCGAGACGACGGAGGAGCAACTTCTCGCGCTTATTCAGCCGGGCGCCGTGTTCGGCAATGAATATACGATGACGTACAGCCGTGCGCTCGCTGCGGACGTGAAGAGCGCGTACAGGAGGCGCGCGCTCGAATCGATCGACCGGCTCGTGGAGCGGTCCAAGGCTGCGGCGCAGGCAGATTCGGCAGAGGCGAAGAGCCGTCTTGCGCAGATCGCCGTGCAGACGGCGGCGCTCGATCGGATCGACGCGCTCGAAGCCGCGCGTGCGGCAGCGCTGCAAGCGCTGGCTGCGCTGCTGCCGCCGCGTCCAGCGCGTCCGGCGCTGCCGGACGTCGCCGCTGCGGGC
>JAEZCJ010000185.1 GCA_023433615.1 Bacillota bacterium | reverse complement strand
ACGGATGATGAATATCGCTATTATCAAGAGGGGTTATATGCATTCTTCTAAAGAATGCGGGAGTTGAAGCAATGGCAACAGCCATCGATATACATGGATCAGTCGCAATCGTAACTGGCGCCAGCCGGGCACAGGGCATCGGGACTGCTGTATGCCGTTCCTGGCTGAAGCAGGAGCGAGTATCTTCTTCACGCACTGGGGGGCATTCGACGCCGTCGAAGGTAACGGTACGGATGCCGGCTGACCGGAGCGCTTGCGCGAGGAACTGCGGCATATGGGGGTTCGGGCTGCTCATATGGAGGCGGATCTAGCCGACAGCGACTCGCCGAAGCGCATTCTGGAGCAAGCGAAGGCGCAGGTTGGATTACGGGGCAACATATCAAGTCCGAGGGCGGATTCTTGGGCAAATAGCAGCGTTTAAGGTCATCCTATAAGGGGTGATCTTTTTTATTGTGGAATTTATATTACTATACACTTTACAATAGTGTGTGTCATACAGTATAGTATGAATAGGGAGTTGATGGAAGCGATGGATATCCAAGAGACGATACAAAGTCTAACGCAGGAGCTGAGACGAGGGACGCTCGTCTTAAGCGTACTCAGTCAATTGTTCGAACCGCAGTACGGCTACTCGCTCGTCTCCATTCTGGAGGAGAAGGGACTCAGCATCGATCCTGGCACGCTCTACCCGCTCATGCGCAGATTGGAGAAGCAGGAGCTGCTCGTAAGCAGCTGGGATACCAATGAGGCGCGGCCGCGCAAATATTACCAGCTGAGCGAGACAGGCAAGCAAGTGTATGCGCATTTGCGTCAGGAGTGGGCGAGTCTGGCCGAAGGAGTCAATCGATTAATGGATGGAGGAGAAGGGAATGGAACTGATTAACAGGTATGTCTACGCCGTCACGCAGAAGCTGCCGGAGGCGCAGAGGGAGGAAATCGACAAGGAGCTGCGGGGATTGATCGAGGATATGCTGGAAGAGCGAACGCAAGAGAGTCCGCCTTCAACGCAGGGTGTGGAAGCTGTACTAGCTGAACTGGGCAATCCCGGAGAGATGGCGGACCGGTATCGCGGCAGCAAGCGTTACTTGATCGGTCCGGAGTTGTTCCCAAGTTATGTCTCGGTGCTGCGGATCGTATGGGCAGCCATCGGGATCGCGCTCGGCATCATGTTCGTGATCGAAGGAGTCATGGACCCGACGAACCTGCTGGACCATTTTGTAGAAAGCTTGGTCACGATCTTACTCGGTTTGATCCAAGGATTTGCTTGGGTGACGGTTATCTTCGGCGTTCTCGAATATACCGGCGCTCGGAAGCCGATAGGGAAGAAGGCCGAGCAGCCTTGGAAACCTTCAGATTTGCCGCAGCTGCCGGATGATAAGGGGCGAATCAGCCCTGCAGAACCGATCGCAAGCATCATCTTCTCGGTCTTGTTCGTCGTGTTGTTCAGCTACTCGATCGATTTACTCGGCGTATGGCGATTAGCAGGCGGAGATCGTACCGTAATCCCGTTCTTTGACGCGGAAGTGTTCAACTCATTCCTGCCTTATATCTGGGTGCTCCTGGTCGTCGGCGTGCTGAAAGAGATCATGAAGTTGAACGCGAGGCGATGGACACCGCGTCTCGTCGGCATGGAGATCTCGGTAACCGTTCTGTATCTCGTCTTGGCGATCTTCATGTTCTCCGATCCGGCGATCTGGAATGCAGACTTCATGCAGCAAGCGATCGATTCGGGTCTCGTAAAGGCAGGCGGCGAAGGGTACGATACCCTTAGCATGATCTGGGAACGGGCGTCAAACGGCCTCATCTATCTCATCGGACTCGTCTCCGTCATTCAGATCATCTCGCTGATCGTGACCGCATTTCGGCATAAGGCATAGTGGGATAATGACATAACCGTGTGTCGTGTGATACGTTCCGATCAGGGAAGCAGCGACAAGAAGGCCTTCGTGGCGGCGGACAGCGGCAGACCTTGCAGCGTCGCGACCCCGATGTGGCGCGGCGGGACCGGCGGCGTGAACGGAATTTCGAAGAGCTCGCCTGCGGCGAGCTCTTCTGCTATGAAGTCGCGGATGACGAAGGCCAGTCCGAAGCCGCTCTTGGCGAACTGCGCGAGCAGGTCCAGACTGCCGAGCTCGATTTCGGGAGACAACGGGACGCCGCAAGCGGCAAAATGTTCGTCCAACACCTTACGCGTCGTGCCGCCGGGCTCGAGTGTCAGCAACGGATATTCCGCCGCGAGCGATGCGACGGCAAGCGGTTCCCGTTGTCCTGCGAGGTGTGCATAAGCTTGCCCGCCTACAAGGCAATCTTGGAGAGGCGCGATGGCGCGGCAAGCCACATCGCGGTATGCGGCAGGCAAGCTGACGATGCCGAAGTCGATTCTGCCGTCCTTCAGAAGCGCGATTGTCTCCGGCGCGGTGCGGTTCGTAACGCGGATGCGAACATGCGGATACTGGCGACGGAACCGCTCCAGATAGGGGAGCAAATAATGTCTGCATAGCGTATCGCTCGCACCGATATTGACCTCGCCGCTTCCTAGATTATGCATATCGGCAATTGCTTTCTCGCCGATCTCCATGGAGGAGAACGCCTGCGCGACATGGCGGAATAAGACCTCCCCCTCCGCGGTTAGCTTGACCCCCCTTGAAGAACGGAAGAACAATTGCCCGCCGAGCCGGCTCTCCAATTGCTTCAACGTATGGCTGACGGCAGGCTGCGTAACGTGCAAGCGCTCCGCTGCCTTCGATAAGGTGCCGGTCTTGGCAGTCCAATAGAAGACGCGATACCATTCGAGATTAATGTCCACGCATTATTACCCCTCTTAATATCCTATATTATTAATATCAATTATTCTAATGTTCAATACCGCCATTATAATAAGCCTTGTGCAAGATAACAAGCTATGGAGGCGATATCGAATGGCGGTTACGGCAATAGTCGGCGCGAACTGGGGCGACGAAGGCAAGGGGAAAATGACGGACGTGCTCGCGGCACAATCAGCTTATGTGGTGCGTTACCAAGGCGGCAGCAATGCCGGGCACACCATCATCAACCGTTACGGAAAGTTCGGACTGCACATGCTGCCGTCAGGCGTGTTCTATCCGAATGTGACGAACGTGATCGGACCCGGCGCGGCATTGGATGCCGAGATGCTGCTGCGGGAGCTGGAGGAGCTGGCTGCGAGAGGCGTACCGACACCGAAGCTGCGCATAGCGGAGCGTGCGCAGCTCGTGCTGCCTGTTCATCGCTTATTCGATAGGCTGGAGGAGGAGCGACTAGGGGAGCGCGGGTTCGGCTCGACGAAGCAGGGCATTGCTCCGTTCTATGCGGATAAATATGCGAAGCTCGGCGTTCAGATCGCGGACTGCTACGACGTCGACCGTGCAACCGAGCGGATCGCACAGTCGCTATCCGCTAAGAATGTGCTGCTGGAGCAGCTATACGGCCATAAGCCGCAAGATGCACGCGAGATGGCGCTGTACATGCATGGACTTGCTGGACGACTATCGCCATATCTTTGCGATACGACGGCGTTGCTGCATGAAGCCCATGCGAGAGGCGAGCGCATTGTGCTGGAAGGGCAGCTCGGGGCGCTGCGCGATCCGGATCACGGTATATTCCCGTATTCGACTTCCTCGTCGACGCTGGCCGGTTTCGCGCCTGTCGGTGCAGGACTGCCGGCCTATGCGATCTCGGAGGTGATGGCCGTCGTGAAGGCATATTCCAGCTGCGTCGGAGCCGGTCCGTTCATTGCCGAGCTGGACGGCATCGAAGCGGAGGAGCTTCGGAGGCGAGGAGGCGATGCCGGCGAATACGGCGTGCTGACGGGCCGGCCGCGCCGTGTCGGGTGGTTCGATGTCGTTGCCACGCGCTATGGATGCATGCTGCAGGGAGCAACGACCGTAGCATTAACGAATCTTGACGTGTTAGGCTATCTGAAGGAGATTCCGATCTGTATCGGTTACGAATTGCAGGGAGGCACCGTCACGGATCGTTTCCCCGTGACGGCGCAGCTTGCGGACGCGAAGCCCGTATTCGTAAGGTTACAGGGCTGGCAGTGCGACATCACCCAAGCCAGGACGATGAAGGAGCTGCCAGCCGAAGCGCGCGCCTATGTGGCGTATGTGGAGCAGGCGATCGGCGTGCCGATCAACATCGTATCGGTCGGGCCGCGCCGCGAGCAGGTGATTGAGCGATAAGCAAATGGGAGGCATGATGGGTTTGGGATCGGATCAACAAGTTGTGGTCGGAATAGACGGCGGGGGGACGCATACGCGCGTCATGGTATGCGAACTGACGGGACGCGTTCTAGCCTATATCGAGAGGGGCTCGGCATCGCTGCATAAGGATTTGCGAGCTTCGATGAACGTGAGGAATGCAATAAGCGAGGGCTTGGCTGCGGCTGGGAAGAAGCCGAATCAGGTGCGGGGCTTGGCTGCTGGGATCGCCGGCTATGATTCGGAATCCGATCTGGAGTGGGTGGAATCCTTAACGGCACTCGATGCGCTTAGCTGCCCGAGATGGCATGTGAACGATGCCGTTGCAGCGCACTATGGCGCGCTACTGATGAAGCCTGGCATTATCGCGATTTCGGGGACCGGCTCGATCATTGTGGCGTGTACGGAGAATGGCAAATATTTGCGTAACTATGATTTTCATCAGTATGCATACAGTGCAGCGAGATTCATCTCGTATGAAGCCGTCTATGAAGCATTGGCAGGCTATGCTGACGGGACTGATTCTTCATTGGTCGAAGCCATGCTGCGGCATTGGGGCGTCGAATCGATGGCGGAACTATACGCGATTGGAACGGCAGGCTTCGATGGAGATCGAAGGGAACGAGACCTGCGATTCGGTCAATTTGCCCCCACAGTGACTGCTGCGGCACAACATGGGAGCGCGCTTGCGCAGCGGGTATGCGATCGGGCCCTGCATCAATTGAAGCTCGGCATTCAACTGCTCGGAGCCGCCTTCACGCAAGAGACGATTCCTGTAGCGTTCATCGGGAGCGTCATCAACAGTCGATACGTGAACGATCAGCTCGAGATCCTGTTGGGGGCAGCAGGCGGGAGTCATCGCTATCGTGTCGTTCCGCCTCGCTATTCGCCTGCTGCCGGGGCCGTGCTCTATGCCCTTCGCCAGCTTGGGATTCCGGTCACTGGCGATGTGACGGCGAATCTAGACAGGAGCGAATTCACAAAGACGTAATGACCTTGTCGATTATCCCGTATTCCAGCGCTTCCTCTGCCGACATGAACGTGTCGCGGTCCATATCCTTCTCGATGCGCTCAAGCGGTTGACCGGTACGCTCGGACGCGATGCGATTGAGCCTCGTGCGCGTGTCGAGAATCCGCTTGGCGCTGATCGCGATATCGCTTGCCTGTCCCAGCGCGCCGCCGTGCGGCTGATGAATCATGATCTCGCTGTTCGGCAGCGCGAATCGGCAGCCTTGCGCACCTGCCAACAGCAGGATCGCTGCGAAGGAAGCGGCGAAGCCGGTACAGATCGTGTGCACCTTCGGCTTGATGTACTGCATCGTGTCGAAGATCGCGAATCCGGCTGTTGTCACGCCGCCAGGACTGTTAATATACATGTAGATGTCCTTTTCCGCATCTTCGGCTGCCAACAGCAGGAGCTGCGCCGTAATGCTGTTGGCGAGCTGGTCATCGATCGCTGCGCCGAGGAATACGATACGGTCCTTCAGCAGCCGGGAATAGATGTCGTACGATCTTTCGCCGCGGGCGGATTGCTCGACGACATAAGGAATGAATGTGCTCATGTGAATATCCTCCATCTCCATATACTCGCATTCAGCATGTAAACGAAGAAGAAGCGGAGGAAGATACGAGTGATTCGATTGCGAAAAATAGTTCCCTTCAGCGTATCTTATACACGGGTTCATTCGTTTGCATCATGCGATATGAGTATGAAACGGGGGTTGACACAGCCATGAACATGGGGTCGATTGAAGGCCAGATCGAATCGATGATGAGGACCTTGAACCGCTACTGCCTCCATCTCACGCGCGAGCGCCGGGATGCAGAGGACCTTGTCCAGGAGACTTGGGTGAGAGCGTTGAACGATCGCCGCACAGTGAGCATGCAGCAGCATTCGAATCCGGAAGCTTGGATGCTCAGGGTGGCGAAGAACCTATGGACGGATCAGGGCAGAAGGCGTCAGGTGCACAGTCGCATTCTTGACCGGTTGAGGCAAGATGCAACAGAATTGCATGCGCAGGCGCTGCTTACGAGCGAGCCGGGCAGCTGCGAGACGCTCGAGCTGATGTTCGCTGCCCTTGCGAATCATCTTACGCCTATGCAGCGTGCCGTGTTCATGCTCCGTGACGTCTACGGCTACGCCGCATCGGAGACGGCAGAGCGGCTTGGGACGAGCGAAGGCGCAGTGAAGGCGGCGCTCCATCGCGCACGCAAGGGATTGCTCGACGTTCGCAAGGAACTTGCAAGCGATGAGGCTTCGCTGCCGGCCGATGAGAAGTGGCGGGCGATTCTGCACGCAATCGTGTTGGCATATTTATCGGGCAACATCGATGCGGTCGTCGGATTATTGGCGCGCGACGCGCATGAACCTGCCGCAGCGATCGGCATATCGCCTGTTAGCTCTCGCCGAACCATACCGGGTGACGCCGATCCAACCACTAACATGGCGGCATAGGGTTAGTTGCGAAGAATCGAGGTGAGTCGGATGAGCCGTTGGGCAAGAGCCGGCATGATTGCGATCATGCTTCTGCTGGGCTTGGAGGTCGTGTGGAGTCAGCGTACCGATGAGCGGGTAGAGCTTCGTTACAATAACAGTGTTCTTACTGTTGATGAAGTGCTACGGGCATTGACTGCCCAAGGCATTATGCTGACGGCAGATGATGAACCGGATACGCGAGCGAAGACGCTTCACGGAACGATGCCGGAGCGTTATCTGTTCCCTGACCGGTCCAGGTTATGGATCTACGCAGTGCCGGCGCAGGATGCCGTTAATCACGATAGCTTCGGCAGCGATCCGAATTACGGGCCGATCCGTATGATGTCGGACGCACCGAGCATTTACGCCGTTCATAATGTTCTGCTCCTCTATATGCACCCATCGGAGACGAATCCGATCGCGCCGGGCTGGGATCGGCGAGGGGACTACCGGGAATCCATTGCTGCTGCAATCGACCCGTTATACGGCGATCTGGTCTTGATCGGACTGAATGGAGCTTTGACGAATCGCGATCGGTTCCTTGCCTTCGCGGCGCATGTGCAGGACAAAGTGCCGGACTACATCCGCGTGCAGCGGCAAGGCGGAGACAGCGTCATCACCCATGATCTCGCCTTTGACGGCAAGCGGCTCCGCTATACCTATCATGATTCCATGAATGGCAAACGCGTACAGTCCATAGGGACAACAATCGATTGTACAGGTATCGTTAGCTCTGCTACTATGAATGGTGAGCAGTATGGATTGACAGGATGCAATCGCAAGCTTCCTTACCAGCCGCCGGAATTCAGACTCGCGATTCCGAGCGAATGATGGGAAGGGGAGGAAGAGGAGTGATCGGTGATGCAGGATAGTCGAGCAACGGAATCCGATTTGCCGCGAAGCATAGGCAAGCCGGCGACGCAAGCGTTAACGCAGGCGGGATGGATTCGGATGGAGCAGCTGGCGCAGCGAAGCGAGGCAGATCTACATAAGCTGCATGGCGTTGGACCTAAGGCGGTACGCATACTGCGCGAAGCCTTGTACGAGAAAGGTTTATCCTTCACGGATAATAAGCGGTAAAGCCCGTAACATTCGACGAAATGAGTTTAAATAGGGAAAAGACGCAAATGCGCGGGCTTTTCCCTTCTTTGGTGTGCGACTATATTTCCTTGCGAGGTGCAATCGGCAGCTTCATCTCGACTGTCGTACCTGCGGGGGTACTATGGAACTGAAGCGTGCCGTTATGTGTCTCGACGATTCGCTGACTGATCATAAGACCGAGACCTGTGCCGTTATCTTTAGTCGTTATGAAGGGTTCCCCGATTCGCCGGATCAAGTCGTCAGGCATGCCAGGTCCTTCATCGCGAACGTTAACGATTAGCTGATCCGAATCATGCATGGCTAACGTGATCTCAATCATACCCTGTTCGGTCATGGCTTCGATTGCGTTCTTCACGAGATTAATCAATACTTGCTTCAACTGATTGCTGTCGCAATCGAGGTTAGGCAGGGAGTCGCTGCATGTCGTCATGATCTGAATATTCTTGAGAATCGCCTGCGTATCCAGTATCGCTACGACGGCCGATACGATCTCACGCATATCATGCTGCTCGAGACAAGTTTCCTTCGGCTTAGCCAGAGCCATGAATTCATTCACGATCTGATTGATGCGGTCAAGCTCCTGCAGCATGATCTCCGTATAGATATGTTTATCTTGCAATTGCTTATGGATCAGTTGGGTGAAGCCCTTCAGCGAGGTAAGCGGATTCCGAATCTCATGCGCCACGCCAGCTGCCAGCTGCCCGATAACAGACAGCTTCTCGGAGCGGATTAATCGCTCTCGCTCGCGCAGCAGTTCGGTCATATCCCGCAGAACGCTGAGATTAACGGTGCGATTGTGGTAGCGGTGCAATCGTATGCTTGAGATCTCGGACTCGATCAACTCGCCGTTCATGCCGATTAATGTGCGTGCCTGAAAAGGCGTAGGGTCGTCGGAGTGCTCCAAATGCCTTATTGAACGCTGCGTGACCTCATAGTCTTTAGGATGAATGAAGGTGTAGATCGACTGTCCGATCAACTGTTCCTTCGACTCTGAATGCAATAAGCGCGCTGCGGATTCGTTCGCATAGACGAGCACATCCATGTCGACGATCACGATCGGTGCAGGCAAGAATCGAACCAATCGCTGGTACATGGCTTCATTCTCGCGCAGTGCCTCTTCTTCCTTGATCCGTTCGGAGACATCCCGCAGAATCGACTGCATGATTGATGTGCCGTTCTCGATAGCAAGGATACTGGTCGAGACCTCGACTTCCACGATCTCGCCATCCATTCGCAAGAGAGGATAGATGTAGTTTTCGTTCTGAGAGGCATTCGATGGGACTGCGCGCAGTCGCTCGCGCGCGATCTCTTGGTGATCCTCGGGGACGCAACTGATGACCGTTCGATTCAACAGTTCCGACTCGCTGTCGGCTCGCATGATCCGCATGGCAGCCTCGTTCACGTACAAGACGATACCGTCGGCATGCAGGAAGATGGCGTCAGGCGAATATTGTAACAGTCGATCATATTGTGCGGCACGTTGCATCAACCTGTAGATGCAAGATCTGCACTTCAGTTGGAGCAAGAGTGCCTTAGCTCCGTTATAGGTGATTGTGGTTATAAGAACATCCAACTGGATCGAGGTTCCATCCGGGCAACTCCAGGTGTCATGATGAATCGAAATGTCGTCGATCGATGCAGTCAACCTATGCTGTAACCGATGAGGACTGTCCGGATTGAATTGCATAATCGGCAGCCCGATCAATTGCTGGGAACGCTCATAGCCTAAGGCTGCAGCGCTGCCGGCATTCGCAAAAATAATCGATAGATCTTGTCCGATTATCAACATCGCTTCGTGTGAGGAGTCGACGAGATGATGCAGGAGCGGAGTTTGAAGTGTCGTGATGTTCATGATCTGACCTCATTCCTCTAACTTCCATATGGCCCTAAATCTTCTTATAAGGTTTAGAATAAAGGATTAATGACCGGAATTGTACCCGAAAAATAGTGCAGAACAGTCAAATATTACAAGGGCCTTACAATATTGGTGGGTTGACATTGATGAGTAATTTGCATACAATACTCCGCATAAGCAAGCGAGAATCAAGGACATGAACCTTATGGACACCGCTCAGAGAGAGGGGACACGGCTGCAATCCCCTTCGGTTAGCCACAAGCGTTTACCGCCTTGTAGCTGCGATCCGGAAATCACGATCCATTGTCGTGCGTATATGGATGGCCGGGAATTCCCGTTACAGAATTCGAAGGATTCATCGCCATCATTGGTCGATGAGTTGAACTTGGGTGGAACCACGAGCACGCTCGTCCCTTTGCGGACGAGCGTTTTTTTTGTTGTATCTGCCCCGCATAACTTATCAGTGACGATCAAGGACAATAACGGTTGACAAGCGCCGCACAGAGAGAGGGGAACAGGTGAGAGCCCCTTCGGACGCCTCAACCGCGTACCGCCTTGCCAGCTGCAGTTCGGAAATCACGTACGTACGTGAGCGTAAGAACTGCCGGGCGTTCCCGTTACCGGACACAGGAAGGACTCATGCTGTCTAAGACAGACGAGTCGAAAACTGGGTGGAACCACGAGCGTGCTCGTCCCTTTGCGGACGGGTGCGCTCTTTGCTTATTCCAACAGATGAAGGAGCGATTACGGATGAATGAAGGCAAGTTGAATCACATGCGGCTGTATGCTTCACTGCTGCTGGCCCAGGCCGTGCAACGGCAATATGCAGGCGCGAGGCTGGGGCTGGCCGTCGTCACGGAGCAGGGCTTCTACTACGATGTTGACGTTCCCGGCCGTCTGTCCGATGCCGATCTAGCCGGCATTGAAGAGGAGATGCGACGGATTGCGGCTGAGAATGCATCGAGCACGATTGAGCTTCTGCCCCTTGAAGAGGCCTTGCTACTGTTCGAGAGCAGGAACGAACCTTGGAAAGCGGAATGGATTCGGGAGGCTGCAGGCGACAAGATTGCGGTCATGCGAAGTGCGTCGTTCCTCGATGTCGTGCCGATCGAATGGGCAGCGTCCAGCGCGTCGCACGAAATGCCGGCCTTCAAGCTGCTCAATACGGCCGGCGCTTATTGGCGGGGGGACAGCAGCCGACCGATGCTGCAGCGGATTTACGGCGCTGCCTTCGCGAGCGCGGAGGAGCTTGCGGCATTCGTTGCCGGTCACGAGGAAGCGCTGAAACGCGACCACCGGAAGCTCGGTCAGCAGCTTGAGTTGTTCATGTTCGCGGAAGAAGCGCCAGGCATGCCGTTCTTTCTTCCGAAGGGTACGATCGTTCGTCAGGAGCTGGAGCAATTGGCACGCGATTATCTCGTGAAGTACGCGTGCGAGGAGGTGCGCACGCCGATCATCATGAATCGCCGCATGTGGGAGCAATCCGGTCATTGGGACCATTATCGCGATAACATGTACTTCTCGGAGCTCGACAATCACCAGTTCGCCGTCAAGCCGATGAATTGTCCGGGCCATATGCTGATTTTCAAACATAGACGCCGCTCGTATCGCGAGCTTCCGCTGCGCCTTGCCGAGTTCGGGCAGGTGCATCGCCATGAATTCAGCGGCGCGTTGAACGGGCTGTTCCGTGTTCGCACGTTCTGCCAGGACGATGCGCACTTGTTCGTGACGCCGGAACAGATCGAAGCCGAGATCAAGCAAGTGATCGCGATGATCCGGGAAATCTATGCCATCTTCGGCTTCGAATATCGGCTGGAATTGTCGACAAGGCCGGATGATTCGATGGGAAGCGATGAGCAGTGGGAGGCGGCAGAGAAGGCGCTGGCTCGCGTACTGGAGGATGCGGGGCTGCCGTATAGCATCAACGAAGGAGACGGCGCTTTCTATGGTCCCAAGATCGACTTCCACATCCGCGACGCCCTGAACAGAAGCCACCAATGCGGCACGGTGCAGCTGGATTTTCAGATGCCGGAGAAATTCGAGCTCTCCTATGTGGACGAGCGGAGCGAGAAGCAGACGCCGATCGTTATCCATCGCGCGGTGTACGGGTCGATTGACCGCTTCCTCGGTATACTGCTCGAGCATTATGCCGGCGCGCTTCCGATATGGCTCGCTCCCGTGCAGGCGATCATATTGCCCGTCAGCGAAGCGCACGTATCGTACGCGGCAGAGCAGTGTCGGAAGCTGATGGAATCCGGCATTCGTGCTGAGGTGGACGAGCGCAACGAGAAGCTTGGCTACCGGATCCGCGAGGCGCAAATGCAGAAGATTCCGTATACGCTGGTCGTCGGCGACGCTGAACAAGCCTCTGGAGCGCTTCAAGTTCGGAGGTACGGCCACAAGGAGCAAGAGGTATACGATCTAACGTCGTTCATCGGGGTGATGCAGGAGAGGATTCGTCTTCGGAACTAAGCGACACTGGCCTCGCTATGGCGAATAACCGGAATTGCTCTCGCTAATTTTCTTGGATTTAACTGATTATTGATTCTTAGTTGGAAAAACCCCAGCTAATACGACCACATTTCACGGTTACTGTTCTCATCCCTGCTCAGCGCCAAGCCCATCGGATAGCAGCTTGGCGAATCGTTCGGCCGCGAGCGACAAGGACATGCCGCGCCGAACGGCCAGTCCGATGCTCCGGTACGGAATCGATTCCTGCACGCGAAGCTCGATCAGGTCGCCTCGGCGCACCTCCTCCGCCACGAAGCTCCGAGCGATGAAGGCGGCGCCGAAGCCCAGCTTCGCGAATTCGATTAACAGGTCGATGCTTCCCAATTCAATATCCGGGCTGATCCGTAAACCATGCGAGGCGAACCATTGCTCGACGAATATTCTGGTGCTGCTGCCGGGCGAGAGCAAGAGGTGCGGCAGCTTCGCCAGTTCTTGAACCGATATCGTTCGCTCTGCAAGATGAACGTACGCTTGGCCTACGACACAGGCATGCTCATAATTACGCAGGGGATGCACGTCCAACTGCTTGTCGCCGACAGGCAGATGCAGCACCGCGCAGTCGATCTGTCCGTCCAAGAGCCGCTTCGTGATCGTGGGCGTGCTGCCATGCGAGAGCCGGATGCGTATGCCGGGGTTCGCTTGGTGGTACGCATGCAGCTGCGGCAGCAGCAGATGTTTGATCAGCGTATCGCTCGCGCCGATCCGTACTTCGCCTGCAGTGAGCTGCTTCAAGTCGGTCACATGCTGCTCGGCCGCATTCAGCAGCGCGAATGATTGCTCGACGTAAACGAACAGCGCGCGACCTTCCTCGGTCAGTTCCATGCCCTTGGACAACCGTCGGAACAGCTTGACGCCTAATTCGCCTTCCATCTGCTTGATCGCATAGCTGACGGAAGGCTGCGTAATGTGCAGCTCTTGCGCGGCCTTCGTCATATTCCCTAGACGAGCTGCATGCATGAAAATCCGATACCATTCCAGATGAATCATGATATAGAACACCTCTATCACATGGTAATGATTTTGCGATTTCATCTATTCCATCACGCCTATTATAATCAAGCTAACGAAGAGATGAAAGAGGTGGCAGGAATGGATAGCATGCAGCAGCAACCGGATCTCAAGGCACGTTCGCCTTGGTCTGCCCATGCGGGTGTAGAGAACGTTCGATTACACCCGCCCATGCGATCAGTCGACGGCACGTTTCAGATTACGGGGAGCAAAAGCCTGACGAATCGCGCGTTAATACTGGCTGCTCTCGCAACGGGCACTTCGTGCATCGAGGGTATCCTGCGCAGCGATGACGCTTACTGGTCCATCGATTGCCTGAGGAAGCTCGGCGTGCGCATCACGGTCGAGGAGGAATCCGCGGTAGTCGAAGGCTGCGGAGGCACCTGGCCGAATCCGATGGCTGAGCTGTATGCAGGCGCGGCGGGGACAGTCGCGCGGTTTCTGCCCGGCGCACTGGCTGCGGGTAATGGCAACTGGACAATGTCAGGCAGCAATCGTCTGCAGGAAAGGCCGATTGCGCCACTGTTAGATGCGCTCACGCAGCTTGGAGCCCGATTCGATTACGCAGGGGCAACGCGGAGCCTGCCCTTCACGTTGGAAGCGTCTGGACTCGCAGGCGGAGAGGTCGCATTGCCGGGCGATTCGTCCAGCCAATTCATCAGCGGACTGCTGTTGGCCGCACCATACGCACGCGAAGCCATTACGGTACGTATCGAAGGGGAAGTCGTCCAGCGCGATTACGTAGAGATGACACTCCGGCTCATGCAAGCGTTCGGCATTGAACCTCAGGTGTCGGGAGATGGGCAATCGATCACCGTGCCTATCGGTCGATATCAAGCCCGCACGATGCAGCTCGAGCCCGATGTGTCGACCTGCTGTTACTTCTGGGCGCTCGCGGCGCTGACAGCCGGCCGCGTTCGGATCGAAGGCATCGATGCCGCACGTACGGCACAGCCCGATGTTGAGATGCTGGATTTGTTGGAGCGGATGGGGTGCACAATTATTCGCGGTCATGATTACGTGGAGGCTCAAGGCGCGGCGGTGCTGCGCGGCGGCTTCAGCGTGAACATGAAGCGCTGGTCGGACCAGACGCTGACGGTTGCGGTGCTCGCGATTTTTGCAGACGGCCCGATCACGATGACAGACGCTGCCCATATTCGGCATCATGAATGCGACCGGATTGCCGCCATCTGTCAAGAACTGCGCAGAATGGGCATTCGCACAGATGAACACCCTGACGGCCTTACGGTCTACCCGGGCCGCCCCAGTCAGGCGTTGCTTGATTCCCATGACGATCATCGCATGGCAATGGCACTGGCGTTGATCGGCTCGAGGGTTAACGATATCCGGATCATGGACCCCGGCTGCGTATCCAAGACTTGTCCGGATTACTTCGATCGAATGGCTGCTCTTGGATTGAAGATCGAGTACGAAGCAGGAGGTTCGGCAGATGGGCGGTAACACATTCGGCGAGCGGTTCTCGATTACGACATTCGGCGAGTCACATGGCGCGGCAGTCGGCGTGATCGTGGATGGCGTAACGCCGGGGCTCGAGATGGATGAGGCGTATATTCAGGTACAGATGGATCGACGGAAGCCGGGCCAGTCCTCCGTTACATCGCCGCGCAAGGAATATGATGTCGTGAAGATCTTGTCTGGCGTGTTCGAAGGCCGAACGACAGGAACGCCCCTCGCAATCATGCTGCATAATCATGACATGCGGCCGGAAGCGTACCAAGCGATTGAACATGCCTTCAGGCCGGGCCATGCCGACTATACGTACTTGAAGAAATATGGTATTCGGGATCACCGCGGAAGCGGGCGTGCGTCCGGCCGAGAGACAGCGGCGAGAGTAGCCGGCGGCGCTGTAGCGCGCCGATCTCTTGCGGCTAGAGGCGTGGAGGCGCTGGCATACACGACAGCGATTGGGGGCATTCATTGCCGTGAATACGACGAGAGCGCCATTGAACGCAATGCAGTCCGGGCATGCGACCCCGCAGCAGCGCAGGAGATGATCCGATACATCGAGCAGCTCGCCGAGCAGGGCGACAGTTGCGGCGGCATCGTCGAGTGCCGCATCCGAGGCGTGCTGCCGGGGCTGGGCGAGCCGGTATTCGATAAGCTGGATGCCGAATTGGCGCGAGCGATGCTCTCGATCGGCGCGGTGAAGGGCATCGAGTTCGGTGCCGGCTTTGCCTGCTCCTCGATGCGAGGCAGCCAGCATAACGATCAGATGACCCTTGCAGGCAATGAGACCAACCACGCAGGCGGCATTATCGGCGGCATCAGCACAGGGCAGGATATTATTTTTCGCGTAGCGGTGAAGCCTGTGTCCTCGATCTCGAGGCCGCAGCGAACAATTAACGACAAGGGAGAAGAGGTGGAGATAAGGACGGAAGGCAGGCACGACCCGTGCATATGCCCGCGAATCGTGCCTGTCATTGAAGCGATGGCTTGTCTTGTCGTGGAAGATCATTACAAGCGGCAAGCCGCTCTGATCGGCTAGTCGATGTACGCAAGGCTCCTCGCTTAGCGTTCAACGTTGGCGTCGGGAGCCTTGTCCGCGACGACGTTCAGTATCACGTTGTGTTCGAGCAAGGCCTTCAGTGCGCAGAGTACCATCGTGTAGCCGCCCATCCCGTCGATCGCTTGGCTCACGATCTCGTCGCCGCTGCCAGCGAACCCGTAGTTCGCGATCGAGACGAAGGTCTCGCCGTCGCCGCGCGGCGTGAATGTCCATTCGGTGATCGTGTTGTCCGACCATTTGATCCGAATGCTGGCATACGGAACAAGCTCCTGCACGAAGAGCGTATCGCCCACGCCGTACATCTCCCATTCCCAAGTCACATGTTTGCCGGTTTCTAACCGCCCGTTGCTCTTGGTGAACCAGAACTTGGTGGTGACGGACGGATCGACGAATGCTTCGTACACGTCCTCGACCGGCCTGCGAATCAGCATTTCGGCTCGCACGGATGGATGCTGCGTTAGCGTTAACATTACTTGCTGCTCCTCTCTTGTATTCGTCATCTATTTCTCGTGATCAAATCATAGCACATTAGGATGGTATTTCCACATAGACTTCGTTATTCTATTGGTAGACGATGTGAGCGGGAGGCGATCAGCATGCGGACGCTGCGGCCTGAATTGTTCGATAAGTATAAGCACCTCGGACTGATAGATGTCCATAATCATGACGCGGACTATTATATCCCCGCCGGATCGCTTGCGACTTGGGGGCGATATCACATCGCCCGCACGGTTCTGTTCGGCGCGATATCGGAGCCGGCCGCGATCGACAGCGACCAGCGGTCATGGGAGGCATACAGAGAGCACCCCGACCGATTCTATCCGTTCTTCTCGGGCTTCGCTATGTACGATGAGTCTGCGCTAGTAACGGTACAAGCCAATCTCGAGCGAGGCTATTACGGTATTGGCGAGACAGTCGCAGCATCTACTTACTCGCATCTAACATCGAAGCTGGCATGGAAATCCCTGCATCCGATGGACGGGAACCTCCCAGCCATCTATGCGTTATGCGCGGCCTACCGCGTCCCGATCCTGCTGCATATCGATCCTCCTTTCGGAGAACCGATCGACGGACTGGAAGAGGCGCTTCGAACGTATCGGGATACGAATATCATTTTCGGACATGCCAATGTATTCAACCCGCCGGACAATATCGAGCAGCTTCTTAGCCGCCATCCGAATCTATATATCGATTTTTTTGCAGGCTTTTCCGCCTATGACCCGAGCAATGAATATCCGCTAGAGAGCTATATCCCGGTAATTCGCCGGTATCCCGATCGCTTCTTACTCAGTACAGACTCGGCAACAGCTCAGAATCTCGACTATGAGAAGGCGATCAATGCCATGTACGAAGTCATTGATCTATGCGGTGATGAAACCATTGGTGCGCAGCTCGCAAGCGTGAACTTCACCGCGCTCATCGAGGCGCAGCCAGCGACACGATCGCAGATCGATCTCCTGAAGCAATACAAACTTTCGAACGCAGTAGATTCACTTAACAAACGTCAGGCGAATGAGCTCATCTTGGCTTACGAGAAGGCTCACGGAATTGATACCTAAAAAGTTGCTGCAATTTGTCGATTATTTCGATTGCCGTTCGTCGAGTTATTGAAGATGCATACTAAAGGGGGATCATTGCGTGATAAGACATGTATACTCGCAAGACGGTACAGCAATCGCTTACGAGAAGAGAGGCAGCGGGCATCCCTTAATCTTGGTGGATGGTGCGTTGTGCGACCGTTCTTCTGGTCCGAACGGACCGTTGGCTGCCTTGCTTCAAGCTTATTACACCGTGTATACATATGACCGCCGCGGCCGCGGCGACAGCGGGAACGCTCATTCGTACGCGATCGAACGTGAGATTGAGGACCTGTCGGCATTGATTGATGAAGCAGGCGGCACTGCATACGTGTACGGGATTTCGTCAGGCGCCGCGCTTGCGTTAGAAGCGGCGAACCGGCTTCATTCCATTGAGAAGCTTGCTTTATATGAAGCGCCTTATGTAGTCGACTCGAGCCGTGCGCCTGTACCGGAAGATTATGCAGCGCAGATCCAGGCGCAATTGATCGCGAATCGCCGTGGGGGGGCGGTGAAGATCTTCATGCATAAGGGCGTCGGTCTGCCAAGATTTGTTGTTGGTATGATGACGCTTATGCCTGCTTGGTCGAAGCTCAAAGCTATGGCGCACACGCTTCCTTATGATACGCTGCTTACGGCGGAATATCAGAGAGGGAAGATGTTCCCGGCCCATCAATGGTCGAATGCCACTCAACAGGTATTAGTGGCCGTCGGGGGGAAGAGTCCGGTGTGGATGCGGAACGCGATGCAGGCACTGGCGGACACGCTGCCGGACGCCAGTATGCGTACAGTCGAAGGACAGACGCACATCGTAAAGCCCGAGGCGCTCGTTCCGGTGCTGAGGGAGTATTACGGTAATTAACATTTAATCGAATCTATCTCGTTCAGGAGGCGAAACCCATGAAATTTCGTACTGTGCTTGAACAGGCCGGCAAGACAGCGACAGGCATTCACGTGCCGGATGAAGTGGTAGCGAGCTTAGGCTCCAGCCGCAAGCCGGCGGTTCTCGTCTCGCTCAACGGGTACAAGTATCGCTCTACGGTTGCCGTCATGGGGGGACGCTTCATGCTTCCGGTCAGCGCAGAGCATCGCGCGGGCGCAGGCGTGGCGGCAGGCGACGAAGTCGAGGTGGAGCTGACGCTCGATACCGAGGAGCGGGTGTTGGCCATACCGGATGACCTGCAAGCAGCGCTCGGACAGAACGAGGCAGCCAAGACCTTCTTCGAGAGCATCTCCTACAGCAGCAAGCGGCGAATCGTGATGCCGATCGAGGCAGCGAAGGCAGCTGAGACGCGGGCAAAGCGAATCGAGAAATCCATTGCGCTGCTGCAGGAAGGTCGCATTCAATAATGAGCGATCCTATCGCACATACGCATCCTATGGAGCTGTCATGCGCATTCGCGTTTGGCAGCTTATTTTTTTCTGCTATAAACTATCATTCCCTACCAAGTAATCCCTCTGACTGCTATACTAGCTGTATTATTGGGTTATTATGGTTAACATTCCTACGACAAGAAGGGATAGGACTGCGTATATGGCGATAATTAAGGCTCTATTCAAACGCAGGAAGCAGGGCGAAAGCCCCAACGGAAAGAGCATTACGACACGCGAAGCGATCTCGAACAACTGGTATGTGTTGAAGCTGGCGTGGGGCATGCATCCGCAGCGCGTCGTGGCCGATTTCGTCAAGACAGCGCTCGAGCAATTCGCCCGCGTGTTCTACACCGTCGTGTTCATCAAGTTCCTGCTCGACTCGCTCGATCAGGGCGGAAGCTACGCAAACACGGCACTATTCATCGGTTCGACGCTGTTCGTGTTCATGTTCATCAATCTATTCCATCAGTGGTACGACATTCGGTTCAAGCCGATCAGCGACACGATCATCTACGAGAAGCTATACGGTCTACTATTCCGCAAAGCCGCTGAGGTCGAACTTCACTGCTACGAGGACACGGACTTCTACAATACTTACACGACAGCAATTAAGGAAGCGGATACACGCGTACAAGCCGTCATCAGCAACGTCTCCAGCATTATGTTCTCCATCGTTGCCGCGATCAGCGTGTTCGGCGTCATGTTCGCGATAGATCGCTACGTCATCTTGTTCGCGATCTTCCCGATCATCGGCGACTTCTTGTTCGGCAAGAAGATGAATCAATATTACTACAGCAGGTATATGGACAATGTCGCGAACTACCGGCGCATCGACTACGTGAACCGCACGCTGTATTTGCAGCCCTATGCGAAGGAAATTCGGCTGTCGAGTATATATGCGGTCATCAAGCAGATTTTCCAGGATGGGTACGACGGCGTTATCCGCGTGTTGGATCGGTACAAGAACAAGCTGATGGTCGTCGACTTCTGGCGCAACTTCTTCACGTTCCTCGTGATCTTCCAGGGCGTGCTCCTCTACGGCGCCTACCTTGCGATGATTCCGCAGTCGATCACGATCAGCGAATTCGCCGTGCTGGCCTCCGCGATGGTGAGCGGTTCATGGATTCTGATCGAGATGTCGCAGAAATTCGTGTCCGTGTACGAGAACGGCGTCTTCATCAACAATCTGCATCAATTCTTGAACTATCAATCCGAGGTTTCGGAGCAGACGGATGCGGCGCAGCCGAGCCCAGACGGCGGCGAGCTTCGCTTCGAGCATGTCTCATTCGGGTACAAGGGCTCCGATAAGCAGGTGATGCGCGATATCCATCTTACCATCCCCAAGGGGGCGAAGATTGCGCTGGTCGGTCATAACGGTGCCGGCAAAACCACGTTCATCAAGCTGCTTATGCGCCTCTACGACCCTACGGAGGGGACGATCACGCTTAACGGGACGGATATCAGGAAGCTCGACATGAAGATGTACCGTCAGCTGTACGGCGCAGCCTTCCAGGATTATCAAGTATTCTCGATGACGGTTGCCGAGAATGTGCTGCTCAGGGAACCGCAGAGCGAAGCGGATCGGGAGTTGGTCAGGCAGGCGCTACAGAAGAGCGGCGTCTACGAGAAGGTCGTGAGCCTGCCGCATGGGATCGATACGATGCTGACGCGGGAGTTCGATGACGAGGGAGCCATGCTGTCGGGCGGCGAACTGCAGATGATCGCGATCGCGCGCGTCTTCGCAAGAGAGGTGCAGACGGTCATCATGGATGAACCGTCCAGCGCGCTCGATCCGATCGCGGAATATCAGCTCTACGAGAGCATTCGGGCGAACTGTGCGGACAAGACGGTTCTCTTCATCTCGCATCGGCTGTCAAGCGCAGTCCTGGCGGATCGGATCTATCTGTTCGAGGACGGCTGCATCATCGAGGAAGGCACGCATCAGCAGCTGATGCAGCAGGGCGGCCGGTATGCGGAGATGTTCCGGAAGCAGGCGGATCGGTATGTGGAGGATGCGATCACGGCGTAACGAGTCAGCAAGCATTCGGGGAAGCGGAGGGAATTGCGCATGGCGCAGACAGCGAGCAAGCAGGAAACAGTCAAGCAATCCGCAAGAACGATTATCGATAATAATCTTTTCCTATTGAAGACCGCGTTCCGGCATACGCCGCTCTTCGTGATCGGAGCGAGTGCCTATCCGGCCTTCCACGCGGCCGTCATCTATGTCGAGCATACGCTCGGGATTAAGCTCGTGACGGATGCGATTCAATACCAGGAGCCGTTCTCCAAGGTCGTCACCTATATCGTCATCATCTGCCTGTTCATTCTTGCGGCGGTCGTCATGGGACGCATCTATTACCATGTCATCCAGCCGAAGGGGTTGGAGAAGCTTCATCTTAAGATCAAGCAAGAGCTATACGAGAAGGCGTCGCGGATCGATCTCGCATGCTACGATAATCCGGACTACTACAATGAATTCGTGCTCAGCATCCAAGAGGTACAGAACAGGGTGCAGAAGACGATCGAGTATCTCAACAACTTAAGCTCGAACCTCGTCTACGTGATCATGGTCAGCGGATTCTTCATTCTGATGGATGCCACTGGGCTGATCTTCGTCGCGGTAGCGGTCATCTCCACCTTATTCGTTAGCCTCGTGTTGAACAAGGTTCGCTATAAGATGAGGCTGGAGCTGAGTGCCGAAGAACGCAAGCGCAGCTACGTGAATCGCGTCTATTATTTGGCGGACTACGCCAAGGAGCTGCGGATGCATGACGTGAACGGCAAGCTGCAGGAGGACTTCCGGGCATCGAACAACGAGATCCGTGCGACGGTTCGCAGGTACTCGGGTCGTATGTTGGCGCTCAGCTTCGTCGAGCGTTTCGTGTGCAACAGCTTTATTCTGGACGGGCTCTATCTGCTCTATATCGCGTTCATGACGCTGGTGAAGAATGCTTACAGCTATGGCGGCGCGGTTGCGCTGATCAACTCGGCGTGGCGTCTGAACGGCAGCGTGCAGCAGCTAAGCAGGCTGGTCAGCGACTTTCAGGAGAACAGCCTCTATATCGATAAAATCCGCCGTTTCCTCGCATATGAGGAGCAGGTGGTGGAGCGGGAAGGCGCGATCTCGCCGCCTGATGCGCCGGCCTTGCTCGAGCTGCGGAATGTCTCGTTCGCCTACAACGCGGAAGCGGGTCCTATCCTGCGCAATTTGTCGCTGACGATCAGGCCGAACGAGCGGATCGCGCTTGTCGGGTATAACGGCGCGGGCAAAACCACGCTCGTCAAGCTGCTGATGCGGCTGTACGACGTGACGGAGGGGCAGATTCTGCTGAACGGCAGAGATATCCGCGACTACAAGCTCGAGGAGTATAGGCGCAGCTTCGGCTCGGTCTTCCAAGACTATCAATTGTTCGCGGCTCCGATCGCGGAGAATGTGGTGATGGATCGGGTGACGGATATGGCTGCGGAGAGGGAGAAGGTCGAGTCGGCTCTCGTACGAAGCGGATTCCGGGAACGGCTGGCGTCGCTGGCGCATGGCATTGAGACGCCGCTCACGCGGGAATTCGAGGAGTCCGGCACGAATCTGTCCGGCGGAGAAGCGCAGAAGGTCGCGATTGCCCGCGCATTCGCAAAGTCGAGCCATTATATGATCCTCGATGAGCCTTCAAGCGCGCTAGACCCGATCAGCGAATATCACATGAACCAATCGATGCTGGAGGCGGCCGCCGATAAGACGGTATTCTTCATCTCGCATCGTCTGTCGACGACGAGGATGGCGGACCGCATCTGCATGATGGAGAAGGGCGAGATCATCGAGCAAGGGACGCATGAAGAGCTGATCGCGCTCAATGGCAAATATGCGGAGATGTTCAATCTCCAAGCGGAGCGTTATCGTTTGGTAGCAGGCGGGTAATCAGGCAAGTGACGCCGGGTTCCATTCGTGGAAGCCGGCTTTGTCATGCTCGGTTACACCTATAGGAGAATTTGTGGGTCTATAAGAATAGAAGGATCTTACAAGGAAGGTGATTGAGCATGGGGAAGCTTATGGATGAAAGGAGCGGGGAGTCGGTTGGCATGCTGATCGAGCGCTGCAAGGCAGGTGATCAGGCTGCATTCGGCAAGATTGTATCAAGATACGAAGGCATGGCTGTTGGCTATGCATTCACGCTGCTCGATGACCGGCTGGCCGCACAGGATGCTGCGCAGGAGGCGTTCGTGGATGCTTATTATAAGCTGCATCAGCTTGCGAATAACGAGGCATTCGGCAGTTGGCTTCGTACAATCGTGTTCAAGCATTGCGATCGGATTAAGAGGCGGCAGAAAGCCATGCTCGTGCCGCTTGATTCGATGCAGATCGAGGTTCAGCATTCACCGTTGGACTTGGTGACGCATGATGAACGCAAGACTCGATTGGAACAGGCGTTAGCGCAGCTGCCCGTTCGGGACAGGCAGGCGGCTGCATTGTTCTACTATGGGGACCAATCGCATCGGCAGGTAGCGGAATTCCTGAAGATTTCAATAGACACCGTGAAGAATCGACTGCGAGCGGTTCGGAAGAAGCTGAAGGAAGAACTGGCCGACCTGGAAGAAGATTATCGCGTATTCCAACGGTCGTTACAATCAGATGAATTCATTGTTGCTGTCGATAAGCGGCTTCAAGACTTGGTTGTGTCACCGGACAGCGAAGCGGAGTGGACCGAAGAAGGTTATGTACTTCGCAGGCGGGATGGCTGGAGCGCGAGAACGTATAAGACGCCGCTTATCATTGAAGCGATGGTAAGGTCTATCGATGTGAACCATGTGAGGCTGTTATATGGCGAGAAAGGTGCTGTACATGTACATTGGCGTGGGGGAGGAATAGAGTTCCTCGATCCGGTCACAGGCTTCCCCTACCGAGAGAAGATGCCGGATACGGCGATCAAGGAATGGGCGCACGTCAGTTGGCTGATCGCAGCGGATAAAGTGTCCGTTCAGGTGGACGGGAAAGAAGTGTTTCGCGGAACCGGCAGCTACAAGGGACTCGAAGGGAAGGCTGGCATCGGTACGAATAATATCGACCGAGAGCCGCTGGTGATTCAGTCGTTCAAGGTCACCGAATTGACTGCTGATCCGATGCATGACGGACGAATCGCTGCCTATCTGCAATCGAGCAGAGGCGTCGTACACCACAGACTGCAGACGGCGGGATTCCACTCCTCCCACTTAGGGTGTATCCAGGGCTGCGCTGACTTCCTCGGAATCCGGATACTGCCTGCCTGGCTGTTCGGCATTACGGGCCAAGCGTTCTTGATCGCGGTCGACAGAGGCATCGGACCGATCGGGGGAGATCGATCCTATAGTGAATCGGCGTCCATTCGCAGACTTGCCGGTCATGCAGGATTGACTATTCATAGCTTCACAGGTCGAGCAACGGATGAGGCGATCGAAGAAGGATGGGAGCAGGCACGTGCGGCGCTTGATGCCGGCTTGCCCTGTTATGCGTGGGAGATCGAGCTGCAGGGGGAATACGGCATCATCTATGGTTACGACCGGAGCGGATGCCTCGTAAAAGGTTGGCACGGCGCGCATGGACCGATTCTGTGGGCGCGGCTCGGGAGGTTGGATACGAACGAGAATCAACTCGAAGGCTCGGTCGAGCTATGCTGGGTCGAACGCGGGGTGCCAGTCCATGAGCGAACAGCCATTCATGAAGGCTTGAAGTTCGCAATTGCACATTGGCAAGGGACTACTGCAGGCAGCGCCATAGGGCTTCTGACGGGAGACGCTGCCTATGAGGAATGGATTCGCGCGCTTCGGGAGAGAGAAGCCACGCGGTTCGGTGTCTGTTATCATGCCAGCGTATGGCAAGAATGCCGAGGCTTCGCCGTGCGATTCCTCCGCGAAGAAGTATACGATCGCGTACATGAGGAGGCGAAGCCGGTTGTCGCCGAAGCCATCTTGCACTATCAGATTGCATATGAACAGTTAGAGCATCTGTATTCGGAACGGTTTCCTTGGCCGCAGCCAAGAGTGGTCGTAGAGGAACATGATGACATCGAGTATGCGGTTCGTTGTCTTATGCTCGCACGCAAGGCGGATCGACTGGCGATGCAGGCATTGGAGAAGTTGGCGGCCCTAATTGAATGACTTGGAGGAGCGAATAGATGAGCGAACAAGGAGAAGTACCCTATCAATGGCAGGAAGCCGACTTGCGTAGAGCGCAGTTCAAGAACTGCAAGCTGGAAGGTGCGCACTTCCAACAAGGGCTATTCCATGGGGCGGTCTTCAACCGGTTCATCGGTGAAGAGATTGTTTTTCGGATGTCGAATATGCAGCGAACGCAATTCCTTAACGTCAACCTAGTCGGCGCCTACGTGAACGGTTCGAATCTATCGAACATGCGCATCGAGAATAATAAATGGTCGGATATGCAATTGAACGACTGCAAGGTATATGGCTTGCAGCTCGAGAACAGCATTCTGGAGGACACCACCATTCGCAATGCGAAGCTTCGTAACCTCAATCTCGAAAACTGCGATATAGCGGGACTTATGATCAATGGCATTGCGATCGATGACTTACTGAAGCGTACAGGACTGCTAGCGTGAACGACGCTAGATTCGTTCGTTGAAGGATACGGGAACCGATACCCACCGTCGCTTGTCTAATTGATAGAGGTGAAACGCGAATGGACAATCATTACGTGCAATATCTGGCGCCAGGCTATGACCGCGACCAGGTGCTGCAAGACCTCATGCTGACTTACGGCGATGATGTGTGGAATTTCGCATATTATCTCACCAAGCGTGCCGACGCGGCGGATGACATCGCTCAGGACGTCTTCTTCAGTGCGTATAACGGGCTGTATTCGTTCCGAGGCGAGGCGAGCATGAAGAGCTGGCTCCTCAGCATGACGCGTAACAAGGCATTGAACTTCGTGAAGACAGCTTGGATTCGCAAGGTCGCGCTGCTCGAAGTATTGCCGGTAACGAGGGATGCCGCGCCGTCCGCGGAGAAGATTGCCTTCGACCGAATCGCCTCGCGGGAGGTGTGGGAATGCGTGATGGAGCTGCCGCTTAAGTTCCGGGAAGTGGTCATCTTAACGTATCATTTCCATCTCTCGATCGAGGAGATTGCGGCTTCGCTCGGCATATCCGAAGGAACCGTGAAGTCACGCATGTTCAGGGCCAAGAAGCGAATGGCTTCGATCCTGAAGCAAGAGAGCGATGAGGGAGGCGAATAGTTCATGGATCTGAGGCAGCCCAAATGGACAGAGCAATTGAAAGGAACTCCTTTCATGCAACGGAGGTTCACCGAGGAGCTTCGTGTAAGGACGATGGAGCGGGTGCATGGCAAGAAGCGCACATGGTCTTGGTATAGGGCATCGGCAATTGCCGGCGGGCTGGTTATGGCAGCGGTGGTCTATCAGTTCGCGGCGATCGGAGGGCAGAGCGTTAAGTCTCCTGCAACGCCGCAAGGAGAAACGGTACCGGCGGATATTACCCAAGCAGGTTCTGGGTTCTACGAACTGGGGACGACGAAGATGAAGGTCTATTACGATGATGAGGACGGTTACTCCGATGATCCTTTCAGCGATCGCCGCTACCCTAATGTGCCAGGCAAGCCCTTCGGCGAACGCTATCATCTCGTCGCGCCTGTCAAGGATCTGCTGGGCCGAACATTCGCCGTCTATGCGACGCATGTAGAGACTGGGCAGCGCGTAACGGCGGTATCTCCGATCGCCATCCAGGATCAAGATGAGGCATATAAGGGCAAGGACACCTATGCGGCGAGCTTCGCCTTGCCGGTCTGGGGTGCTTGGAGAATCGAAGGACAACTGGATGGCCAGGTCTATGATGCCGTGGAGATCGAGGCAGGCGATCTGTCATGGGAGCCTAGCAGCACCTTTATGGCCAATGGGCAATCGCTGCGCGGCGATGAAGGCAAGGTCGGGTTCACGGACGGGGGATTCACGGCAGGCAATGCAGGTACATACCGGTGGTACTTCTGGGGCGACAAGGAACTGGATGGCGAATTAACGCTTCGTGCCGCCCGATTGGGCGACACGAAGATGATCGACTTGTTCGTGGCGGAAGCGTTGGAAGGACCGATGGACGGGGCAGACAGACAGATCCAGACTACGTTCTCGCTTCCGGCAGCCGGAGGATGGCGTCTCTTGCCCTTCGTGGACGGGAGGCTGATCAACAGCCTCGTCGTCGATGTCAAGGAAACGGATGAGGATGCCGTACGCAAGTCGATCTCTGCGGTCCAACGAGAGATTAAGCACCGGGAATCCGAATAATTGTCTGAGGCTTGAGCGGGCAGGAGACGCCGACCTCGACATGGCAATCGCTGCGCCGGCACAGGCGCAGCGATTATTCGTGATGGATCGATTTCAGCGGGTAACGAATAACTTTAACTGTTTTATACCGAATTTGGCAACCATATTCTGTTATTCTGTATATGAATGGATTAATTCACTTCCGAAGTACCATCGAAAGCGAGTAGGATCTTATCTAGCAAGTCTGACAGTGAGCGATATGATCCAGAATGGATTCACGCCGTATTGGGACTGCGAACAGAGCAATGAAGCATCGAATAGGTTGGCGTTGCGCCTGGGATTCGAGCAAGTCCATCAGTATCGATGCTTCGGATTCAAGCTGTAGACAACCGCTTCAACGGAGGTATATATGCGGACAGATCGATTCGTGATCCTGACGGTCGGCAAGACACATAGCGGGAAGACGACATTCGCACATGCATTAGAAGAGCAATTGGAGAATTCGATCGTTATCGACCAAGACAACCATGCGGCATTCGTTAACGCGCATTACTTGAAGCTTCGTCCGAAGGAAGGACCTAACACGCTGAAATACGCCGTCACGCAAGCGATTGTCGACTATGCCGTGCGTCAGACCGATTCGCATCTGATCCTCTGCAATTCCAATCTCGATCGGCGAGGCAGAGCGGAATTGATTGACTATTTTCGCGGCAACGCGTTCACGAGCCTACTCGTCTACTTCGACATTCCGGAACATGAGCTTCAAATTCGCGTGGCTGAGAGTCAACGTAGCAAGGCCATATTCCGGAGCGCCGCGACTTTCGAGGATGTGCTTGCGAGGCAACAGTCGGCGGTAGCGCCGGAAGCCGGCGAGTCCGATCATTTCATTACGATCAGGAGCAGCGAAGATGTGCCAGCCGTTATCGCGCGGATTATTCAACGAATATTGAAACGCTGAAGCTATGCCGGTACGAAAGCGCTGTCCTCTCGCAGATGGATACTGCCCCACTTCCGAGGGGCAGTTTTATTTCATTCAAGGTAAAACTTTACAATTGGGAACAAATGTTCTAAACTATGGTAAGGATGTAGAAGGATATTTAGTAAAAGACATGTAAGATGTTCTTGTTATTATTAAGTTTAATAGGGAATTATTGCACAAACTGTAGTCAGGTGGAGATCGAGCGAATGAGAGGGAAAGTAACTATTCAAGAAATTGCCGATATGGCTGGCGTGTCCAAATTCGCAGTCTCGCGTTCCCTCACAGGAAAGAGCGGCGTCAGCGCGGCGACGCGTGAACGGATTCTGAAGGTAGCGGGTGAGCTCGGGTACTTCCAGAATCACGAGCCGAAGCGCTTCACCGGCGAATTGGTCGATTCCTTCAGTAGGGATCTGCCGGGGACGGTCGTCATTCTGTTCCCGAACATACGCTACCAGAATAAGAATTCGGTATATTGGGGACCTGTGTTCGAAGGCATCTCGGCAAGATTGAATCAGAAGGGCATCGATATCCTGACACTGACCGAGCCGTCCAGAGATCATGTCTTCTCGCTCGTCAAGCCCGAAGTGATCCAAGGCGTGATCACGATCGGCACGATATCGACGCCGATCTTGCTCGACATCGGCCAGACGGACATCCCCGTCGTCATGGTCGATCACACGGATCCCGCCTTTCCATGCGATACCGTGCAGACCGACAATTATTACTGCATGCGGGATCTGATGACGAGGCTCGTAAGCAGAGGCTATAAGAGCTTTCAATTCGTAGGCAACATCTCCGGCGCGCACAGTTATTTCGAGCGATGGCTCGCTTACCGGACCACGCTGGAGAGCTACGGAATCGAATGGAAGCAGGATCCGCTCCTGCATGGTCCGGAGGCGGACGAGCTGCACCAGTTGATTCCACGGCTTGAGCTGGATGAACTGCCGGAATTGTTCGTCTGCGTGAACGATACGACCGCCCAGTTCCTGATCGATGAGTTGGGTAGACGGGGAATTAACGTCCCGGAGGATTGCGCGGTTACGGGCTTCGATAATACATGCGGCTCGCATCCTATATTCGCAACGGTCGACGTCCATATGGAATTAATGGGGATGCGAGCCGTCGATCAGCTGCTGTGGCGGATACGCAACCGACATCCCGCAAGCGAGAAAACATCGATCTACGGCGAGCCCGTCGTTCGCGACCAGTATGCTGCCGCTCTGGCCAGAAGCACGATTTCGAGCTGACAAGCCACCCGGCATCACAGCCAATGGGACGGGCGAGATAAGGCAGGCGGCAGCTTCGTCGTATTGTCGCCCTTCGCGGCGTTGAGCTGTGCTTGTATAAGGAAGAGGCTGCCGGTCAAGTCCGCTCCTCGAAAGTCAGCATCGCGCATATCGGCTCCGATCAGGTCGGCCCCCCGAAGGTCGGCCTCTCGAAGATCGGCCGCAATAAGATACGCCCCCCTGAGATTGGCCCCGCGCAGATCAGCTCCTCGTAGCTTGGCTCCTATTAAGTCCGCTCCTCGATCATAGCTTCTTCGTCGTCCGGAGTGTCCATTCAATTGACGTATCGTCGCCGCTCGGACAAGCTCGCTGGTCCGCAACAGCAAAGCATTGACTGTTGCCCGGTGTGACGCAATGTCCTGCTCCAGCATGGCTTCGGGCTCTAATTGCGTCATGCGTTCCGTATCGTCCAGCATCGTCCGCAGCTCGTCATGAATGGCTTGAGCCGCCTGCATGGTCAGCGCTTCGGTTAAGTACCAGAGCAATTCATGGAGATGCCGCATGAACGGGAATACCTCGAACATCTGCTTCGCGATGTCGGGGTGCTGCCGCCAATCGCGGCCGCCATAGGTGTGTAGGGATACCTTCTGTCCGGCGCCGAAGCAATCATACACCGTGCAGCCACGGAAGCCATGCTGCCGCAGATCAGCGTGTATGCCGCAGCGATAGTCATCCTGCAGGTTGCGGCAAGGTTGGCCGGCGGCCTTGTCCATCGCAAAGTCGGATGACCGGGCGTACGGTAACGCTACGCAGCATAAGCCGAAGCAGGACTCGCAATCTGCGAGCAGGCCACGATCGCGGAAGGATTGGTCAACTACTGTCATTGCGTGATCTCCTGTCGTTCGGGAATAATCGAATTGAGAATAGCTAGAGACTATTATGACATGTCAGAAGACAATTTGACCATGGCTATGATTGAACGCCCATAATATTGTGTATAGACATGTAATTCGCTGTCTTGTCACAATAGCTGTAAGCGGATACAATCGAAGCGATGTGCCATGGGACAGCATGGAGGTGGTGGATGTGTCGAAGAGACGTACGGCAATCGTCACGGGAGCTAGCACGGGAATTGGCAAGGGCATTGCGCTGAAGCTCGCCTCATTGGGCTATGATCTTGTGTTGACGCATTTGAATGAGCCGGATGAGATGGCGAAAGTCGATAATCAGATTCGCGCCTATGGCCGCGCGTGTGTCGTGCGGCAGTGCGATCTTACGCATGCCGACGCGCCGGGCAGGCTGATCGATGAGGCGATCGATGCTTTCGGCACGATCGAAGTGCTTGTGAGCAATGCAGGCGTCGCGCGTTTCAGCAGCATGACGGCAATGAACGCCGAAGATATCGATCAATTGTATGCCTTGCTCTATCGGACGCCAATGCTGCTCTTCAGTCAGCTCGGGCGACATATGATCGAGAAAGGCGTACAAGGCCGCCTCGTTCAGATTACTTCGTCTCGAGGTACGCGAGCCTATCCGCTGGACGCCGTCTACGGCGGCATGAAGGCGGCCATGGATCGGTCGATCCAGTCGATTGCCCTGGAATATGCATCGCACGGTATCCGGATCAACGCGGTTGCGCCGGGCGCGATACAAGTAAGGGACACCAATGCCTTCTATGAAGCGTTGGGCCCTAGAATTCCGCTCGGCCGGATGGGTCAGCCGGAGGATGTGGCCGAGGCGGTCGCTTATCTCTGTTCGGATGCAGCATCTTATGTCACGGGTATTACGCTGCGCGTAGACGGCGGGTTGATCCTGCCTGGCATGCCGGAGAGCGTGACCCGTACGGACAATGCCCCTTGGGGGACAACCTAGCCACGAAACGAGGGAATGCAGCATGCAGATGGAACAACTCGCGATACGCGACGTGAAGACGATTCTGACGGCGCCGGAGGGCATCAATCTGGTCGTCGTCAAGATCGAGACGAATGAGCCAGGTCTATACGGCCTGGGCTGCGCGACGTTCACGCAGCGCTACCTTGCCGTTGCGACGGCGATCGAGGAATACTTGAAGCCGTTCCTGATCGGCAAGGATCCTCGCAGAATCGAGGATATCTGGCAGAGCGCAATGGTAAGTGCCTATTGGCGTAACGGGCCGGTGCTCAACAATGCGCTATCCGGTGTCGATATGGCGCTGTGGGATATTAAGGGCAAGCTCGCCGGCATGCCGGTCTATGAACTGCTCGGCGGCAAGGTTCGCGAAGCAGCGGCTGTCTACCGGCATGCTGACGGCTTCGAGCTGTCGCAGGTCGAGGAGAATGTGAGCCGTTACCTGGAGCAAGGGTACAAATACATTCGCTGTCAATGGGGGCTGTACGGCGGTAAGCAAGCATCGATGCATACGCCGGAAGGGGCGGCTAGGGGCGCCTATTATGACCCGGATGCCTATGCGCGCAGCGTGCCAAGACTGTTCGAGCACATCCGTTCGAAGTTCGGATTCGAGATCGAGCTCATCCATGATATCCACGAACGGATTGCGCCGATCGAAGCGGTTCGCTTGGCGAAGCAGCTAGAGCCGTATCGGCTGTTCTTCCTCGAGGATCCGCTTGCGCCCGAGGATCTGGACTGGTTCCGGCACATCCGCAGCCAATGCGCGACGCCGATCGCGATGGGCGAACTGTTCGTGCATCCCGGAGAATGGCTGCCGCTGATTCGCAATCAACTGATCGACTTCATCCGCGTCCATATCAGCGCCATCGGCGGCTTGACGCCTGCCCGCAAGCTGGCGATTCTGTGCGAAGCGTTCGGGGTACGAACGGCTTGGCACGGTCCGGGCGACGTGTCGCCGGTCGGACATGCGGCCAATCTGCACTTGGACTTGAGCTCGCATAATTTCGGCATCCAGGAATGGTACGGTCCATCGGATGTGACACGCGAAGTATTCCCAGGCTGTCCGGAGGTGCGTGACGGATTCGCATACGTGAACGATAAGCCGGGCCTGGGTATCGACATCAATGAACGCGAGGCCGAAAAGTATCCGTGCGTGAATAAGCTGCCGGAGTGGACGCTTGCGCGCCGGCCTGACGGCACGCCTGCAAGACCTTAAGTAGACATGGGCTCATAAAATTCTATAATTCGAAAACCCGCGCAGTCACCCTGACATCATGTTGTCAGGGTGACTGCGTTAGTATTGGTATTGTAAGCACGATACCTAAACGAACCAATTCGAGGAGGATGTTCACATGACCCATTCAGGAGCTGCACATGCCGAAGTAAGCGCAGAAATTCAGCCATTCCGGATTTCCGTACCCGAAGAAGAGCTTAAGGATCTTCGGGATCGACTGGCCCGCTCCCGTTGGCCGGAAGGATTAGACGGAGGCGGATGGAAATATGGGGCGTCATTGGATTACGTGAAAGAGTTGGCGGCCTATTGGCAGCATGAATACGATTGGCGTATTTACGAAACACGCCTGAACGAGTATCCGCAATTCACGACGAACATCGACGGTGCCGACATTCACTTTATGCATGTACGTTCGCCTGAGCCTGACGCATTTCCGCTGCTGCTGACTCATGCATGGCCCAGTTCGATTGTCGAGTTCCTAGAGCTGATCGGCCCGCTCAGCGACCCGCGCAGTCACGGCGGCGACCCAGCTATGGCGTTCCACTTGGTCATCCCATCCGTGCCCGGGTTCGGGTTCTCGGGACCGATTCTTGAAGCCGGATGGGATATCGCGCGCATCGCGAGAGCGTGGGATGTCCTCATGAAGCGCTTAGGCTATGCGGAGTATGGCTCGCACGGCAGCGATTGCGGCGCGCTCGTGTCCAGGGAGCTGGGCATGCAGAAGCCGGAAGGCCTTCGCGGCATTCATGTGCTGCAGCTGTTCGCTTTCCCTTCCGGGGATCCGGCCGAGATGGCCGACTTGTCGGAAGAGGATCAGCGGAAGCTTCAATTTTTAGCCGATTTCCAAGAACGGGCAGGATTTAATGCGATCCAATCCACACGCCCGTTGACTCTCTCTTATGGGCTTACTGACTCCCCGTCAGGTCAGCTTGCTTGGATAGCCGAAATGTTTGCCGGCTTTGGCGACCATGTCGATTATATCGACAGGGATGCATTCCTGACGAATGTCACGCTATATTGGTTGACCAATACAGCGGAGTCATCCTCCCGTTTGTATTATGAGAATGCGCATCCTCAAGTGCAGCCGCAGCCAGGACCGAATACGACGCCGACGGGGGTAGCTGTCTTCGGAGACGATTTCAAGTCGATTAAGCGATTTGCCGAACGCGACAACACGAACATCGTCCAGTGGACGGAATATGAGCGCGGAACCCACTTCGCCGCGATGGATGCGCCGGATCTTCTCGTCCCTGACATCCGGGTTTTCTTCCGACAATTTCGGTAATGATTCATAACAAGGATGGTTATTCAAGATGGGAGCGAATCAGATGAGCAACGCGAATCGTTTGCAGAATACGAAGGCCGATGCCGGTACCGCGACAGGCAAATTGCTCAGCAACCGCGAGTTGAATCGTGCATTGCTGGCAAGGCAAATGCTGCTTCATCGCGTGAAGCTTCCCGTCTTGGAGGCCGTAGAGAAGCTGGGCGGGTTGCAGGCGCAATCTCCGCATGCCCCGTATTACGGGCTGTGGTCGCGGATCGAGGATTTTCGGCAGGATGCACTATCCGACTTGTTGCATGACAGACAGGTCGTACGCATGGCGCTGATGCGTTCGACCTTGCATCTCGTCTCCGCGCGTGAGGCGTTACGGCTGCGTCCGTTGCTGCAGCCCGTCATGGATCGCAGTCTGAAGGGAGCCTTCGGCAAAAAGCTGATCGGGATCGACCAAGAAGCGTTAGCTGCAGCGGGTAGAGAACTGGTCGACAAGAAGCCCATGACATTCAATGAGCTCGGCATGCAGCTGCGCGAGCTGTGGACGGGACTCGATCCGGAAGCTGCAGCGGCAGTGGTTCGGAATAAGGTCCCGCTCGTACAGACGCCGCCGCGGGGAGTATGGGGCGAGAGCGGTCAAGCTGTGCATACGTCAGTCGCGGCATGGCTCGGCGAACCGCTCTCCGCGTCTCCTGAGCCGGAATGGCTCGTTCGGAAGTACTTGGCCGCATTCGGGCCGGCAACAGTGAAAGATATTCAGGTCTGGTCAGGCCTGACGCGGATGGATGCAATTATTCGGACGCTTCGTCCGGAACTGATCGCATTTCGTAACGAACGAGGCGAGGAATTGCTCGATTTGGCGGATGCCCCGCGACCTGATGCCGGTACGCCATGCGAACCGAGGTTTCTCGGCGAATTCGACAATATGCTGTTATCCTATAAGGATCGCGGCCGAATCCTGGATGAGGCACATCGCAGGCATGTGTTCACATCGAACGGGATCATTCGCGCCACCTTTCTCATCGACGGCTTCGTCGCCGGTACTTGGAGATTGACGAGCGGGCGTAAGGGAGACGTTCTGCACATCGAACCATTCCTCGAGCTCCCACGTCAAGCGCTAAACGCTCTGAATGAGGAGGGGGCTCGCATGCTCCGTTTCGCAGGTTCGAATGCGTCCGCCTCCGAACTGATCGTTCATGAATCCAAGTGATCGATCTGGAAGGCTTGGGTAATCGGATGTAGAATAAGGAAGCGGGTGAAGTCGCCTGCTGCCGAGTTCCCGGACGCCCGTAATGGAGGTTATTCGATGAAGCTGGATCGCTTGCTCGCGATTACGATGACATTATTGAATCAATCCCGCGTCAGTGCCACGGATCTGGCGAAGCGCTACGAGGTATCGCTCCGCACGATCTATCGCGACATGGAGGCGATCAATCAAGCCGGAATCCCCATCGTGTCTTTCGCAGGATCGGATGGAGGGTATGAGATTATGCAGGGTTATCGATTGGATAAGCAGGTATTATCCTTGGAAGATTTCTCGTCGATCTGTTCCGCGCTGCGAGGGGTACGATCCGCGACCGATCAATTCGATATCGATCGATTGATCGAGCGAATCGGCGCGCTAATGCCAGGTCACAACACAGCCAAGGAGCATGCCTATGTCGATCTTGATTTCAAGCCGGCACCTAACGATAAAGCGCATATGGGCCCATTGCATAAAGCTATCAAAGCGCTTCAATGCGTGACATTCACTTACTTGGACAATAAGGGTACGGAAACGGAACGTAAGCTGGAACCGATGGGCCTGTTCCTGAAAGGCTATACCTGGTACTTGTATGGTTATTGTCTGACTCGTATGGACGTCCGCGTATTCCGCTTGTCCCGCATATTGGACCTGCAGATTCTGCCGGAGCCATATACGAGACGAGACTATACGCTGCAGGATATCGAAGCACGATTCATGAGCCAAGCCGACTTTAAGAAGGTACGAGCGGTATTGTGCTTTCAGCCCGAGATGAAAACCCGCGTGCGAGACGAGTTCGGCTTCGACCAAGTTCTCGTGAATGCTGACGGAACCTTGTCTTTGACTACCTATTTCTCATCCAGCGAGCGGGCGATCCAGAAAATCTTAAGCTACGGCAGCATGGTGAAGGTGATGGAGCCCTCGGACTTGATTAGGTGCATGCGGCATCATATTCGGTTGATGGTCGAGCTGTATCCAGATGACCAGCAGACCTGAGGGAACGGGACAGTGACTGGATGAAGTATAAAAGAGACACCACTTCAAAGCGAAGTGCACCCCATATAGTGGACATTGGAAAACACCCTAGTGTTTAAAAGATGAAAACTATAGGAGGTGCTTTTCGTTATGGCAAAGAAAGGACAAAAGCTCGTCACATACAGCTTTGAGATTAAGAAGAAAGCGATTGCGATGCGACTTCAAGGAACGACCATAAAGAAAGTGGCAGAAGAACTAGGGATAGTGGACATTGGGGGACTAAAGGTTTGGATGCGCCGGTACAAACAGATGGACGATTTTGGACTCATGGATCACCGTGGAAAACGAGAGCAGTACATTTATGCCAGAACGAAATCGTTGCTTACCAAATGAGCGAGCGAAATGACGCGGAGCTTGTACTGCAGACATTCTCGAAGGCATTTAAAAAGGTGAAGGACGTGACAGGCCTTATCGTTCACAGCGATCAGGGAACCCAGTACACGTCCTACAAATACCATGACATCAACGGCCGTCCACAAAGGAAACTAAATAAGCTGACTCCGGTAAGGTACCGAAATCAGCTTATTGTGTAGGGTTTCTCTCGAGTGTCCGCTAAATGGGGTCTTGACCAAAAGCGTTATCTTTGAGGTGGTGTTTTCTTGTATACAGCCTTAATCCATTGGCTTAATCATGGATTCTATATAATCGGTCTCATCTTGTGTTAAGCCGTATTTCTTATAAAGTTGTGCGTCTATACCAGAAGGACTCTTGTGCCAGTCAATATCCGACGATGAGGTAAAATCCTGTACAGGGATAAACCTATATGTCTTAGCTGTTCCATGCTGGCTTATCTTTGCTAAACTTAGTAAAAACCTCGTAAACCGCGTTCTAAGATAGGTAGCCAGATTTGTTGCCGTTTCTTTATTAAGCATTAAATCAATGCCCGCAATCAAAAATGTTTCTGTGCATACGGAATTCGGTTCACCAATGAAAGTGTTTAGATTATCGTCATTTAATTCAGTTCCTATATTATTAGCATATGGCATAAGGACTTTCCACTTATCGATCCATTCGATATGGGCAGGTATTTTATCTTTCTCAACATATCCAATACTTTTAGCTCTTCCATAGCATTTTACCGGTTGTCTAAGGCCGGCATCTGAATGATGAAAATCCTCTGATTTTATAAAGTTTCCCTCGAGTCCAAACGGTTTACGTGGGGAGATATGATTAGACATTACGTTTTTCTCGTCGTTTGAGGTAACCTTATCTAATATCTCAACTCCAATATTATCCCTAACAAAAATATCTAAATCCTTGGTTTTCATACTTCTATAAGAAAAATTCACTTCGCCATTTCCATCATGAGATACTATTTTGACTTTTGAAATAGAATTATCATAATTTTTATTCCAAAGAAAATAACATATTCCTCCTCTGTTATTTGTTTCCGGGAAAATTTCTTCTGGATGTAAAAAATCATCTAACTGCTCAATATGCTTATCGTTTATCATACTGTTACGGAATTCATCCAGTCCCTTTCCTCCAGCATACCAGCGCGATGGCATTAGTAGCGTTAACATCGTTGGTTCTAATGATTTTGATATATCCACAAAATTGTGATAGATAGGTCTGGCACTTGCCTGTGCTCCTCCATCACTTACTTGGTATGGCGGGTTTCCCACAATTGCCTCAAATTTCATTTCATCACCGTCTTCTATATCGTTATCAAGAGTAATTTCGCATAATAATTTCTTTTGCTTTAGACATTTTGTTAATTTTGTATAGTCGATATCATCTGTTTCATTGCCGTCAGAATGGATAACCTTAACATCAAGCAAATCATAGGAGGTAAATTTTGTAGCGATACAATCAATATCAAGGCCAAGCACAGAATAGATTTTTCTTGTAAACTCATACGCTACCGTAGAGGTTGGAATTGCAAGCACAGAAGATTTCAAGCTGTTTAAGTCTATTCCAAGGCTTTTTGCTCTCTCACATATAGCTATAGTAAATTCACCTATTTTGCTTGCAATATCAAGGATTACAACATTGTCTTGCTTAAGATTATTAAAGGATACTTCCGGCAATAGAGCTGCCATATCAATTGCAATATTAAGTGGTGTAGGTACCTCTGATTCAGAAAGCTTACCAAACTTGTTAATTGCTCTGATAGCACGTTCTACCGGTTCAACAGTTTCATCGTGAGACAATGCATTGATATTCTGAATTTTGTAGTCAAGCTGGCTAAGGATAAATAAATTTATATTTTGTCTTATAGCCAGCAACACGTCTTTGTTTAATGATAGGTTGTGAGCTATTCGTATATTATCTGTTTTATCAAGTGAGTTGAGTATATCATCCAATGATTTTATTACATCATCGGATAAGAACGCATAGAAAAGCAATCTAGAATAATACATACGGAATTTATTTTCTAATTTCTGATAATCAGATTCTGACGTATTTGCATTGTTGTTGTTATTATCGGTACCACTATTTACTTCATCATTATTATTGCCGCTATCATCGTTAACGCTATTATGGTCATTGTTATCTTCAAAGTCATTTTCATTACCCTCGTAGGCATCTATCTGTAAGCCTTTTTTAGAGCCTAATTCGGCCTGTACCTCAATTGTAGACTTAATAACATCGATAGCAAGAAGTGACATATCGACAGGAACCTCACGTGTTTCGTCTACAACTCCTCTGTCTTTTGAATATGCACTTATGGCACTAAGTATATCAGCAGATTCTACTTGCATAATTTTATTCTTATTCATAGTGATGATAGGGGAGATTTGAAGTTCCTCCCGTATACGTTCTTCAAGTCTTCGATTTCCGCCTTCTTCCGTATTGGCGTTGTATATCAACGACTTTTGCTCTTGCATAGAAAACATACGATGAGGGTCGAAATCAACAAGCAATGTCTGCGGTTTCATGTTGAACTTAATTACCTCGCCGGATTCATCAACGAATGTTTTAATATATTGATTTTGTAAACGGAAAATAGCCTGATCGTATTCCTGTGGTGATGCTGTATCTTTTAAGAACAACATTGTATCCCATTGTTCCACAGTACTCCCTGTAAGCATTCGATTAACCGTAAGTGTTATCGTTTTTTCACCGTTATCTTCACATTTAGCAATTTTTTCTTTTACAGCATTAATATTGTTGTATTCATTTGGTTTATCAATACCGGATATATTAACAATGGTATAATCCTGTAAATTTCTGAAATTATCTTTGTTATCAGCTAATAGTTTTTCCAGAGCATCGCATGACGCACAGTAAGGTAGAACGCATACAATGTGACGGCACATATTACCATCCTTAATTCTGTCATAATCAAGGAAACTAAGAAGTTCGTCATCTTCTTTACTTCCATCAATTACTTCAAATAAGTTTAATACCTCCTTTTCATAGATAAACTCTTTGTGTGAGCCATCATTTGCTTTCTTTATTGACTTCGGCTTAAAAAGAGCTGAAAAAGCATAAGTACTCCCGTTTGCTCTTAATTCAGCAAGTCTTGCCTGTGCTTCTTTGCTTGGATTAAATGCAAACCGTACCATTTGAGGAAAACCATAATACGGATTATCCCATTCTTTTACATCGTCTGATAATATATGTTCAGAATCCCATCTTTCTTGATCGGCCACGATATCTGTAAACTGGTAGAAAGCAATTATATCTTCCTTTGAAAATTCACTCCCCATTAAAATACGATACGGTGTACCGGAAAGATGTAATCTGATATTCGTTTCTAATTTTTTTAATTCTGCATCAGCAGTATCATAATCAACATAATCTTCGTCAGAGTGCTTTTCCTTAATATCATTGACATAATTTTTGTCTGTTAGTATTTGCCCGTATTTTTCAGCCCTTGCTCCATAGTGGGTTTCATCAATGATAAGCAGGTCAATAGTGTTTCCGAATATTTCCTTATGCTTATTTTTTATTGCTTTTCCTTGTAAGTCCTGCAAAGTAAGGAATACAACTACCCCTTTACCGGAATCCAACGTGCTTCTAACTATCTTCTCATCACCGGAAAGCTCTAATCCAGTCAAGAAAACATAATCCTTATTGAAATTATCGGCTTGCTGCACCGTTTTTTTCCACTCTTCACGAACGTCTGCCTTTGCGGAAATTACAAGAACTGTCTTTGCATACATTTCTTTAGCGCAACAAAGAGAAGTAAAGGATTTACCAAAACGCATAACAGCATACATGAGAAGATTTTTTCTGCCGTTATTTACTGCGCACATAAAGTTATCGATTGTTGCCTGCTGATTAGGCCGAGGCTCCCATTCGCCGGTAGATGCATATGTATATGTTTCTGGTAATCTGTTATTTGAATTGTAATACTGGTACTTATCAATTCGATTAGCAAACTTGTCTTTGATATCGCTTATTGCATCTGCTACCTCAATAATATCTGTATCTTTGAAGAATTCATTGGAATAATAGATTCCTTCGATATCATTAGGCATCAAGCGTTTTTTACCAAGTTCACCTTCTAAATATTGATGAACAGCATAATCTCTAAAGAAAATATCATCATTTATCGTTGCTTTTTCCCTAAACTCTTCCTTTAGTGTAGGGAAATGTTCTCTCCATTCATTTAGGCGTACCGATACAGGACGGTATGTATCACCAATCTTGAGAAAATTCGGTACTGTATTCGTAGAAAAAGCATAGATATGCGGCTCAACTCTTCCAACTATTAATCTATTTAAGATTTCTAAGTTTTCTAGCATTTCTACACCCCTTGTTTTAAAAGTGAGCGGTATTCTATAATACCTTTTTTCTTCCGTCTAATCGCTTGCCAGTCTTTTATAATGCAATTCTTAACTTGGCTTGATTCTCCATCAAATAGTGTAATTTGCTGGTTTGGGCCAATGGCATCTTTATCGCTATAAGGAACAGTAAACGTGAGGCCATTCATCTGCCAAATATTCCACGATATAATTGTTGCAATTTCTGTCAATTCATCAATCGTTGGTTTTCTATGAAACTTGTAATCCAGATTCTCAATGAATGTATATAGCAAATTCTCACGTGCAAGTAACAAGTTGTCACCTTGATATTCAAAGCCATATATGCTTTGAAAGGCTCGCACAGTCCATTTATACCATTCTTCTTCTAAATTGGTGTTTTCGCTAACTACACGCATTTTTCTATCAAGAAGGCCTATTCTTCGGTCAATCTCAATCATAGCACCATCTACCGCATCATATCTGCTCACAAGGTACGGAGCTTCGCCACAGGCTATCTCCATGCGAGGACTGTCTACATACTTTCTCCATGTGTTTCTACCCTTGTCTGCAAACTCGATTTTTGTTTTATTTATTCTCCACGATTTATACTCCTCGTGATTAAACATGCCTTTACGATTAAACCACGCATTGTCAATTAAATTATTTTGCGCATTGCATATCCAAGAGGGAGTAAAAACCTCTGCTTTACCCTTTGTTCTACTAAGTTGACTTTGTTGGTTTTTAGTTATCCTTGGCTGAATGACATTGCAATCATTAACAGTAATTGAATTGAGTGTGATTTCGCATTCGGCTTTATAATAATCACCTAAGTCCTCATAATCATCAGTTGCCCAAACAATATTTTTATTGGTTGTTCTATCTTTTAGGAGTATATCCATTATCTGTGGGTGAAAGGCGATTATGTCACTTTTCTCAATATCAATATGTCGTTTTGACACAATCATTCCTCCACTTCCTCGTTATGTACAAACTCTAGAATATCGTCTACGCCGCATTCCATGACGCGACAGATATATTCTATGCTTTCCATTGAAATATAATGGTTCCGTTTCAGCCGAGTTAATATATTGCCGGAAAATCCGGCTCTGCGTTGTAGTTCAACATTGGAAATCTCTTTTTCTATCATCAAGTGAAATAACTTTTTATAACTGACAGCCATTTCACACCTCCATTTGGTAGTGTATAACCTATTAATTTTATCACGAAAAAGTGATTATTGAAATATTATGATGTAAATATCACATAAAATTACCTGCTACAACGGTACTCGAGAGTACATGCAGGAGCATTTCAGCCACTTAAAAATAATCGCGGTACTTCGGAGGAAGCTATTGCGCATTATTCATCACAGAATATGAAAAATCGGCATAGCCGGTAACACATACCCGACTATGCCGATATTATTCCGGATTAATAGTCCGTAAGACTAACCCTCATCAGGGCTCTTTTCCATTATACTCGATTACGAACGCAATCCTCCGCAAGACTGCCTCACCGCCAGTTCGGGATCAACCAGGATCGTACGCGCCTCCGACTGCTTGTTCAGCAGGTCGAACAGCATCATCGCGGCCAGCCGCCCGATCTTCTCGCTGTCCTGGCGCACGGTCGTGAGCGACGGATCCGTATGCCGGCTCGTCTCGATATCGTCGCAGCCGACAACCGCGACATCGAGCGGAATCGACATGCCGCGCTCCTTCAGCGCGCGCATGGCGCCGATCGCCAGCATGTCCGATACGGCGAACAAGGCGCGGGGGAGGGGGATGCCGCTGTCGATCCGACGCATCATGGCGTCATAGCCGCACTCCTCGTCATAGCCGTCGCTATAGAAGCAAGAGCCTTCGCGGAGCGATAAGCCGAAGTTGCCGATCGATTCCTTGAACGACTGCTCGCGGATGGAGATGACGGCGGATTGCCGATTGATGCCGAGCAATCCGATGTCCCGATAGCCGTTCAAATAGAAATGCTCGACGACCTTCGACGCGACCTTCACGTTATCCGACATGATGTGGGCGAAGCGTTCGCCTTCAAGCTTGAGATCGATGCCCACGCAAGGAATATCCGATTCGGCCAAGCGATGCACGCTTGGCTCAATCTCGTCGCCGGCTATGATGAAGCAGCCGTCGATATGGTAATGCCTGCACCGAGCCAAGTAATCCTCCTTGTTGCTCAAGAATCGCTGATTCGTGAACAGGATCAGATCATAGCCGAAAAATCCGATCTGCCGCTTGAACGAATTCAGCACGGCAATGAAAAAGGGGTGGTCCAGATCGGAATTGAACTCGCCGGCGAAGACGACGCCGACCAGGTTCGATGTCTTGGTAGCCAGCGTTCGCGCGGAAGAAGAGGGCCGATAACCGTTCTCTTCCATGATCTTCAGCACGCGCAGCCGCGTCTCTTCGCCGATGACGCTGTAATTGTTCAAGATCTTCGAGACGGTTGCCACCGATACGCCAGCTAACTGGGCGATCGTCTTAATGTTCATTGCGCAGGGCTCCTTCACTCTTGCTACTAAACCGTTTTCGTAGAAAACACGAAAATTCCTGCTTTACAACCTCGAAAATCGATCCGCAACCGTGTTTCATTCATTGTATAATTCTCCCTCCGACACGTCAACAACCGTTGATATGACCCATAATTTTGCAACCGTATCTTGAATTCTGTGAATTTACAAATTCAGGCTCCTATTGAATAATGAAAGTAATTTACGAAAGCGATTTCGTAATACACCATCAAATAGGGGGATTAACATGAAAAAGGTTTCGTGG
>JAEZCJ010000171.1 GCA_023433615.1 Bacillota bacterium | reverse complement strand
AACCAAACGGGACGTTCTCCCGGATCCGATATATAACAGCAAGCTCGTGACGCGCCTAATCAACCGTATTATGATCGACGGCAAGAGAGGCGTTGCTTCGCAACTTCTGTATGATGCATTCAACTTGATTAAAGAGCGTTCGGGTAAAGATCCAATGGAGGTCTTCGAAGCCGCTATCAAGAACATCATGCCAGTGCTTGAGGTCAAAGCTCGTCGCGTCGGTGGTGCGAACTACCAAGTGCCGATCGAGGTTAAGCCTGAGCGCCGTACGTCCCTCGGACTGCGTTGGCTCGTCAACTACTCCCGCAACCGCGGCGAGAAGACGATGGAAGAGCGTCTGGCAGCTGAAATCATCGATGCATCGAACAACACCGGCGCATCCGTGAAGAAGCGCGAAGACACGCACAAAATGGCGGAAGCCAACAAGGCGTTCGCTCACTATCGTTGGTAGGATTCAACAATTGAAAGGAGACAAATTGTATGGCAAGAGAGTTCTCCTTGAAAAATACGCGTAATATCGGGATCATGGCACATATCGATGCCGGCAAGACGACCACAACGGAACGTATTCTGTTCTTCACGGGCCGTACCCACAAAATCGGTGAGGTGCATGAAGGCGCCGCAACGATGGACTGGATGGAGCAGGAGCAAGAACGTGGCATTACGATCACGTCTGCTGCTACCACGGCTCAGTGGAAAGGTCACCGCATCAATATCATCGATACCCCGGGACACGTCGACTTCACGGTTGAAGTCGAACGTTCCCTTCGTGTATTGGACGGGGCTGTAGGGGTTTTCAGTGCGAAAGAAGGCGTTGAGCCTCAGTCCGAAACCGTATGGCGCCAAGCGGATAAGTATAGCGTTCCGCGGATCGCTTACGTCAACAAGATGGACATCATCGGTGCTGACTACCTGAACGTCGTGAAGGACATGCGCGAGCGCCTGCAAGCGAATGCCGTCGCGATTCAACTCCCGATCGGCGCCGAGAATGACTTCAAAGGCGTCATTGATCTTGTTGAGCGTAAAGCTTACCTCTACAATGACGACACTGGCAAAGACCCGGTAGTTGCCGAAATTCCGGAACAGTACAAGGACCAAGTCGAAGAGCTTCGCTTGGAGCTCGTCGAGAAGGTTGCTGAACTGGACGAGGAATTGATGATGAAGTACCTGGAAGGCGAAGAGATTACGATCCCTGAGCTGAAAGCCGTACTTCGCAAAGGAGTATGCTCCGTTAAGATCTTCCCGGTTGTTGCGGGTTCTTCTTACCGGAACAAAGGCGTACAGCCAATGCTGGATGCTGTCGTCGATTACCTGCCGGCACCTATCGACGTACCTGACATTAAAGGCACGCTTGAAGACGGTTCGGAAACGACTCGCAAATCTGCAGACGACCAGCCGTTCGCGGCACTGGCGTTCAAGATTGCGACAGATCCATTCGTTGGTAAACTGACGTTCTTCCGCGTATATTCCGGCGTATTGTCGTCCGGCTCCTACGTGCTTAATGCTTCCAAAGGCAAGCGCGAACGGATCGGCCGTATTCTCCAGATGCACGCGAACAGCCGTCAAGAGATCACGGAAGTATACTCGGGCGATATCGCAGCTGCGGTAGGTCTGAAGGATACAGGAACGGGCGACACGCTCTGCGACGAGAAGAGCCCGGTTATCCTCGAATCCATGAACTTCCCGGAACCGGTTATCCAAATCGCGATCGAGCCGAAGACGAAAGCGGACCAAGACAAGATGGGTACTGCTCTCTCGAAGCTCTCCGAGGAAGATCCGACGTTCCGTGCTTACACGGATGAAGAAACGAACCAGACGATCATTGCCGGTATGGGCGAGCTCCACTTGGAGATCATCGTTGACCGCATGCTTCGCGAATTCAAAGTCGAGACGAATGTTGGTAAGCCGCAAGTTGCTTATCGCGAGACATTCAAAACGCCTGCGAAAGTCGAAGGCAAGTTCGTTCGCCAATCCGGCGGCCGCGGCCAATACGGCCACGTCTGGATCGAATTCGAACCGCAAGAGCCTGGTAAGGGCTTCGAGTTCGAGAACAAAATCGTTGGCGGCGTTGTACCGCGTGAATACGTACCGGCCGTTCAAGCTGGTATCGAAGAGTCCATGAAGAACGGCGTACTTGCCGGCTTCCCGCTCGTTGATATCAAAGCTCGTATCGTCGACGGTTCCTACCATGACGTTGACTCCTCCGAGATGGCGTTCAAGATCGCTGGCTCCATGGCGCTCAAAGCAGCGAAAGACAAGTGTAATCCTGTCCTGCTCGAGCCGATCATGAAAGTCGAAGTTACCGTTCCAGAAGAATACTTCGGCGACGTAATGGGTATGCTGAGCTCCCGCCGCGGCCGCATCGAAGGCACGGACTCGCGCTCCGGCGCGCAGATCATCCGCGCTAAGGTGCCTCTGGCAGAGATGTTCGGTTACTCCACGACGCTTCGCTCCGGTACGCAAGGTCGCGGCGTGTTCGCGATGGAACTGTCTCACTACGAGGAAGTTCCAAAATCGATCTCCGAAGAGATCATTTCGAAGAGCAAAGGCTCCGCGTAGGAACCAGCTTCTCGACATAGCATAGCAGTTTGCTTTTGGCCGTGCGCCGTATTACACTAGTGGTGCGAGCGTCCGGTCCACACATATAATTTTCCAATATAGAGGAGGATTAAGTTCAATGGCTAAGGCTAAATTTGAACGTAACAAACCGCACGTTAACATCGGAACCATCGGTCACGTCGACCATGGCAAAACGACTCTGACGGCTGCGATCACGACTGTATTGTCCAAAAGATACGGCGGTGCAGCAATTGCATTCGACCAAATCGACAAAGCGCCAGAAGAGCGCGAGCGCGGTATCACGATCTCGACTTCGCACGTTGAGTACGAGACGCCTAACCGTCACTACGCGCACGTTGACTGCCCAGGTCACGCCGACTACGTTAAGAACATGATCACGGGTGCCGCACAGATGGACGGCGCAATCCTCGTCGTATCCGCAGCTGACGGCCCAATGCCGCAAACGCGTGAGCACATCCTGCTCTCCAAGCAAGTAGGCGTGCCTTACATCGTCGTATTCCTGAACAAATGCGACATGGTTGAAGACGAAGAACTCCTCGAGCTGGTTGAGATGGAAGTTCGCGACCTGCTGAGCGAGTATGAATTCCCAGGCGACGACACTCCGATCATCCGCGGCGCAGCTCGTGAAGCACTGGCTAACCCAGAAGGTCCTTGGGCTGACAAAGTCGTTGAACTGTTCGAGCAAATCGACACTTACATCCCTACGCCAGAGCGCGAAACTGACAAGCCGTTCCTGATGCCTGTCGAGGACGTGTTCACGATCACGGGTCGCGGTACGGTTGCTACGGGCCGCGTTGAGCGTGGTACGATCAAAGTCGGCGACGAGATCGAAATCATCGGTCTGGTTGAAGAGACGAAAAAATCCGTCGTTACGGGCGTTGAAATGTTCCGTAAACTGCTTGACTCCGCTCAAGCAGGCGACAACATCGGCGCACTGCTTCGCGGTGTAGACCGTAAAGAAATCGAGCGTGGCCAAGTTCTGGCAAAACCGGGTTCGGTTAAGCCGCACACGAACTTCGAAGCTCAAATCTACGTTCTGACGAAGGAAGAGGGCGGCCGTCACAAGCCTTTCTTCACGGGTTACCGTCCACAGTTCTACTTCCGTACGACGGACGTTACGGGTATCATCAACCTGCCAGAAGGCAGCGAGATGGTAATGCCTGGCGACAACATCACCGTTACGGTTGAGCTGATCGCTCCGATCGCTATCGAAGAAGGCACGCGCTTCGCTATCCGCGAAGGCGGCCGTACGGTAGGCGCAGGCGCAGTAGCATCGATCCAGAAGTAGTAACACGCAGCTTAGGCTGCGAGCAGAAGGCCTCCACTTGCGTGGGGGCCTTCTTATTTGTATCTAATGCATTCGCATCTTGAACGTGTTTCTTCTATAATAATGTCATGCTAGGGGGTGAGGATATGAAGCGAGTGATTGGCAATGTGATGATGGCGTTGGCGATTGTCGTACTTCTAACAATGACCGCTTGTTCGAATGTGAATACTGAACCGACGATCGAGGCAGTTGACGAGCAGACGGTGACGATTGCACCGATAGCACTGTTCGAAGGAGAAGAACGGAAGTACGAGCCTTTTTTTGGCTATATGACCGGTGCGGTAAAAATCGACTATACGGGCAACAAACGAATCATGGAGCTAGGCAGCGAAATCTGGAGAGACGGCAAGAAGGCCGAAGAGCTCGGCGGCAGCGCCATCTTCTTCGACGAGGAGCAGATGAAGGACGGTTATCACGGTGAACTGATTATTAATATGAAGGAACGCGTCATGAAGAACAAGGAAGCTGAACTCGATATCATCATGAGCATGAACGCCAATACCGGCAGCAACACTGTATCGTACCCGATATCCTGGGATCCGTCTCTTACAGCAAAGTCGATCATCGCCCATAACGATTCGGCCACCTATTCGGCCGATGAAGCTGTACCCGTATGGGGAATCCAAGCCGCAAGCACCGGTGCTATACATCCAACAGACTTCACTCCCGAATACTTGGCCCGCACTGAATACGCCCTCATCTTCACCATCCGCTTCCTTGACCAATCCGAGTTCGATTCATCTCAATAATCATCCGATTTCCTTCATTATTAACGGTACGACAAGTAAGCGAAGCTAACTGTCGTAACCCTTGCCTCCTCCCCCATGTGGCGGAGGTAGAAGTGGCCTCGGCGCTGAGAGAGCGAAGGAGGCCGTGTCGCCTGGAGAGTTTACGTCCCGCCTTTGAAGTCACGTTGCATCCTTGCATATAATCCGGAGCAACGCGACTTCAACAGCGGGCGGAAGGCGATACGAGCACCCGAAGCGATCGATTATGCGCTATGAAAATAACTTCTTGCATTCGCCCACTTATTTCGCTATAATATTGACTGTTGGTCTGCGACGTTGCGATGATGCGAGAGGTTGCCGACACACCCGGCCCCTTTGCCATAGGGAGCCAGTCGGGTTTTCTCGCGGAGTATGTCCGATACTAAATTGGGCGATAAAAGGAGGGACTTATATGGCAAAGCAAAAGATTCGTATCCGCTTAAAAGCGTACGATCACAGAATTCTTGACCAATCCGCTGAAAAAATCGTTGAGACGGCTAAGCGTTCCGGTGCAGGTGTTTCCGGACCGATTCCGCTTCCTACGGAAAAGCAAATCATTACGATTCTGCGTGCGGTACACAAGTACAAGGATTCCCGTGAGCAATTCGAGATGCGCACGCACAAGCGCTTGATCGACATTGTGAATCCTACGCCGCAAACGGTTGATGCGCTGATGCGTCTGGATCTGCCGTCTGGCGTCGATATCGAAATCAAGCTGTAAGGTACTGAAGAACAACTTTACGTATGAGAGGAAATGAGGTGTCAACATGAAAGGTATCTTAGGGAAAAAGCTCGGCATGACGCAAGTATTCACGGCTGAAGGCAACGTAGTACCGGTAACGGTCATAGAAGCTGGCCCTTGTGTCGTCCTGCAGAAGAAAGAGCAAGCGAGCGACGGTTATGAAGCTGTACAGCTCGGCTTTGCAGATAAGAAGCAGTCCCGTCAGCTGAAGCCGGAAATCGGCCACGCATCCAAGGCGAACACTGCTCCTAAGCGCTACGTGAAAGAAATTCGCGGCGTGAACGTCGCTGATTTCGAGGTTGGCCAGCAATTGAAAGCCGACCTGTTCGCCGAAGGCGAATTTGTTGACGTAACGGGTATCTCCAAAGGTAAAGGCTTTGCCGGCGTTATCAAGCGTTGGGGACAAAGCACGGGTCCGATGTCTCACGGTTCCCGTTATCACCGCGGTCCGGGTTCCATGGGCTCGATCCAAGCGAACCGTGTACCGAAGGGCAAGCGCCTGCCGGGCCACATGGGTTCCGAGACGATCACGATCCAGAACCTTGAAGTCGTCCGCGTAGACGCAGAACGCAATGTATTGCTGGTTAAAGGCTCGATTCCGGGTCCTAAGAACAGCTTCGTGAAAATTAAATTGACGGTGAAGAAATAATCAACAGCCGGAAAGGAGGAACATGAAATGCCAAAAGTAGCAGTATTTAATGTGAGCGGTTCGCAAGTCGGAGACATCGAGTTGTCCGACACTGTGTTCGGCATCGAGCCTAACGTTCACGTGCTGCATAGCGCTGTTCTGCTTCAGCAAGCCGCTGAGCGTGCAGGCACGCACAAAACGAAAGGACGCTCCGAAGTACGCGGCGGCGGCCGTAAGCCTTGGAAACAAAAGGGCACGGGTCGCGCACGTCAAGGCAGCATCCGCGCTCCGCAATGGGTTGGCGGCGGTACGGTTTTCGGACCGACTCCTCGCTCCTACAGCTTCAAATTACCGAAGAAAGTTCGCCGTCTGGCGATTAAATCCGCGCTGTCTTCGAAAGTGGCAGACAACGAAATCATCGTACTCGATCAGCTCGCGCTGAACGCGCCGAAAACGAAAGAATTTGCAGGCATCCTGAACAACCTGAAGGTTGCTCGCAAAGCACTGATCGTCACGGCTAACTACGAGGATAACGTAGCATTGTCCGCACGTAACATCCCAGGCGTCAAGATCGTCGCTGCTGACGGTATTAATGTTCGTGATGTTATGCTGTACGACAAACTCATCATCACCAAAGAAGCGGCCCTAAAAGTACAGGAGGTGCTTGCGTAATGAAAGATCCACGCGATATTATCAAGCGCCCGGTCATCACGGAACAGACGAGTGAACTCATGAACAGCAAGGTCTATGTGTTCGAAGTCGATATCCGTGCATCGAAGACCGAAGTTAAATCTGCAATCGAGCAGATCTTCAAAGTGAAAGTCGTGAAAGTGAACACCATGCGCGTGCCGGCGAAGCCGAAGCGTTACGGTCGTCACTCGGGATATACGTCCGAATGGAAAAAAGCAATCGTGAAGCTTAGCGATGAGAGCAAAGAACTCGAGTTCTTTGAAGCATCGGTATAACATCTCTTAAGTAAGGAGGGAAACCCAAGTGCCAATCAAGAAGTATAAACCGACATCTCCTGCACGTCGTAACATGTCGGTCTCGACTTTCGAAGAGATCACGACGAATGTACCGGAGAAATCGTTGCTCGCTCCGCTTTCGAAGAAAGCAGGCCGCAACAACCAAGGTAAAATCACGGTTCGTCATCACGGCGGCGGCCACAAGCGTAAATACCGCATCATCGACTTCAAGCGGAACAAGGACGGCATCGTAGGCAAGGTCGCTACGATCGAGTATGATCCGAACCGGACGTCGAACATCGCCCTCATCCACTATGTGGACGGCGAAAAACGCTACATCATCGCACCGAAGGGTCTCAAAGTCGGCGACCAGATCATGTCCGGTCCAGAAGCCGATATCAAGACGGGCAACGCTTTGCCGCTCGAGAACATCCCGGTCGGTACGGTTATCCACAACATCGAGATGAAGCCTGGCAAAGGCGGCCAACTGGTACGCGCTGCCGGTACGGAAGCTCAACTGCTGGGTAAAGAAGACGCTTATGCTGTCATCCGTCTTGGTTCCGGCGAAACGCGCCGCATCCTCAAGGCTTGTCGCGCAACGATCGGTTCCGTAGGCAACGAAGACCATGAGCTGATCAAAATCGGTAAAGCAGGTCGTACGCGCTGGCTGGGCAAGCGTCCGGAAGTCCGCGGCGTCGTCATGAACCCGAACGATCACCCGCACGGCGGCGGCGAAGGTCGCGCACCAATCGGCCGCAAATCGCCAATGTCCCCATGGGGCAAGCCGACGCTCGGTTTCAAAACCCGCAAGAAGAAAAAAGCTTCGAGCCAATATATTATTCGTCGCCGTACGAAGTAACACCATTACGTGCGAGTTAAGCGAAGGGAGGAACACCCATGGGTCGCAGTTTGAAGAAAGGGCCGTTTATCGACGGATACCTGCTTAAGAAGGTTGAGGACCTGAACGAGACGAACAAAAAAGTCGTCATCAAAACTTGGTCCCGCCGTTCTACGATTTTCCCGCAATTCATCGGCCATACGTTTGCCGTCTACGACGGACGTAAGCACGTGCCGGTATATGTAACAGAGGACATGGTCGGACATAAGCTTGGCGAATTCGCGCCGACGCGTACGTACAAAGGCCATACCGACGACGACAAGAAAACGGGCAGAAGATAAGCTGCCGGCCGCTGTAACCAGCGGTTCTCAAATGTATGAGAGGAGGTTCAACCATGCAACAAGCTAAAGCCAGCGTTAACCACGTCCGGATCGCTCCTCGGAAAGCGCAGCTGGTGGTAGACTTAATCCGCGGCAAGCAAGTGGGTGAAGCAATCGCTATCCTGCGTCACACGCCGAAGTCGGCATCCCCGATCGTGGAGAAGCTGCTCAACTCGGCAATCGCCAACGCAGAGCATAACTACCAACTGGATGTGACGAAGCTCGTCGTATCGCAAGTTTTCGTGAACCAAGGGCCGACGATGAAACGTTTCCGTCCCCGTGCAATGGGTCGCGCAAGCCGGATCAATAAACGAACCAGCCATATCACCTTGGTGGTATCTGAAAAATAAGGAGGGAAAACGTGTGGGTCAAAAGGTAAATCCGGTCGGCTTACGTATCGGGATCATCCGCGATTGGGAATCCAAATGGTACGCCGGCAAAGACTTCGGCGATCTTCTCCTCGAAGACGTCAAGATCCGTGAGTTCCTGAAGAACAAACTGAAAGATGCAGCTGTCTCCCGTTTCGAAATCGAGCGCGCGGCTAACCGCGTGAACGTGACGATCCATACCGCGAAGCCGGGCATGGTTATCGGCAAGGGCGGTTCCGAGGTTGAGAACCTTCGCACGGAACTGGCTAAGATCGCGAACGGCAAGAAAGTGCACATCAATATTTCCGAAATCAAACAAGCAGATCTGGATGCTACGCTCGTAGCTGAAAGCATCGCTCAGCAGCTGGAACGCCGCATTTCGTTCCGTCGCGCTCTTAAACAAGCGATTCAACGGACAATGCGCGCTGGCGCGAAAGGGATCAAAACCGGAGTTAGCGGTCGCCTCGGCGGTGCGGAAATCGCACGTTCGGAAGGCTACAGCGAAGGTACGGTGCCGCTGCATACGCTGCGTGCCGATATCGACTACGGTACAGCGGAAGCACATACGACTTACGGCCGTATCGGCGTAAAAGTATGGATCTACCGCGGTGAAATCCTTCCGGCCAAGAAGAAAGCTGCCATCCAGGAAGGAGGCAACTAATCATGTTGGTACCAAAACGCGTCAAACATCGTAAGCAACAACGCGGCAGCATGAGAGGCCGCGCTAAGGGCGGCACGGAAGTGACCTTCGGCGAATATGGCCTGCAAGCCATGGAGCCGGGCTGGATCACGAACCGTCAGATCGAATCTGCACGTATCGCGATGACCCGTTACATCAAACGTGGCGGTAAAGTATGGATCAAGATTTTCCCTGCTAAGCCGATTACGCAGAAGCCTCTTGAGGTACGGATGGGTAGCGGTAAAGGTAACGTGGAGAAATGGGTAGCGGTTGTAAAACCGGGCAAAATCATGTTTGAGCTCGCAGGCGTATCCGAAGAGATCGCGCGCGAAGCAATGCGTCTTGCAGCCCACAAGCTCCCGGTCAAAACGAAGTTCGTGAAACGTGAAGAATCGGGTGGTGAAGCAAATGAAAGCTAGTGAATTCCGCAACCTAACCACTGCAGAACTCGAACAGAAGATTGCCGGCTTCAAGGAAGAGCTGTTCAACCTTCGTTTTCAGCTCGCTACCGGCCAGCTGGATAACCCGACTCGGATCCGCGACGTGCGGAAGGAAATAGCTCGTGCTAAAACCATTATCCGTGAACGTGAATTGGGGATTACGAGCTAAGAGCTTGTTATCCGTGAGCGATAGAACAAGCAAGTCCCTTTTCTCAAGGAAGGAGGAAGAACATGAGCGAACGTAATGCCCGCAAAGTTCAGATCGGCAAAGTCGTCAGCGACAAGATGGAAAAAACAATCGTGGTGGCCGTTGAAACGTACAAAAAGCACAACTTGTACCACAAACGGATCAAGTACACGAAGAAATTCAAGGCACATGACGAGAACAACCAAGCCAAGATCGGCGATATCGTGAAGATTATGGAAACTCGTCCATTGTCCAAGGACAAGCGCTTCCGACTGGTCGAAGTCGTTGAAGCAGCGATCATTCTGTAAGCAGCACGTGATAACTTAGCATTTTCCCCGAAAGGAGGACGCCAACAATGATTCAACCATTTACTCGTTTGGCCGTTGCCGACAACTCCGGCGCGAAGGAACTGATGTGTATTCGCGTGTTGGGTGGTACGGGACGTCGCGTAGGCCATATCGGCGACCTGATTGTTTGCTCCGTTAAGTCCGCAACACCAGGCGGCGTTGTCAAAAAAGGCGACGTAGTGAAAGCTGTTATCGTCCGCACGAAGCGTACGGTTCGTCGTAAAGACGGTTCCTACATCTCGTTCGACGAGAATGCAGCAGTAGTCGTGAAGGAAGATAAGAGCCCACGCGGCACGCGGATCTTCGGACCAGTTGCTCGTGAACTGCGCGATAAGGATTTCATGAAAATCGTATCGCTTGCACCTGAGGTTATCTAATCTTGCACCAACCCATAGCATTAGCCCAATTTGCAGTCGAAGTGAGGTGTAACAAATGCCAAGGCTGAAAAAAGTGCTGGAATCGCACAACAACAAGCTGCACGTGAAAAAAGACGATAACGTCATCGTCATCACGGGTAAAGATAAAGGCAAGAAAGGCCGCGTAATCGCTGCTTACCCTCGTCAGAACCGCGTCCTGATCGAAGGCGTGAACATGGTGAAGAAGCATACGCGTCCATCGCAGACGAATCCGCAAGGCGGGATCATCGAGCAGGAAGCTGCGATCCATGTGTCGAACGTCATGCACATCGATCCGAAGAGCGGCCAGCCGACCCGTATCGGTTACAAAGTTCTTGATAACGGCAAAAAGGTCCGGATCGCGAAAAAATCCGGCGAGGTTATCGACTAATCCAGCTAGGAAAGGAGGTCCAATGATTCATGGCAGTGAGAATGAAAGATCGTTTCCTGAACGAAATTACGCCTGCTCTGATGCAGAAGTTTAACTATACGACGGTTATGCAAGTACCGAAAATCGAGAAAGTCGTCATCAACATGGGTGTCGGCGAGGCAGTAGCCAACTCGAAGGTGCTGGATGTCGCGGTTGACGAGCTTCAACAAATCGTCGGCCAGAAGCCGGTTGTAACCCGCGCTAAGAAGTCCATCGCAGGCTTCAAGCTTCGTGAGAACATGCCGATCGGGGTCAAGGTAACGCTGCGCGGCGAGCGCATGTACTACTTCCTCGACAAGCTGTTCAACATCTCGCTTCCGCGCGTTCGTGACTTCCGCGGTGTATCGACCAAAGCATTCGACGGCCGCGGCAACTATACGCTGGGCCTGAAAGAGCAATTGATCTTCCCGGAGATCGAGTACGATAAAGTGGATAAAGTGCGCGGTATGGACGTCGTCATCGTCACGACGGCAAAAACGGACGAAGAAGCTCGTGAGCTGCTGACCCAAATGGGTATGCCGTTTGCGAAGTAATCCACAGGAGGTGTAGAACCAAGTGGCAAAAACTTCGATGAAAGTGAAGCAGCAACGCACTCCGAAGTTCAAAGTGCGTGCGTACACGCGCTGCGAGCGTTGTGGCCGTCCGCATTCCGTTCTTCAAAAGTTTAAAATTTGCCGGATTTGTTTCCGCGAATTAGCATACAAAGGCCAGATTCCTGGCGTTAAAAAAGCAAGCTGGTAATCAGCCTAGTACGGGAAGGAGGTTTTCGAGAATGGTTATGTCTGATCCGATTGCAGATATGCTGACCCGCATTCGTAACGCGAATGTCGTCCGGCACGAAACCGTGGAGCTGCCTGCTTCGAAAGTGAAGAAGCAAATCGCTGAAATTCTGAAGAGCGAGGGCTTTATCCGCGATGCTGAATATATCGAAGACAGCAAACAAGGGATCATCCGTATTTTCTTGAAATACGGCCCGAACAACGAACGTGTCATCACGGGTCTGAAGCGCATCAGCAAGCCAGGGCTTCGCGTATACACGAAGTCGACAGAGGTTCCCCGCGTATTGGGCGGCCTGGGCATTGCGATCATTTCGACGTCCCAAGGCATCATGACCGATAAGCAAGCTCGTCAAAGCAAAGCCGGCGGCGAAGTCGTCTGCTACGTTTGGTAATACAACAGTCACAACGATTGGAGGTGTCACAATGTCTCGTATTGGCCGCAAACCGATCGCGGTACCAGCTGGCGTAACGATTACGCTGGATAATACCCTGATCACTGTTAAAGGACCGAAAGGAACGCTGTCCCGTGAGCTGCACAAGGACATGAAGGTTGTTGTTGCAGAGAACGAAATCACGGTCGAGCGTCCTTCCGACAATAAACTGCACCGCTCCCTGCACGGTACGACCCGTAGCGTTGTTGCAAACATGGTGAGTGGCGTAACGGAAGGCTTCAGCAAGAACCTGGAGCTCGTTGGCGTCGGTTACCGCGCAAACAAAACAGGCGACAAGGTCGTCCTGAACGTTGGCTACTCCCACCCGGTCGAGATCGTGCCGGACACAGGCATCGAATTCGATGTACCGTCCAACACGAAGATTACCGTTCGCGGTATCGACAAGGAACTCGTTGGCGCAACGGCTGCTAAGATCCGCTCCGTACGCGAGCCTGAGCCGTATAAAGGCAAAGGGATCAAGTATGAAGGCGAACGCATCCTTCGCAAAGAAGGCAAAGCAGGTAAGAAGAAATAAGAAGCCTGAAACGGCTCTATGCAAGAAAGCGGCGTAACTGCCGCATGAGCGGCTTGGACCGCATCGCTTAGAAAGGAGTGAACACGCATGATTACGAAGGGCGACAAGAACAAAGCACGTCTGAAAAGACATCTGCGAGTCCGTAAAAAAATCAACGGCACGGTACAACGTCCGCGTCTGTCCGTATACCGTTCCTCCAAGCACATCTATGCACAGTTGATCGATGACGTGAAGGGCATAACGCTCGCAGCGGCTTCGACACTCGATAAAGAGCTGGCGGAGAACATCGGCAACGGCGGCAGCGTAGAAGCAGCTCGCCAAGTCGGCGAACTGATCGCGAAGCGCGCTAAATCGAAGGGTGTAGAGCAAGTGGTTTTCGACCGCGGCGGCTACCTCTATCACGGAAGAATTCAAGCACTGGCTGACGCGGCACGCGAAGCAGGCTTGCAATTCTAAACCACTTTCACAATAAGGAGGGTTAACGACTTGCGTATAGATCCGAATACGTTAGAACTGACTGAAAAAGTAGTTCAGATCAACCGCGTATCGAAAGTAGTCAAAGGCGGACGTCGCTTCAGCTTCAGCGCACTTGTTGTCGTAGGCGACGGCAAAGGCTGGGTTGGCGCAGGAATCGGTAAAGCATCGGAAGTGCCGGACGCAATCCGCAAAGGCATCGACGACGCGAAGAAAAACCTGATTCATGTACCGCTTGTCAAAACGACGATTCCGCACCAAGTGCTCGGACATTTCGGCGCAGGCAGAGTGCTGCTGAAGCCGGCTTCCGAAGGTACCGGTGTAATCGCAGGCGGCCCGGTTCGCGCAGTACTCGAACTGGCTGGCGTAGGCGATATTTTGACGAAGTCTCTCGGTTCTTCCAACTCCATGAACATGGTTAACGCGACGCTAGAAGGGCTTTCCCGCCTGAAACGCGCCGAAGACGTAGCCAAATTGCGGGGTAAGACCGTAGCAGAGCTTCTGGGTTAAGGAGGGGAATACGATGGCGAAACTCCAAATCACCCTCGTTCGCAGCCTGATCGGGCGCAATGAGAAGCAGCGCGCAACGGTTCAAGCACTCGGCCTTCGCAAAATGAACCATTCGGTTGTCCAGAACGATACTCCGGCCATCCGCGGCATGGTGAATCATGTCAGCCACCTGGTCAAAGTCGAAGAAGTACAAGGCTAAACGCCTCGCATAAGGTGCTCCTAGCGCACCGTGGGAAGCAAAATCTACAAGGAGGTGCTACGAACGATGAAATTGCATGAGCTTAAGTCGGCTGATGGATCCCGCAAAGACGTGAAGCGTAAAGGTCGGGGTATCGGCAGCGGCAACGGCAAGACGGCCGGTAAAGGTCACAAAGGTCAAAACGCCCGTTCCGGCGGCGGTGTTCGCCCAGGATTCGAGGGTGGCCAGAACCCGCTTTACCGTCGTGTACCGAAGCGCGGTTTCAACAACCCATTCCGCAAGGAATTCGCGGTTGTCAACATTGATGAACTGAACAGCTTTGCAGCAGGTACTGAAGTAACGCCTGAGCTTCTGATGGAGCAAGGGATCGTGAAGAACCCGCAAAGCGGAATTAAAATTCTTGGCAACGGCGAGATTAAGGTTGGACTTACTGTGAAAGCAAACAAGTTCTCTCAATCTGCGGTAGAGAAAATCCAAGCTGCCGGCGGTAAAACCGAGGTGATCTAATGTTCAAGACCCTGTCCAACATCTGGAAAGTGGAAGATCTGCGCAAGCGCATCCTGTTTACGCTGTTCATCTTGATCGTGTATCGTGTCGGTTCGTTCATTCCGGTGCCGAATATCGATAAATCGCAGTTCCAAGCGATCAACGATCAAGGCGCCGATCTGTTCGGCATGCTGAACACGTTCTCCGGCGGCGCGCTGTTCCAATTCTCGATCTTCGCGCTCGGGATCATGCCGTACATCACGGCATCGATTATCGTGCAGTTGCTCAGCATGGACGTCATTCCGAAGTTCGCTGAGTGGGCGAAGGAAGGCGAAAACGGCAAACGGAAGCTCGCGCAAATTACTCGATACGGCACAGTCATACTAGGCTTGATCCAAGCCTTTGCGACATCGATCGGCTTCAACAATCAATACGCCATGGTCATTAACCCGACCTTCGCAACGTATCTGATGATCGCAATTGTCTTGACAGCCGGCACCGCGTTCCTGATGTGGCTCGGCGAGCAGATCACCGAGCGGGGTATCGGCAACGGGATCTCAATCATCATCTTTGCCGGTATCGTGGCTGGATTGCCTGGCCAGATCCGTACGATTTACGCAACCGAGTTCGTGGATAACGCGGATCAGCTGTTCCTAAGCATCGTTAAGGTTATCGCGATCGTCCTCGCGGTCATTGCGATCATCGTGGGCGTTATTTTCGTGCAGCAAGGCATTCGCAAAATTCCGGTGCAGTACGCCAAGCGCGTAGTCGGCCGGAAAATGTACGGCGGTCAATCGACGCACATCCCGCTGAAAGTGAACGGCGCGGGCGTAATCCCGGTCATCTTCGCAGTATCGCTGCTGATGTTCCCGGTAACGATCGCACAATTCTGGGCGGGCAAAGGATGGGCGAACTGGATTATCAATAACATGTACTACGATCAGCCGCTCGGCATGGTGTTGTACGTGATTCTGATTATTGCGTTCACCTTCTTCTACACGTTCGTGCAAATTAATCCGGTGCAGATGGCGGATCAGATGAAGAAGAACGGCGGCTATATCCCAGGCATTCGTCCGGGCAAGCCGACGTCCAGCTACATCACGCGCGTCATGACCCGTATTACGTTGACTGGCGCAGTCTTCTTGGCTCTGATCTCCGTGCTTCCGGTATTCTTCGGCAATCTTGCCGGACTGCCGCGTACGGTACAGCTCGGCGGCACTTCGCTCCTCATCGTCATCGGCGTTGCGCTGGATACGATGAAACAGATCGAGACGCAGCTGATCAAACGCCACTACAAAGGGTTCATCAATAAATAAGTTGGTTCAGGACGGGCCGCCGGATCCCGCATGCCGCTTCATTAGGAAGCGACATGCAAAGACCGGGCCTATTCTGCTTAAAGCGAGGAACAGCGAATGAACATCCTTTTTATGGGTCCTCCGGGAGCCGGCAAGGGCACGCAAGCCGAACGGATCGTGGAAACTTTCGAGATTCCGCATATCTCTACCGGCGATGCGTTTCGCCTGGCAATGAAACAAGGAACGCCGCTCGGCCAGAAGGCTAAGGAATATGTCGATCAGGGACTGCTCGTTCCGGATGACGTAACCAACGGCATTGTTCGCGAGCGACTGCTGCAGGACGACTGCGGAAAAGGCTTCCTGCTCGACGGGTTCCCTCGTACGCTGGCGCAAGCTGAAGCACTCGACGGCATGCTCGGCGAGATGGGTCGCAAGATCGATCATGTCGTGAACCTTCGCGTCGATCGCAGCTTGCTGCTTGCTCGTCTGACGGGCCGCCGGATCTGCAAGGCATGCGGCGCAACGTACCATGTGCTCTTCAATCCGCCGAAGCAAGAGGGCGTGTGCGACAAGTGTGCGGGCGAATTGTACCAGCGTTCGGATGATACGGAAGAAAAGGTCGGCACGCGTCTTGACGAGTATATCTCGAAGACTGCGCCGCTTCTTGCGTACTACGAGAACAAAGGGCTGCTTCGCGAGGTAGACGGCGAGAAGGAAATCGATACGGTCACTTCGGAGATCGTGTCGCAGCTGCGGGGGAAAGCGTAATGATCATCTGCAAGTCCGAAGCGGAACTGGCTTTCATGAGGGAAGCAGGACGAATCGTGGCGGATACGCATAAGCTGCTCGCGCAAGCGGTCAAGCCGGGCGTAACCACCTTGCAGCTTGATAAGATCGCGGAAGATTATATTCGCAGCCAAGGAGCCGTACCTTCCTTCAAGGGCTACAATCAATTTCCTGGAAGCATATGTGCCTCTGTTAACGACGAATTGGTGCACGGCATACCTGGCTCGCGCGTATTGAATGAAGGCGATATCGTCAGCATCGATATCGGCGCTCAGTACAAAGGCTATCACGGCGATTCGGCCTGGACATACGGGGTCGGGCAAATCTCGGAGGAAGTCGGCAGATTGCTCGACGTAACGGAGAGATCGCTGTACGCCGGTCTGGAGAAAGTGAAAGCCGATGTTCGGCTGTATACGATCTCGCACGCGATTCAACAACTTGTCGAGATGGAGGGAATGTCCATCGTTCGCGAATATGTCGGCCACGGGATAGGTGCTAACCTTCACGAAGAACCGCAAATTCCGAACTACGGCGCTCCCGACCGCGGTCCACGGCTTAAGCCGGGCATGGTTCTCGCGATTGAGCCGATGGTCGTTCTCGGCGAACGCTACGTGCGGACGCTGGAGGACAATTGGACGGTCGTAACCGTAGACGGCACTTGGTGCGCTCACTTCGAGCACACGGTAGCTGTCACGGAGGATGGCTTCGAGATCTTGACTCGATCCTAGTGGCTGCTGGATAACGGCATCCGGAAGGAGGATGGCAAGTGGAAGCATTGCCTGTAATCGGCCGGCTGGTCCGCGTGCTGCGCGGCAAGGCGCAAGGCGGATATGCGGTCGTCATCGGTATCGTTGATGAACGGTTTGTGCTCATCGCAGATGGGGACAAACGGCGATTCGACGATCCGAAGAAGAAGAGCCTCCTTCATCTGGAGCTGCTGCCATCCGTCAGCGCCGAAGTCGCGTCGAGCATCGACGAGACTGGACGGGTAACCAACGCCAAGCTGCGTTACGTAATACAGAGGTATACCGCGAGCGAGCGGAAAGGAGAATGACGTTGGCGAAAGAAGACGTGATTGAAGTCGAGGGTACGGTCATCGAACCGTTGCCGAATGCCATGTTCAAGGTTGAACTGGAGAACGGACATCAAATTCTGGCGCACGTTTCCGGCAAGCTCAGAATGCACTTTATCCGCATCCTGACAGGGGATAAAGTCGTGATCCAGCTCTCACCGTACGACCTTTCCAGAGGTCGTATCACCTACCGGAAGTAGTCCTTCACCGGACAGAAGGCGCACTCTTGCTGATAGCCGTGCTACGGCTGACAGCCTATTCAGGAGGGAATCACAATGAAGGTAAGACCTTCGGTCAAGCCGATCTGCGAGAAATGCAAGGTCATTCGTCGCAAAGGCAACGTAATGGTCATTTGTGAAAATCCGAAACACAAACAAAAACAAGGATAAGAAGGAGGGGTATACAAACAATGGCACGTATAGCTGGTGTAGACTTGCCGCGTGACAAACGCGTAGAAATCGCCTTGACGTACATTTTCGGCATCGGTAAAACAACTTCGCAGAAAGTTCTGGCATCGACCGGTATCGACGTCAACACTCGCGTCCGCGACCTGACGGAAGATGAAGTCAGCCGTCTTCGCGAAACGATCGACCGTCTGAAGGTCGAAGGCGACCTGCGTCGTGAAATCTCGCTGAATATTAAAAGGTTGATTGAGATCGGCTGCTACCGTGGACTCCGTCATCGTCGCGGATTGCCTGTACGCGGGCAACGCACGAAAACGAATGCTCGGACTCGTAAGGGTCCTAGACGGACAGTAGCGAACAAGAAGAAGTAAGAAGGGGGGATAACTAAAAATGGCTAAACCGAAAAAAGTCGTTCGTACTAAACGCCGTGATCGGAAAAATATCGAGTCCGGCGTTGCGCACATTCGCTCGACGTTCAATAACACGATCGTTACGATCACTGATCCGCACGGTAACGCAATTTCGTGGGCTAGCTCGGGCAACCTGGGCTTCAAGGGCTCCCGTAAGAGCACGCCGTTCGCAGCACAGATGGCAGCGGAATCCGCAGCCAAGGCAGCAATGGAACATGGCATGAAAACTGTCGAGGTTATGGTTAAAGGACCGGGGGCCGGCCGTGAGGCTGCTATCCGTTCCCTTCAAGCCGCTGGTCTTGAAGTTAACCTGATTAAAGACGTGACGCCGGTTCCGCATAACGGATGCCGCCCGCCGAAACGTCGCCGCGTATAGTCATTACGAGTGTGGTATCAAATATCTGCAACTTGTGAATAATGGTTGTGATGGTTAGGCATACTACATGTTTTGACCGTATTGCGGGATCGATACCAAGGGCTGTATGATAGACAGTGACTTGGTAGAACGGAGCGACGTTTGAAGGAGGGTTATTCAGTGATTGAGATCGAAAAGCCGAAAATCGAAACCGTAGAGCTGAGCGACGAGGGAACATACGGACGCTTCGTGGTGGAGCCGCTGGAACGCGGCTACGGCACGACGCTAGGTAACTCGCTGCGCAGAATACTGTTATCGTCATTGCCGGGAGCAGCGGTAACGTCCGTCCAGATCGACGGCGTGCTCCATGAATTCTCGACGGTTCCGGGCGTTCTCGAGGATGTAACCGAGATTATCCTGAACCTGAAGAGTCTCTCGCTGAAGATACATTCCGACGAGGAGAAAGTGCTCGAGATCGATGCGGAAGGCGACGGTACAGTAACAGCCGGCGACATTCGTGCGGACAGTGATGTTGAGATTCTCAACCCGGATCTTCATATCGCTACGCTTGCCTCCGGCGCTCGGCTCCATATGCGGGTTTTCGCCAACCGCGGTCGCGGTTACGTGCAGGCAGATCGCAACAAGCGTGAAGATCAACCGATCGGCGTTCTGCCGGTTGACTCCATCTACACGCCGATCACTCGCGTGAACTACACCGTGGAGAATACACGCGTCGGCCAAGTGACCAACTATGACAAGCTAACCCTCGAAGTATGGACCGACGGAAGTATCCGGCCGGAAGAGGCTGTAAGCCTCGGCGCCAAGATCTTGAACTCGCATCTCGACCTGTTCGTCGGCCTGACGGACGAAGCGAAGGATGCCGAGATCATGGTCGAGAAGGAAGAAGACAAGAAGGAGAAAGTCCTCGAGATGACGATCGAGGAGCTGGATCTCTCTGTTCGTTCCTATAACTGTCTGAAGCGCGCAGGCATCAACACCGTGCAAGAGCTGATCACGAAAACCGAAGAAGACATGATGAAGGTCCGCAACCTGGGCCGCAAGTCTTTGGAGGAAGTACAAGAGAAGCTTGAAGAGCTCGGTCTTGGCCTTCGCATGGAAGACTAACACAAATTCTAAGAGATCACTTGTCAGCACCGAGAAGGTTGGACGATAGTAGAAGCTGAGGAACGGAGCGTAGGCAGTACCTACGTGAGTACCGGAAGATTCGCTAGCGTTCAAGATTCGATGCCGAATCAGCTTCTTGCGTTCACATCGTGATCACAAGTGATTGGAGGGGAAACATAACATGGCATACCAAAAGTTGGGTAGAGACGCGAGCGCGCGGAAAGCATTGTTCCGTGACCTCGTGACCGACCTTTTCCTGTATGAGCGTATCCAGACGACGGAAGCGAAAGCGAAAGAAGTTCGTTCCATCGCGGAGAAGCTGATTACGAAGGCGAAGAAAGGCGATCTGGCTGCACGTCGTCAAGTTGCTGCATACGTTCGCCGCGAGACGGTGGACGGCGAGCAAGACGCGATCCAGAAGCTGTTCTCCGAGCTCGCCACCCGTTACTCGGAACGTGCGGGCGGTTACACGCGGATTCTGAAGCTGGGCCCGCGCCGCGGCGATGCGGCTCCAATGGTTTATTTGGAACTGGTGGATCGCGCGTAGGAATCGGGAAGAGAAAGGGTGGCATCCGGCCACCTTTTTTTCTTTGTTCGAGTCATGCATGGTTCAATAAGGCCGATTATCAGGAGTGATGCTGCATGCGTAACATCGCGATGATCGTCAGCTATGACGGAACCGCGTACAATGGCTTCCAGAGCCAGCCGATCGGCGGTACGATTCAGGATGAGCTGCAGCTAGCGCTGTTCAAGCTGACGGGTGAAGCGATTAAGGTCGACGGCTCAGGACGCACCGATGCAGGGGTTCACGCGTACGGCCAGGTCATCAGCTTTCGGACGATCAGTCCGATACCGATCCGAAAGTGGACGTTGGCCATGAACTCGTGGCTCCCGAACGACATCATCGTGCGCAGCTCGCATGAGATGCCGATCGACTTCCATGCCAGACATCATGCCAACCGCAAGACCTACCGCTATTCGCTGACCGTCGGCAAATACCCGAACGTCTTCACGACGCGCTATCGCCATCACCACTATAATCCGCTCAATATTGCGGCGATGCGCGCTGCGCTGCCTCATCTGCTCGGCGAGCATGATTATTCTTCCTTCACATCGGCTGGCTCTACGAAGCGTACGCACATCCGGACGATCTATGAGGCACGGCTCGAAGAGGAGAACGGCGATTGTCATCTGTTCTTGACCGGCAGCGGCTTCCTGTACAACATGGTACGCATTATCATGGGTACATTGCTGCGAATCGGCGAGGGCAAGTGGCAGCCCGATCAGATGCCGTCCATTATTGAAGCGAAAGATCGTCAGAAGGCAGGTCCGAGAGCAGTGGCGCAAGGGTTGGCCTTGTGGGAGGTCGGTTATCCGGAGCCTTATGCTTCGCTGCTCGCGCAAGATCCGGCCGCACAGTAAATCGATAACTTTATGCTTGCGATGGGCACAAGAATATAGTAGAATATAACTTGTGCTTTCTTAGTGGCTCTCCCACAGCCCCGACTAAGAATGGCGCAACTTGGCATGCAATACCCGAAAGTAGATACACCACGCAACGTTGACTAACGAAATTAACAATGAACATTGAACATAACGTTTTTAGTATGGCCCGCATGGCGCGGGTCGTAACGAACGAAGGAGGATCTTCCATGCGTACTACGTACATGGCTAAGCCGAACGAAGTCGAGCGCAACTGGTTCGTCATCGATGCGGAAGGCAAAACGCTTGGCCGTCTGGCAAGCGAAGCTGCGGCTCTTATCCGCGGCAAGCACAAACCGCAATTCACTCCGCATGTTGACACGGGCGATTTCGTAATCGTCGTCAACGCTGAGAAAATTCATCTCACGGGCAACAAGCTGCAGGACAAGAAGTACTATCGTCACTCCATGTACCCGGGTGGACTCAAAGTAACGTCGGCTGCGGACATGCTGAAGAAGCATCCAGAGCGCATCGTTGAATTCGCGGTCCATGGCATGCTGCCGAAGACGCGTCAAGGCAACGGCATGAAGCTTAGGCTGAAAGTTTACGCAGGTCCGGAGCACCCGCACCAAGCACAGAACCCAGAAGCATACACGCTTAAGGGCTAATAAAGGGAGGACAGGTTCATGGCTCAAGTACAATACTACGGAACCGGTCGTCGTAAGCACTCGACAGCGCGCGTGCGCCTTGTACCGGGTGAAGGACGAATCATCGTCAACAAACGCGACCTGAACGAATATTTCGGCCACGAAACGCTGAAACTAATCGTGAAACAACCGCTTGTCTTGACGGACACGGTATCCAAATACGACGTAATCGTTCTTGCGAACGGCGGCGGCACGACAGGTCAAGCTGGTGCAATCCGTCACGGGATCTCCCGCGCTCTGCTGAAAGCAGACCCGGAGTTCCGCCCTGCGCTTAAGCGCGCAGGCTTCCTGACGCGCGATCCGCGCATGAAGGAACGTAAGAAATACGGCCTCAAAGCTGCACGTCGTGCACCACAATTCTCGAAACGCTAATTGCCGTACACGATACCTTCCCCGATGCGTCGGGGGAGGTATTTTTCATGCGGCTGATGGTGCTCCCATTCATCGCCTGCTCAGCAGAAGTTTCACGTTATAGGCACTTATCGCGTAAAGTACCTAAGATAGGCATTGAGTTATAAGGACGAAACCCTTATAATTGTATTAATGCATACCACTTTACTAGGAATTAAACGACGGAGGTCATTCGAATGAATCTGTTTGAGAAAGAAGCGCTGATCGCTGAGAAATCGGTCGAGCTCGAGCATGCGACGCCAGAAGAAATCCTTAAGTACGCGGTCGAAACATTCCCGAACATTACATTCGCCTGCAGCTTCGGCGCAGAGGATGTCGTGCTCGTCGATATGCTTCAGAAGGTGAGCCCGAAGACGGACATTTTCTACCTGGATACCGATTTCCACTTCAAGGAAACGTATGAGACGCGCGATCGGCTCGAGCAGCACTATGGCATGAAGTTCGTGCAAGTGAAGCCGCTGATTACGCCGGAGGAGCAGGCCGAGAAGCATGGCGAAGAACTGTGGAAGTCAGATCCGAACGGCTGCTGCAACATCCGCAAGGTAGAGCCGCTAACCCGCATTCTGGGCAAATACGAGGCTTGGATCACAGGCATTCGCCGCGATCAGGCTCCGACGCGCGCGAACGCGAAGAAGATCGAGTACGATACGAAGTTCGGACTCGTGAAGTTCAATCCGATTGCTAGCTGGACGTCCGAGGACGTATGGGCATACATCAAGAGCAATAACGTAATCTACAATCCGCTGCACGACAACCACTTCCCAAGCATTGGCTGCGAGTACTGCACGCGCCAAGTCATGCCGGGCGAAGATCCGCGTGCCGGCCGTTGGGCAGGCAGCGACAAGACGGAATGCGGATTGCATAAGTAAGCAACACATTCATTAGGTATTAGGAGGAATTGCTAGATGAGTATTCAACCACACGGCGGCGTATTGGTGAATCGCATAGCCGCTGGCGGGGAACGCGACCAATTGCTTGCTGAAGCAGCTGGACTAAGCGTTATCCCGGTCAACGCTTGGACGATCTCTGACCTGGACCTGATTGGCGTAGGCGCGTTCTCGCCGCTTACCGGTTTCATGAACGAAGCCGACTATCGTTCGGTCGTGGACGATATGCGCCTTGCTAACGGTCTAGTCTGGAGCATTCCGATTACGCTGGCCGTCGAGGATGCCGTAGCTTCAACGCTTAAGGTAGGCGAACGTGCAGCGCTCAAGGGCGAGAATGGCGTCATCTATGCGGTAATCGATGTGGAGAGCATCTACTCGGTCGATCAGAAGCATGAGGCCGTGAAGGTATTCAAGACGGATGAGCTGGAGCATCCGGGCGTTGCGAAGTTGATGGAACGTCCTTCGACCTATGTCGGCGGTCCGATTACCGTGCTCAATCGTCCGAAGCCGGAGAAGTTCGAAGATTTTTACTTCGATCCGTCCGAGACGCGCCGGATCTTCGCGGAGAAGGGATGGAAGACGGTCGTTGGCTTCCAGACGCGGAACCCGGTTCACCGTGCACATGAATATATTCAGAAGTGCGCCATGGAGATTGTAGACGCGCTGTTCCTGAATCCGCTCGTCGGCGAAACCAAGTCGGACGACGTGCCGGCGAACGTGCGCATGAAGAGCTACCTGGCGCTGCTCGATAACTACTATCCGAAGGATCGCGTATTCCTCGGCGTGTTCCCGGCTGCGATGCGTTATGCCGGTCCGCGCGAGGCGATCTTCCATGCGATGGTACGCAAAAACTACGGCTGCACGCACTTTATCGTCGGACGCGACCACGCTGGCGTAGGCGACTACTACGGCACGTACGAAGCGCAAGAATTGCTTAAGTCGTTCCAACAAGAAGAACTGGGCATTACGCCGCTCTTCTTCGAGCATAGCTTCTTCTGCACGAAGTGCGGCAATATGGCAACGCCGAAGACTTGCCCGCATGACAAGGCGGATCACCTGACGCTGTCCGGTACTAAGGTGCGCGGGATGTTGCGCGAAGGCATCAAGCCGCCGGCGGAATTCTCGCGTCCTGAGGTTGCCCAGATTCTCATCGACGGCATGTCCGAAAAGGTTGAAGCTTGATCACGGAGTAATGCTTCGCAGCTTATTCGGCTTCGAATCTTGAACGCTAGCGCAATTTCCGGTGCTCACGTAGGTCTGCCTACGCTCCGCTCCTCAATTGCTACTATCGTTCAACCTTCTCGGTGCTGAAGCTTCAATAGTCAGAAGGCATTCACAATCGAATGCTGAACATATCTTGTACTACATGACCACCTCGTCCCATATAGTGTATAGAGCTTGTATTGTGCTCTGGACATGACCTATGGGATCGGGGTGGTTTTTTGTTATGCGCCGCATGAGAAGACGTGTCGTGGTGTGGATCAACTACCGAGGAGCGCTGCGTGTCGCCGTCGGCGTCAGTACGGTGCTGCTTATTCTGCTGCTGTTGACGCAAGATACGCCGACCTCCCGGACATGGACGTACTGGACGCTGCCGCTCTCCGGCAAGACGATCTATCTCGACGCGGGACATGGCGGGGTAGACGGCGGCGCGGTAAGCAAGCAAGGAATCGTGGAGAAGGATCTGAACCTCGCGATCGCGCTGCATCTACGGGATTACTTGCAGCAGGCGGGCGCCGTCGTCCGGATGACGCGCGAGGATGACCGCGATCTGGCGAGTGAAGGGACGAGCGGGTTCAGCCGAAGGAAGACGGAGGATCTGCTGCGGCGCGTGGAACAGATCGAGAAGGAGAAGCCGGATGTGCTCGTCAGCGTCCATATGAACAGCATTCCATCGCCGAAGTGGGCCGGTGCTCAGACGTTCTTCTATCCGAATCATCCCGATAACCAACTGCTGGCAGCGCTGATCCAAGACGAGATCAGGCGCAATCTCGAGAATACGAATCGCGTGGCCGCCAGAGTGAATACGGTCTACCTGCTCAAGGCCGTGGAGGAAATACCCAGCGCATTGGTCGAGGTCGGCTTCCTCTCCAATCCGGATGAAGCGCGCAGGCTGGCCGATGCGGAGTATCAGCGTCAGGTAGCTGCTGCGATCTACCAAGGGATACTTCGGTACAGCGCAGGCGAGAAGGGCGGGGCCCAGTTGAACGCGTCGTAGGGCGAGTTGGATTTGTGAGCCGGCGCATATAGATCGCGCATCGGGTGTGGTATAATAAGGCGGATTGTACGATACCACGCGAATAGGCGCATGGGCTGTCATGCCCATGCGCCTTGCGAGATACGGGGTGCAGCGGTATGTTAACGCGAGAACAAGCATTGGAAGCGGTCGGCCAAGTCATCGGCCAGACTGCGGGCAGTAACGGAACGGCGCCGCAAGTACGCGACGTCGTCGTGAAGGACCGGCAAGTATCGCTGACGGTCCTGGTGCCCGGCGGGGGGACGGATGCCCCGCTCGAAGCGGCGCTGCGCGGCGCGCTCGAGGCGATCGGAGCGGAAACCGTGCATCTGCGGTTTCGGCCACTCGCAGAGGGCGCGGGCGCTGCGCCGGCGCAGCAGGCCGCTGCGGGAGCTGGCGGCGCGGTGCGCGGCCACGGCGCCGGGATGGAGCGGCATCCGCTGCTCGACCCGCGTAGCGGGGTGCAGTTCATTGCCGTCGCCAGCGGCAAGGGCGGCGTCGGCAAGTCGACGGTCACCGTCAACTTGGCCGTCGCATTGGCGCGGCAGGGCAAGCGCGTGGGCATCATCGATGCCGACATCTACGGCTTCAGCGTACCCGATATGATGGGCATCGAGGAGAAGCCGCAGATCGTGAATGAGCGCGTCATTCCGATCGAACGATTCGGCGTGAAGGTGATCTCGATGGGCTTCTTCGTCGAGGACAATGCGCCGATCGTCTGGCGCGGGCCGATGCTCGGCAAGATGCTGCGCAACTTCTTCTCCGAGATCGAATGGGGCGACCTGGATTACATGCTGCTCGATCTGCCGCCAGGCACGGGCGACGTCGCGTTGGACGTGCACCAGATGATCCCGCAGAGCAAAGAGATCATCGTCACGACGCCGCATGCGACAGCCGCATTCGTCGCGGCGCGCGCAGGCGCGATGGCAATCAAGACGGAGCATGAAATTCTTGGCGTCGTCGAAAACATGTCCTACTATGAATGCCCGTCATGCGGCAAGCGCGACGAGGTGTTCGGACGCGGTGGCGGTGCCCGGTTAGCGGAACAACTGCACACCGATCTGCTCGCGCAGCTGCCGCTCGGCGTGCCGGACAACCATGTCGCTGAGCCTGACTTCTCGCCGTCGATCTACAAGGCGGACACCGTCACCGGGCAGCTCTACAACGAGATCGCCCAAGCGGTCATCGCGCGATGCGAGCAAGCTTCAGGCGAATAACGAACCTGACCACACCTGCGATTGCCATGAAAAAACCGGTCAGCCACAAGCGCTGAACCGGTTTTTTTATGTGCGTACTGATGCGCAGATCAGCCGCCGCCATCCTCGCCGCCGCCTTCTTCACCGCCTCCGCCGCTATCGCCCTCGCCGCCGCTTTGCTCACCGCCGTCTTCGGATTTTTTCTCCTCCTTCGGCTTCAGTTCTTCGTGCACGGCCTTCTGAAGCAGCTCATACAGTTCCAGCTTCACGAGCGGGCTCTCGATCGTTTCCTTCATGATGCTGGATACCTGCTTGCGGTATTCCGTTCCCTTCATGATATCGAGAATCGTCTTCTCGAATTCCGGTCCCTTGAACACGGTGGCCAGATCCTTCTGGTACGTCGGATCCTTCAGCAGATCCTTGTGAATCTGCTTATTCTGCTTGTTCACGGCCTTGGCGAACTCGCCCGCGAACTTCGGGTCGGTCATGAGCTTCTCGATGACCGTCTCGTAGCCTGGCGCAACCAGCACATCCTTCACGGCAAGCCGCACCTGCTCCTGATCCTGCACGGACAGCGCCATCATGCCGCCGCCGCTCGCGGTTGCGGATGCCGATTCTTGCAGCGCCTTCTGGGCATCTTCCGTCTTCAGAATGTCGATGACCATCGACTTCATGTCCTTGTAGGACATCGTCTGGCTGCCCCCGCCTCCGGACGGCTCGGCGCCGCAGCCGGCCAATCCCAGCATCGCGCACCCCAGTACGATTGCCGCTATATGCTTACGACGTTTGTGCATCGGATAGTCTGCTCCCTTCGCTGGCATAATCTCATCGATTAAGTTACCTCTAGTATGGTTCGACGTTCACGGGATTATCATGGGATGCGGATAGCTTTTTGACCCGGACATGGTAAAATAAAGTTTGATCGCTTGCGGCAACTCGCCCGCAGGCAGCCATAAAGGAGGCAACGAGAAGTGAATTTGCGAAAATGGTTCTTCTTATTCTGGAGCTGCATTCTGCTGGGAGGCGTCGTGTCGGCGATTACGGGATCGATCATGCAGTGGACGGACGAATCGTTCGGCTTCATGGGACTCGAAGCGGCAGGCTTCAATGCGGGGATGATGGCACTTGCAGGCATGCTGATCGGGGCATTCAGCCAGATGGGCTTTTTTGCCTACCTGACGCTTAATTATATTGCACTCGGCATCTTCAAGAAGAAATATCTCTGGAACGCGCTGCAAGGCTACACGACCGTATTCGGGGTATTCTTATTCGGCTATCTGCTCTATGAGAACCGTACGCACCTGAACGATTGGATGTTCTGGTCGCTGCCAGCCGCGATGGCGGTCGGTTCCTGGATCGTGGCGAAGGTGAAGGTGAAGCAGACGAATGCATCCGCGCTTGTGCCGACTTTATTCCTGATGTTCGTCGTAACCGTCGTCGAAGCATGGCCGAGCATGGGCGAAGAGAGCAATGCATCCGCACTTATCTTCATGATCACGCCGCTGTTTGCATGCAACGCCTACCAGATCCTCATGCTGCATCGCTTGCTGAAGCCGGCAGAAGCCGCCTCCGGCACGAAGGCGGAGACGGCTTCCTAGGCAATGCTATAACTTATATTCCAGATCGCCCAGCGGGGCTACGCTCTGTTTATCCTGTACAGGCTTGCCCTGAAGTTCGGTCTGGGCGAGCAGCTCGGATACCGAGACGAAGGAGTAGCCCTTGGCGCGCAGCTGCTCGATAATCGCCGGCAGCGCTTCGTGCGTCTGTTTGCTGGAATCGCTCGCATGCAGCAGAATAATGTCGCCGGGATGCGCCTTGGTCACGACGCGGTCCACGATTTTGTCGGTGCCGATGTTCATCCAATCCAACGAATCCGTATCCCATTGAATGACCTTGTAGCGCAGCTGCTCGGCAATCGTGAGCACACGCTTGTCGAAGTCGCCGTTAGGGAGCCGAATCAAGCTGGGCTGCTTGCCGGTCGTCTGCGTCAGAATCGTGTGCGCGGTCTGGATCTGCTTGCGAATTTCCTCGTCGTTCAGCTTGCTGTAGTTGTCGTGCTTGTGCCCGTGACTGCCGATCTCGTAACCGGCCGCGGCAATCTTCTTCACGATGTCCGGATGGGATTGCGCCCACGGGGATGATAGGAAGAACGTCGCCTTGGTCACGCCGTTGTCTTGCAGCACTTGCAGGATCGGCTCCGTGCGCTTGTCGCCCCAGCTGATATCGAACGTAAGCGCCACAACCTTCTTGTCGGTCTGCACGCTGTAGATCGCGGCAGGCGTATCCGGGGCGAAGACCGTGATGTTGTCTTTCTCCGCGTAGACGACGCCGGCAGAGAACAGCAGCGCCACCGCGACGAGCAAATACCGTTTGATCTTGCGCCCGTTCCATACCCAAAAAAAGTTCATAGACAGCAGGCTCTCCTCTCCAGTCTTGGAATATGCTCTAACGTGGACGTGCCAGAGCTTGGTTTACTTATGTGTATGCTTGACCATGCGTGCTTAGACTTAAGGAGGTGACCCCATGTTCTCGCTTCGTGCGTTTGCGGACCATCTGAAGGCGATGCGACGCTATTTCGGAATTGCTCTCATGATTTTCGCGGCAGGCGCATTCATTGGCGGCACGAATCCAGCCTTCGAGCAATACCTGAACGAGCAGATTCGCGGCATCCAGCAGATCGGCCAGACGATCGACGCGTCGGCCAATCCGATGCTCGCGATGTTCCTCTTCATCTTCTTCAATAATGCGATCAAGTCCATTCTCGTCATGTATCTTGGGGCGTTGTTCGGTATACTGCCTGCCGCATTCTTGCTCATTAACGGCATGGTTATCGGATATCTCTACGCGGTAATCGACAGCCAAGGCGAAAATGCTGCGATGGTGTTCCTCACGGGGATCGCTCCCCACGGCATTATCGAGATTCCCGCCATCATCGTTGCCTGCGCATACGGACTGAAGTTCGGTACGCTCGGATTGCGCGGGATCGGCCAGCTGCTGCTGCGCAGAACGGGGATCGGCGCGGAGTACGAGTTTCTCGCAGTCCGCAGCATTCCGATGATGGTCGCGATCGTGATTGCATTGCTTGTCGCTGCCATTATCGAGAGCACGATAACGGTATGGTTGGTTGGGATGTAATATTTTGAGCGAAAACTGAGCATAACAGTAAAGCAGCGGGCAACGCTACATCGTTGACGCTGCTTTTGTGGTCTTCGGGTTCCCATGCGATGCAGGCGGGGATCTATCAACCTGTGCAAGGCGGAAGGAGGGCCAGCTGTTAGGCCATGCTCGGAATATTATACACCGACAAAGAGTGCAGAGAGCTTGATTACGTGCTGCGCAAGGAACTCGACGAGATGCTGCTCGATTTGCATGACAGCCGGCTAGACGGAGATATCAAGGTTGCGATCGCGAAGCGGTACAAGATTATTTTCCGCATGTATGCCCGAATGGCTTCGCCAAAAGAGTTGTCGCGGTACGCCCTTAACGTACGAACGTATTTATAGCTTCTTCAGCGGCGGGATACGGAACCAGAACCTGCCGCGCAAACAGGCCTTGACGTTAGCGTGCTGCCTGTGGTAAATTAACTATCCGGTCGCGATTGCCGCTTCCGGTTCACAGAACGGACGTGCAAGTGGACAAGCACCATGTTGAAATTTCCACTTGCTAAGACTTAGAGGCCTGTGATATATTATAAAGGTCGCCGCTGAGACGGATGACATTTGTTCCTTGAAAACTGAACAACGAGCGAACTGCCCTAACGGTCCTTGGATCGTTAGAAAAGCAATACAAGTAATGAGCTAATCAGCTCTTTCCAAGTGGCAACACTTTAATGGAGAGTTTGATCCT
>JAEZCJ010000148.1 GCA_023433615.1 Bacillota bacterium | reverse complement strand
CGACATTAAGCCAAAAGCTGAAAACGGTCGGTCAGGGATAAGGCATCCTGACCCGACCGTTTTCATGTTTCGTTGTAGAGTTTAACTATCTCACAAAGACTTTTTCAACCTTTTGGGACAGCCTCTTTTTTATCCAAGTAGCATCTGATATTCGCTGAAATTACAGCTTCTATCGATTCCGCAGTATTCGACTTATCGAGTGCGCATTCCTATCGCATTCTACAATTATTGCCGATTGCTTTATTTCCACGCCAGCGTGGCATATTCGTTCGATCGGACAAAAGTCCGATGGCTGTCTTGAACGGCGCTTACCCGCATTAACGTTTCCTCCGGGTCATGACCCACCTTCGAGATGCTCATTAGCGTCTGCGTGTGGAATGCATTCACGTCGCTCTTCGTACGCTGCTGACGCACGGCACTCTCATAATTCGCCCGTTCCATATTCAGCATCAGCGCTTTGCTGAATAGCTCCGGTGCATGGCTTTTCAGGTAATCCATGTCTGCTTCCGTAAGCCTCTTGCCGCTCTTCAGCTTCTCCCGCAAGTTCTCCAGCTTGGATGGGACAGCAGCATTATCGTGAGACAACGGCTCGATCTTCGGCTCAGGCGGCTCCTTCATCGTTGTCGGCATATAGCTTAACTGGCGAATCGATTGAATCGTTGGTAACTGCACTACTCCCATCCTCCTAACAGTGAGAACTGCCCCGAATCTCACGATTAGTTTATCATGGAAGCTTGACCGATTCACGAATTACAAAGAAAACTTTAAGTTCGCGATTTCGGCGCAGCCGGTCTCACTGCTCCATTCCTTTGCTCCATTCGGCGACCCTGCGGTAGCTTTCCTCTTCCGGAATATCCTCTATTCGAGTCATAATCGACCATCGAATGCCATAGGGGTCCAGAATGCTGCAATACCGATCCCCCGAAACAAAGGTAGCAGGCTGCTCCCTGACGCTCGCTCCGTTAGCCACGGCCAAGTCGAATACCCGATCCACATCGGCAACGTATAAGCCGAGCGAATAGCAAGCATCGCCCTCCCCCGGCGGCGGCACCAATCGATAGGCAGGATTAGCGGCTCCCAGCTGCAAATAACCGTGGCCAAAGTCGATATCTGCATGAATAATGAATTTGTTGCCGTCATTGCCGATATCCGTCACGCTTTTGGCCTTGGCGCCGAACACCGTCTCGTAGAATCGGATCGCTTCCGCCGGATCGTTCACGACGATGAACGGCGTAATGGAGGTGTAGCCGATCGGCATTCCGTTGGTCGTATATTGACCGGTAACGCCCTTATTGCTGTTGTGATTATCCATTCCCATACCTCCCGTTGTCATAGTTGATGCCAATCTCGAATTCGCTGTTGCTGCCGTCAGTATAGCTTGTTCGGAATGCCGTTGTATTGTAAAAAGACGACTCCCCTCTAAGACGGGAAGCCTTGTCTTCTTTTGGCTGTCGTATCTTTAGGTTAGTCGACTGCCTCGGACGTGCACAGACACGAAAGTGTTCGTTTTTAACGCCGCGATGGGACGCCGAACTGCTGAAGATGATGATCGAGATGCTTGTATATGCCCTTACCCCATTGCTCGGGCGTAAGCGTGCCGAAGAAGGGATGAGGATGTGCCGTACACCGTTCCGGTCCGTTCGACTGGAAGATCCTTAGCTTCTGCTTCAACGTCGCCTTCTCATGTTCGAATACCGATTCGGTGACGATCATCATTTCCGGAATCGTCGACATATTTTTCTGCAGCGGCTTATCATTGTAGAATGCAGGGCTGACCAACTTCCCGATGAGTTTCCCTAACCAGCCTCTTGCCGGAGACAGTTCGCCCATGGCGATGCTTTGGAAAACCGAGCAATGTGCCAGCATTTGCGCCGCATTCATCTTCCCCCATTGCGGCGTGGAATGCGGGCTCAACTGATCGATTCGGGCGATGATTTCCTCTAGAGCCGACTCGTCATAAATGTTGTTCATTGGTGGATGCCTCCTCATGGAATGTACTTCTCTCTCTATAAGACGAATAAGAAGTATCGCCTTCATCGGTCTTCGGGGCATCCTATGCGAATTAACGATGCTGCAGGCTCTGTTGAACGTAATGGAGCACGACGTTTCCGGATGCGAACGATCGGGATTCCGCCAACTTCAGATCTATTGGATCAGCACGCGAGAATAAGCGTTTGCCGTCGCATGCCAAGACCGGAGTGACGATGAAAATATATTCGTCGATTAACTTTTCATCGGCGAGCTGTTGAACGATAGACCCGCTTCCCAACACTAGAATATCCGAGTCGGTTTCTTGTTTTAACCGACGCGCGACTTCAATAAGATTGTCCTCGTAGATTCGAGTGTTATGCCATTCCGATCCCTTGACGGTCTTGGAAAATACGATTTTGTTCATTTCGGTCAATTCTTCGGCGACCTCTCTCAACTGGCCTGGCGCTTCGGGGTTGTTGAGCAGCGGCAGCCATGAACGTTCAAACAAGCGAAAGGTCGTCCCTCCAAGAATAAGCGCATTCATCTTGCCCCCGATCGCGTGAACCGCTTGGTCGACCTCAGGGTCATGGATGAACCAATCCATTCCCGAACTCGATTCGTTCAGACTGGCAAAGTAACCGTCAATCGAAATTCGATTCAACATCTTAATCTTGTTCATATCCATCGCTCCTCAGTTGATCTATTCATTCCAGCGGAATATCTCGATCATACCGGGTTCTGCGATGAAATAATTGGACAAAGCCGTCTTCTTCAAATATAGGAGGAGCCTGCTATGTCGCTGTGAAAATCGCTGACTCTCATCGCGATATGCTTCGGGCTTACCCAAGAGAACGACTTCATATCACGTATAAAATGCGATTGATCGTAATAGTTCAATGCATAGGCAATGTCGGATAACCGCTCGTACTGCCCTGAATGCATAAGACGCAGCGCTTCATTCACGCGCCTAACCCTTATGAACAGCTGCGGCGGAATGCCGACGACACGGGCGAATCGCTTTTGGAATTGCCGTTCGGATATATGGAATGCCGCTAGCAGGTCTTGCACGGTAACGCTGACGATATGCTCGCGAATATGTTGAAGCGCTCGCTCGATGAGCTCGTCCCGCCTCTGTGTCCGCTTCAATTGATGGATTAAGAAATCATTGAGCAGGGATACACGTTCGTCATTCAAGTTCATTGTCATCATCGCTCTCTCAAGCTCCACCGCATTAAATTGAGAAGGAGTCAACAGACCATGATTGTAATGGGCCGCATTCCAGCCAAATAAGCTGTATAGCGCATGTGGCTTTAAGACCCATTGTATCGTTGTATAAGGCATGCCTCTAAAATGCATGACACTCGGCTCAGACCCTTGGCCGTGCATGAATAAGATCGGAATTCGGGAAGTTTCGGCGGTACGGATTGCGATGCTTGCAATAGCCGCGCGTTGATCCGCTGCAAGTTGAAAGACGATACCCGGGTAACCGCTTGGGCAAACTTTCACCTCTAGCGGCTGTTCGCCCGTGTAAGTCGAGATTCGTACACACTCCACATCCCGAGCTAATGCTGGAGAAGGAGATATTACGTTAAAGTGGATGGTTGTCATCATTTACCCTTCCGATTACAACATCTTACTCATATGCCAATATGGTTTACCATCGATGGTGATCGCCTTAACTGACTGGTATCCAAGTTTCTGATACAGCCTCAATGCATTCTCATTCGCCTGGTACACATTTAGGGCGATTTTACGATAGTTCAATTGCGAACCCAACTGCTCGGCAGCCGCTATTAATTGCTTGGCAAATCCTCGACCCTGATAGCCGGGACTAACCGCTAATGCATCTATATAGAACTCGTCCACATCTGCCTCCTGGTCAATTCGAACAACCGACGTTTCATCGAGTCGGGTAAGATGCTCAATAATGGGTTCATTGAGACGAGCAGCATCGCTGCCGTGATAACACAGGATCATGCCTGCAACGTTCTGTCCATCCTCGATGACTATGATTAAGTCTTTGCTGAACCGATTGCCTTCGTCCACGTAAAAACGCATGAGTTGCTGAAAAACTTCAGCTTCTGTCCGCTTTCCCGTCAACGTATAGCCAATATCCTCGATTGCTAGCAAAATCAATGCTGCAACTGCCGAAGCGTCTTGATTTGTTGCCCTTCTGATTATCATGGTGTCAAGCTCCAAGTCTTCATACGTGATAATTCTTATCATTATACCACGCTTGCCGCGAGCAATAGCTCTATATGAAGGAATTTCCAAATTATTATCGAATTAGATAATTTGTTGTCGAATCGCATTACAAATTCACTATTAGAAGAGGTTGGTACACTAAGATGATGAAGCGTGTATTAAGTCTGTTAGTCGGCATTACTTTAGTCTGCGGCATGGTACCGGCGGCTTATGCCTCGGAATCGATTTCGTATGGCATTGAACCGCAGTATGAGAGCTCCGGCGTGTTCTTTGAGGGATTAGCTGCTGTCCAGAAAGGCGGTAAATGGGGATTTATCGACAAGAGCGGAGCGGTTGTCGTCCCTTTCCAATACGATACAGCCCAACAATTTTCCGGTGGTCTGGCTGTGGTTGGTCTTATGAAAGACGGACTAATGAAATTCGGTTATATCAACGCCAGAGGCCAGGAGGTTACATCGATCCTATACGATGACGTGGGCTATGGAGCAGATGGATTCGCTCATGTCGCGATGAAGGGCAAGAAATCAGGTTCGATTTATGGAAGCGATGTTACCCGCGGTTTAGTAGGCTTGCAGGGAGAAATCATTCCACCCATCTATGAGTCGGTCAGTGATGTCCAAGAAGGCATGATCGTGGTAAAGCAAGACGGCATGTACGGCTACTTCGACACCAACGGCAAAGCGGTGACGAAGTTCATCTATACGGATGCCAACCCGTTCTCGAATGGCCTTGGACGCGTCTATCAGAAGGCGAAGAGCGGCTTCATCGACCGATCGGGCACGACCGTCATTCCGCTGGATAACCGGTCATACGGCGATTATCATGAAGGACTCGCGGCAGTGCGGATTGACGGTAAATATGGCTATATCGACACATTCGGTACCCTTATTGTGAAGCCGAAGTACGAGGAGGCCTGGTACTTCAATAATGGTCTGGCTCCAGTCAAGTTCGGCGGCAAGCACGGCTTTATCGATCAAACAGGAAAAACGGTCGTACCGTTCCGGTACGACGAAACTAGTTATACGTTCACGAATGGCTTAGCGCGGGTAGCAATAGGCGAAGACTATTATCTCGAATCGTCCGAAGGCCAGTATTTCGAGGGGCAAAACCGCCAGTTGAGCACCAAGAAATACGGTTATGTCAATATGCGAGGCGAAGAAGTCATTCCGCTCCAATATGATTATGCGGAAGAGTTCTTGAACGGCTTCGCCAAGGTAGGGATAGGCGGTGTAGGCAGCTATAATGAAGGAGGGAAGTTCGGTTACGTCGATGCGACGGGCAAGGAAGTTGTTGCGCCTATCTATGATTTTGTCGGCGGAGACATCGGAGAAGGCTTTATCGGCATGCGGGAAGGCATGTCTCCTGTATCGAACGGGGGTAGCGGCAGGTACGACGAATATGAAGGCGGTAAATGGGGATACGTGGATGGCACTGGACAAGAAATCGTCCCGCTTATTTATGACAAGACGTACCCGTTCCGTGCAGGATTAGGGATGGTGCGCAAGGACGGGAAGATCGGCTTCGTCGATAAGACCGGCCAACTTGTCATTCCGGCGATCTATGATGATGCAACCGTCTTTATGAACGGTTACGCTCAGGTACAGCTAGGCAGCAAGGCAGGCTTCGTTGCTGCTGACGGTAGCGCGGCGGATATAAGATTTGACGCCATTCGTCCTTTCAGAGAAGGGCTGGCTACTGTCGAGGACAGCAATGGTAGAAAGGGCTTCCTGCGCAATCCGCTGCCGGCACTTTCACCGGTCAAGATCCAAAGTACGACGCGGAGCGACGGCGGGCCAGCGACGGTGACGCTGTCGCATTCAGATCCGGATGCAGTAATACTATATACAATTGACGGGTCGCAGCCGCATACGTACATTTCGGCATATGGAACGAACGAATATACGAAGCCTTTCCAACTGTATGAGTCGGTCACGATCAAGGCGGTCGCAATCGCGAGAGGCAAGCAAGACAGCAGTCTGTCGGCAACCGAATACAGACATACGTTCAAGCCATTGAAGCCTGCAGCAGATCAGGACGCGGAAACACCTGCTACGGGCGGCAACACGAGCAGCGGGAACATGACGACGAACAAGTCAGGCTTCTTCGATGTTGCCGATAATCATTGGGCGAGCAATTCGATTAAGTGGGCTGCTAGCCAAGGGATTGCAAGCGGATATGGAGACGGCAAGTTCCGGCCGGATGCCAGCGTGACGGAGCCGGAATTTCTAACCATGCTGTTGCGTACCTACCCGGACATTAAAGTGCCTGCCAAGGCAGCGGGAGCGACATGGTCTGCGCCTTATTACGAAGTATCGAAATCTTATAACTGGCCCGTACTGAACGGTAAATCTGGCACAAGCTTTAACCGCGGGCAAGTGGCATTGCTGCTGGCGGCGAGCCAAGGGTTCGAGTTCCGCGAAATGAAGGACGCCATTCAATACGTGCTGGATATTGGCATTGCCGGCGGCAAAACGTCGGCCACGGTCGCAGGGTTCGGCTCGAGCGATCCATTGAAACGGTCCGAAGCCATTACGCTTATTCATAATTTAAAGGATCGTGGTTTCAAGCTAGCGAAGGCAGATATTACGCCGGAAACGATGCCGAAGGAGTTCCAGGTCGGCGGAATTTCGATCGGCGATACGGAAGCGGCAGTGCTCGCACGTCTCGGTCAGCCTGCACGCAAAGATCAGAGCGAATTCGGTTTCACGTGGTATATTTACAACGCGGATTATACGAGGTATATGCAGGTGGGAGTGATGGGCGGCAAAGTCGTAGGGCTATTCTCCAACACGGATACCTGGAAATCCAACCGCGGGCTGAAGCTAGGCGCCTCGACAGCGGATATCGAGAAGCGTTACGGCACCGGCGGAGTCAGCATTTCCAAAGGAAGCTCGAATGAAACCACGTCTTTTCGGCTTGACGATGCGTACCGGTACATTCAGGATGGCAGTTACTTGACGGTTTACCTGGACAAGCATGACGGCAATAAAGCGACAGCCATCCAACTGATCGATCAAGCGGTCGAGGAGAAAATGTCCAAGTATTACGGCAAGGAGACGGTGGAGCTTCGCGAATCGTTCGAACGGCAGTCGCTCGATCTTGTCAATGCATTCCGCGTACGGTACGGGTTGAATGCGCTGCGCTGGGATGAGACAGCGGCCGGAGCGGCAAGGGCGCATAGCGAGGATATGCGTGACCGTGATTTCTTTGATCACGTCAATCCGGACGGCAAGGATCCCGGCAACCGGATGGAAGCGGCGGGTATCCCCTATCAAGCAGTAGGCGAGAACATAGCGGGCGGTCAGCGCGATGCGATCGAAGCTTATCAGTCCTGGGTGAATTCGAAAGGGCACCGTGACAATATGCTCCGTGCGCAATGGACGCATCTCGGCATTGGCGTTGCATTTAACCCTCTGTATCCGAGAAGCCCGTTTGATCAAGGCATGTTCTACACGCAGAATTTCTATAGCGATTCCAGTGCATCTGCGGGCGATACACAGCTATACCAGAACGATCAGCAGCGCCATAGCCAAATCAATGAGCTAAGGAATGCCTACAAGAATGACGGCGGCGCATTCGAGCTGTACATCATCAAGAGCCATCCTCAACCGGACGGCAGCACGGTGAACGATTACGGGCTTCGGAATGCGGCTAGCATTACGCTTCCGCCATACAGCGCCATCTACGTTGCCACGGGCAGCAATTACGTCAAATTCGAAGACGACTATTACAATTTTAACTTTGGCGGCAACCTCGTCGTTGCCAACCATACGGATAAGCCAATGACCGTGCCGGCTGACAAGATTCAATTTCCAATGCAATATTTATACCGGGATAACGGCGGTACAGTGACGATGCCTGACGGGAAGAGCCTAACGCTCAAGTCGACTGGTCCTTATGTGCGGATGATTGCCTTTGATGGCGACTTCGATGAGACGAAGGAATACAAAACGTACATGGATGATAAAAAAGTGATCGTCACGTGGGACTGGAGAGAGGTTTCCGCGCGGGCCAAATAATCAATCGAGAGACAAGCCGGTTACCGGCTTGTCTCGATTTGGTTCTATCAGCTTAAGTCTATACAGTTGTATAAGTCAGAATGACGATGCCTGACGGAAATGAACGGGCAGATTTCAACTGCAGCCTCTACATGGCGTCGCCACCTGTAAATAAAGCATTTCCACTGCCGAGAATAACTGGGTTGATGATGAGATGATATTCATCGACCAGTCCTATGCTCATAAAGTAAGCTGCTGCGGAAGCCCCGCAAACAAGGCAATATCTTTGCCTTCTTGCGCTTTAAGCTGTTTCATTTCTTGTTCAGGATTCTCGCCAAACCACTGCACCTGACGCAGAATTCGCACGATATCGGAGGTGCACCGTGTCAGATGATTGCTGTACCGACACGCATTGCCATTCTTGCTGATTCGGATGATCCTGAGTCGTGAACGGAGGAATCGTATAAGAATAATATGAAGCACTCGTTCACGTTCTGCGTGGCAATCCCGTCTCAATTCAGACAAGACCGCAAAGCCCTCCAAGTGTGTTCGTAACTCGTCTGCGTATCCGCATCAACCGGTATACCCAAGTATTCGCCTATCTCCAACATGACTTCCTTGCAAAAAAAGTAATTCTCTCTCTTACCGACGACTTATCCTCGAATTCAAGTTTTTGAGCTCGCCATAATGTTTGGAGGCTGCCTCGAATAGCTGTGGTGAGAACAACCGGTTGTCCCCATAACCATCTACACTTTACACGGTAAGGCCCTCGTGCGATGCGCAAAGAGATAGCTCGTTATGTTCGACTCTATAATCAAGAACCCTCATCAATCCCTCAATGAAGCAAAGCCTGATCAATATGACGATCACACTATCGAAAAGGCAGCATCCTAAATACTAGAATCATGAGAAGCAGGATATATCTCATCCCTCAGAAAATCGTGTCTTGACAATGGGGAGCATTACACACCGGGGCTTACGCCCAGGCTCCTGTATCTTTCGGAATAACGCAGTGTTTCGCTTTGCCTTGTGACCCAGTCGATGGCATCCGCCTGCAAAAAAACAAAGAACTCCTTGCAGAACTACCAACGGTCCATGGCTACCCACAGCCGACAAGAAACGGATTCGCGCAGCATGAGCAACATCTGCTTTGCCAACTCGGATATGGTTACGCCAGTCTGCGCTAATTGATTGCCAGACGAACAACCGGCAATCAAGCCAAAGACGGCGCGCCGCTGCGCTTGAAAATCCCCGACTGCGTAAGGAGTAATAAAGAATCGAAGCGATCCCACATGGTGCGAATTAGAGGCGCTCCCGCGCACTCGCCATGCATGAGTTTACGAAAACGAGGCTGCTCTAAGGTTGGTTTCAAAAAATCACCCAATCTTCTCTAAGATATACCCTTAAAAATAGGTACCCTTCGCGATTATTGGGGCATATTCGATTTTTCAAGTTTTTCTGGTGTTTGGCACACAATTCAATGAATATTGGGACTTTCTAGTATTTGGGGCGAACTGCATGGGTCATGAAGTATTTTATTTAAGGAAGCGTCTATTTAGTAAAAATATGGAACATTATGTGCGCGAGTGGAAAATAAAGAATGTACAACCAAAATCTTAAGTGGTGGACTTATTTTGTCAAATACTGTTTGGTAGATTAAATTGTTATTGACACATCGTGATTAATAATCCGTATTTTTGGTTGTAGAGGTATTTACCTTATGTTGATCAGCTGGCCAGCTATCATAAATAAATTCTAGGAGGTAAATTAATGTTTAAGAAGAGGGTAGTCGTGTCTCTACTTATGAGTATCGCATTATTGATAGGGGCAGCAGTCAGCTTTGCAACAGTCGCTTCTCCGGGGCATACAAACTCTTTCAGCGCAATAGATGGAGGGGAAATTCGCTATGGAGGAGGGACTAAATACTTCTTGCCATTTAACTCAGCGTTAAGTCAATGGAATAGTCTTGGAAAAGTAAACATAGCACCAGATACTATTTGGGTAATTGAAGACCTTACATTTACTGATATGTATTCAAGTTTAGTGCCGTGGGCAGGGTTGTATAGTTATGATAACTTATATGCGGATACAATTCAGTATAATGATTACTACTTACAGGTAAGTTCTGACTCAATCATCCGTAATACCGTTATACATGAAATAGGTCATGCACTTGGGATAATGGACCATTATTATCCTTGGGACTACATTGTTATGCATGGTCATATTACTGGTACTACTAGTTTGACTTCCCATGATATAACTGATTACCATATTGCTAATCCATAAGACACTTATTAAGGAGTGAACTGGGAATGAAATATCTAAAATTACTTTCAATATTAGTATGCGTCTCACTGATAGGATTCTTCGGTACAAATATCTTGTTAAATAAAGAAGCACGAGTTGTAAAGACACACTCTATCAATATGTTCGATCTTAAAAACAGTGAACTATTAGTTGGTTGGGCGGATAATGTTTTCGTTGGAACAGTTAATCTTAAAAGTAAAGAGACTAAGGATGAGATAAGCCCACTTTCTATATATGAAGTAAAAGTTGAGGAGAATATTAAGGGCAATCTAGAGAAGATTGTCAATGTTAGTCACAGGGTTGCTTATGATCCTGATAGAAAGGTCCTCTACAAATTTGATGGAGCAGAGTATTTGAAAGAGGGTAAGAAGTATTTATTCGTATCAAGGTATGATTCGAAAACGGATACTCATCATATTGTTCCAGTTGAAGGTGACATACTACTAGATACACCTGAAAAAGAGAAGGAACTTAAAGAAAAATTCATTAAGGCTGAAGGAAATCAAAAAGACTATAAAGATTATTTACCAAAGAGCTAATACTATAATTAATCGACCTGCGATTATTGGAGCCACTGAAGAACTTGTGGTTTTAATCTTTGCCGACAGGTGCAACTAGAAAGAAGGCATGATTCCCATTTAGTGGGATGAATGTCTTGGGCCCATATCGTCTTAACGATGCGTACCGGTACATTCAGGACGGCAGTTACTTGACGGTTTACCTGGACAAGGAGCTTCGCGAATCACGCAGAATTTCTATAGCGATTCCAGTGCATCTGCAGGCGATACGCAGCTATACCGGTACGATCAGCAGCGCCAAAGCCAAATCAATGAGCTAAGGAATGCCTACGAGAATGACGGCGGCGCATTCGAGCTGTACATCTTCAAGAGCCATCCTCAACCGGACGGCAGCACGGTGAACGATTACGGGCTTCGGAATGCGGCTAGCATTACGCTTCCGCCATACAGCGCCATCTACGTTGCCACGGGAGAGGTTTCCGCGCGGGCCAAATTATCAATCGAGAGACAAGCCGGTTACCGGCTTGTCTCGATTTGGTTCTATCAGCTTAAGTCTATACAGTTGTATAAGTCAGAATGACGATGCCTGACGGAAATGAACGCGCAGATTTCAACTGCAATCTTTTCATGGAGTCGCCACCTGAAAATAACGCATTTCCACTGCCGAGAATAACTGGGTTGATGATGAGATGATATTCATCGACCAGTCCTTTGCTCATAAAGTAAGCTGCTGCGGAAGCCCCCGCAAACAAGGCAATATCTTTGCCTTCTTGCGCTTTAAGCTGTTTCATTTCTTGTTCAGGATTCTCGCCAAACAACTCGGCATTCCACTGCACCTGACGCAACGTTGTAGACAATATAAGCTTAGGAGTCTCATTCATGATCTTGACGAACTCGATGTCCCGATCAGGCCAAGCCGGGTTATCGCCAGCCTCCGGCCAGTAACTTACCATCGTTTCATAAGACTTGCGGCCGTATACGAACACCCCGAAATTCCGAAGATAGTTCAGCATATAGTTCTCCATTTCGCTGTCCCATGTAAACCATTCCAAACTTTTATTATGATCCTCTATGTACCCGTCAATCGATACCATCATGGATACAATAAGTTTTCTCATGTTACTCCTCTTCCCCTCTTCGATTTAATGATTTCGCACGATATCGGAGGTGCACCGTGTCAGATGATTGCTGTACCGACACGCATTGCCATTCTTGCTGATTCGGATGATCCTGTTCCTGTTCGAACAACCGTTTCCCGCGGCCTAGCATCACGGGAACCACATGAAGCTGAATTTCATCCAGATAGCGGCCATGCAAGAACTGCCTTGCTGTATCGACGCCTCCCGTCACGACGACGTTCTTCCCTCCCGCTGCCGCCTTAGCCTGGCCGAGTGCGATTTCAATCCCGTCCGTCGCATATATGAATTCCGTGTCTCCTCTAGGCGTGAACGGAGGAACCGCATGCGTAAGAATAATATGAGGCACTTGATACGGATTGTTCACAAATCCATCGAACTCATGACCTAAAGCGAAGGTGTTTCGCCCCATGATTACGGCTCCGGTCGTTTCGATCAACTCGTTCACGATCTGCGTGGCAATCCCGTCATTCTCGCTAAAATACCATCGATGAAGTCGATAATTGTCCTTCGAGGCCATAATACCGTCTATTGAGATCGAAATATCCAACAAAACCTTACCCATCTGTTAAACCTCCTTTGCTATAATTTCAATTCGGACAAGACCGCAAAGCTCTCCAAGTGCGTTCGTAATTCATCTGCGTATCCGCATCGACCGGTATACCCAAGTATTCGCCTATCTCCAACATGACTTCCTTGCAAAAAAAATAATTCTTCTCTCTTACCAACGATTTATCCTCGAATTCAAGTTTTTGAGCTCGCCATAAGGTTTGGAGGCTGCCTCGAATAGCTGTAGTGAGAACCACTGGTTGTCCCCATAACCATCTACACTCGACACGGTATGATTCCGGATAGGCCGACCAGTCGTAAGTATTCTTGATGAGCGCTCGTCCTCGAACGATGCCGGCATTCAAGAAGTGAATCTCTGCATGTTCTGCATATAGATCCATTAACTTGGCCGTATCCTGTTGATGGAACGCCTCAACGTACCGGGAGATGAGCGGGTTCATGTTTTCCTTCACGTGCGGCGCTTTCTCTCTCTCGTATTGCTCATCTGATGAAGCGGATCTCAGCTTGATTCTAGCTCTCGCAAGCATAGCATGAACTGCACCGTTGGTCGTTTGCAGCATTTCGGCAACCTCCCTGCCCGAGAAGTCGAACACCTCCATCAGAAGAACGACGACAGCATGTCGCGGCGAGAGGGAATCGATCAACACTTCGATTCCTTCAAGCACATCCATCCTACGATCATTTTGTGTCTCTTCCAACCATTCGTCGCTTTCATGCCATCCACGGTTTGTACCCTGCTTAGCCTTCCTGTGCTGATCGATCCAAGTATTGGACGCAATCCGGAATAGATAAGACTTCGGTATGACGGGATGCTTGATTTGTCCTAGCGAGACAAATGCTTTCATAAACGTTTCTTGTAACAGATCTTCTGCGTCCCAAGCGTTGGATGTAAGTCGCATGCAATATTTCCATACTGCCGGACGGTATTCTTCTATCGTTTCGATAAAAGCTGCATACAAGTTTCTAGCTTCTAAACTTACTTCATGAAATTGCAATTCTCCACCCCTCCCTTGTTATGCGTATTAATCCTTTATAACTATATAGACGTAAAATGAGGGAACAATTATACGGTATAACTTGCGCATGTTTCTCTCGCTATACTAGTTCACCATAGATATAAAGAAAACCACGTCTCGATGGCGTGGTTTGGTTTGATTTAATTTGGTTTGTATCTGACCTCAAAAAAACCAGCTGTTGACCTTCACATTGGCGTGAACCTTTATACTGTTCTAGACTGATGCTCTTAGGTTCTGCTCTTTGCTGGCAGCCGTTAGCGCAACCTGCCGCTCCAGAAGCCGCTGTAAATGCAGCATCGAAGCGATCTGTTTTTTTACTTTACGCAGTTTTTCTTCGTAGATTTCCTGCATTTCTTCACAGTATTCGTAATCGTCCGGAGACGCGACTTCACACTGGAACAGGCTCTGTATTTCATCTGTCGTAAAACCCAGCTTCAAGAAGAGTTGGATCGAGCGAATCCGTTCAACGGTAGATGCGGTGAAATCACGGTAGTCGTTATCGAGTCTGTCAGACGTGAGCAGACCTTTATCTTCATAATGTCGTATCGAGCGCGGACTAACATTAGTCAGCCGGGACAATTCGCTAATTTTCATTTTTCGGCCTCCTCGCACTAAGTAACATCATGCTTAGGGACATTGACGACCGTCAGACAGGATATTACAAGATTTTCTTGTCGTTTTCCTTCCTAACGGTCATTAATGACTGTAAAGTAATTTATATTGACGAAAAGATGCTCTAATGGACATTCTTGACCATTTGGATTAGCCCTAGGCCATGTCCATGGTAGAGTCTACAAGCTCCGCATCTGTCATTACTAAGCTTCGCGGAGGGGATGTCTGAATCCCGATCACACTTGCTGACGAAGCCTTGCCCGCGATGACGATCTTAGCGGTAGTTTCAGACGCCGTGCTCGTTCGTTCGAAGCAGAATCGAAGAACTGCCTGTGCGCGGACAGGGGTTCTCACCCCCTGGGCCAAGTCCACCAATAAACAGAGAACCGCGTCCGAATTGGACGCGGTTCTCTGTTTATTTTGGTGGAGCCTAGGGGGATCGAACCCCTGACCTCATCGCTGCCAGCGATGCGCTCTCCCGCGTTAATCGGTTTCACTACCATAGACATGGACAAACCCGACTGAGAAAATTTGTCTCTGCTCATGCGGGATTTGACGATGATCCTTATAGATGGCGGTTCATGAAATATTCCGTAATGCGTTGTATCTGTCCGTTAAGTACCTCAATCCGTTTGACTCCCATGCTGGGCGACACTAACAAGAAACACGCCGATTTGGCGTGTTTCCGAGACGCTTACGTCATCTTGTCGATTACCTTCGAAGTGACTTTTACGACTAATATAACCCTCTTGATTATTTTGTAATATTGCGGAATTTGGGCGAATTCCGCGCCGACTGCTTTCGTCAGTACGGCGATCGTGATCGCGATGACAAGCTCTGTCCGATATTCGTTAATGACCTCGGCAACAAGGTCGTCGACCGCATATCCGGACAAGCCTAACAGCAGGCCTGCCATCAAATATTCTGCGCCTTCCCTGTGGTGCAGGATGCCGGCCATCGTACCCGCATCGTACCCCGCTTCTCGCATCGCCGTGATCGTAACAATGATCGCGATATCGTTATCGGGGAGGTAACCTCGCGCATCGCCCAAGAAGTCGTAGAGACTTTGCTGCTGTTTCTTCGATACTTTCTTGATGATGAAATAGATCGTCGTCGGCTTATCGAAATCGACAGCGTAACCGAGCGCCGTGACAAGGTCCGTCAGCGAGAGCACGTCCGCATCCAGAAGCGCTTGAGCTACAGGTTCTATCTCCCACTTGCCTAACGTAGTCATGTCGTCGATCACTTTCAATGGCATTTCACCCGCATCAACCAGCGCCTTCGCGACAAGCACCGGATCCGTAAAGCCGCCGTTATACAAGTCTCTTGCGATGATGTCGAATCGCACACCGCTAATTTGATAGTACTTGATCGCGGTCGCGATATCGCTGGCGGATATGCCTTCCTCCCGCATCGCGGCTACCGCCGTGCCATCGCTCTTGTCGACGCGATGAATGAACTCGATCGGCGCGTACCCGTTGCGTATCAACCAGCGGACTCGGTCCGACGTCGATCGGTCATTCAAGTACGACAACGCCTGCGTCGCATTAAAACCGAGATCCTTCAGGATCGCTGCGATATTGTCGTCCATCGTGCCAGCTGCATATTTGACCGCGCCGAGCAGTTCATCCTTGTCGTACCCTACGCTCTTCAGGGCGTAAGCGAGATCGACCATCGACGCATTCGGCAGCCCTGCTTTGACGATCTGGACCATCTTATAGGCAGGAGCCCCCGAGTTCTGGAATACGAAGGCAACGATCGCAGCCGGCGTCGTGAATCCGAGCTGAACCATCTGCTTCCCCTGCACCTCGGTCGAATCGTTCCTTACGCCTTCGATCATCCAGGCGTTCCTGGCGTGGTAAACGACGCCGGTATCGAAGCCGAGTCGGAGCAGCAGATCAACGTACTCTGTCGTGCTCATCGTGCTAAGCGCGCCTAGACTGCGAAGCGCGGAGCTGATCTGGTCGGCGCTTGCGCCATCGTCCTTGAGCGACTTCAAGTACGCATACATAGGATTGACATCATAGACGGCTTCGACGGCTTTCTGCAGAGAACTCGGTTCCAGATTGTACCTCAGCCCGACGTCCATAACCTCGGTCGCATCGAGATCGAACAGCACTTTCAAAGCGAGCACAATGGAATTGATAGAGATTTTTCCATTCAATTCGTTAATGAAGTTACTCGGACCGGTGAAGGCCGAACTGTTAGCTCCGACTAAGGATCTTAAAGCCCTTAGATTCGATGCGCTGTAATAGACGTCCGCGATCGCCGGTCTGATGACGGCTGCCGAGTAATGAGACGCTAGCATTGCGGTCGTCTCGTCGGCTCCCAGGCCATGCACGTCCTTCAAATATTCAGCGATATCTTTAACATAGTTCTCCACATCCGCCATCTGGACGATTTGTTTAGCCAAGAACGCCACTGCTGCGTTCGGCGTCGTAATGCCATACAGCTCAAGCGCCTGCTTCAGCGTGCTCGAAGATGTGCCGGACGAGCTGTAAACTTCTTCGATGTTCGACTGAATAGCATCCTCGGAATAGAGCCCTACGGTCGCCAAGGTCGCCAAGGCTTCTTGCTTTGTCTGGAGATAGCTCAATTTCAAATATTGCACGATCACATCCATCCGATACCCGCTAATAGCAAGGAGAGTAGCGAACTGCTCCGCAGGTAGGCCGTTCCCGACGCCTTCGCTCGACTTGATCGCTTCGAATAAGTCGGGATCGAAGCTATTGCCGTATACGCTGCCGATCGTGCTGACGATCATGCTCATTTCGAACAAGTCGTTCGCGACAAGCAGTTGCACCGTCTGGCCCGCAGTCTGGAACCGGTTCGTCTTCAGCCAAGTGACGATGTCAAAAAGCGAATAACCCGATTGCCACAAATAGGCGATGGATGGCTCATTGCCCGTAATGCTTGCGCTCTGAAGCGTCTTGTTGATGTCATTCTTAGCGGACGACGACTGGTAGATTCCTTGCACTGTCCATTTGAGCACATCGGCGTTCTCTAGCGTTATACTGCGCAATGCGTCGAGCGTTGCCTGCTCCGAATTGCCGTAATACGATTTAGACGCTTCGACGACTTCCTCGAGCGAGTAGCCCATCGAGCGAAGCAGCGGCGCGGCATCGGAGATCGAAGATAGGCCGCTTCTCTTCAATAGATCAGCGACGCTTTCGTTAATTGGTTTGCCGTATACTTCCGCGACGGCCTGTTGAATGTCCGTAATGCTGTACGCCTGCGATTGCAGCAAGTCGTGAAGCGCAACTCCCGCCGATACCTTGAAGTACGATTTGGCGGCAAGTACGATCTCTTCGAGCGTGAACTGCAGGTTGCCCTTCATCTGTACGATTGCTGCCGCGAACGTCTGCACGCCGCCGGCTGCCAGCGCGTTCAATTGGATTTCCGTCAGACTCTGACCGTAAATTACGCTAATCGCTTGGTCAAGCTCGACTGCGCCATAGTAGCCAGTCAATGCGAGACTTACGTCTCCTGAGGATAGCTCGTAATATTCCTTACCGACGCGTATGAGATCGTAGATGTGATAATTGCGGGACTTCATGAAATTCACTGCCGCTGGGAATGTATCCAGCTGCATAGCCGCAAGTCCGTCAACAATGCTCTCGGTTTGCGATGTTCCGTAAATCTCGCGCACATAAACAATGATATCCGTTTCTTCGTACAAGTCCGAATCGATCAGTTGCTGGGTCGCTTCTCCGGCGGATAGGGCATAACCGTTCTTCGCTAGCAGAATGTTAGTCGCCAGCGGGAAGTAGCTGTAATTGACGAACCGAATCGCATCCAAGTTGTAACTTGTGACGCCGCGTGCGACCAGCAGCTCATGAAGGACCGAGTCCACGGATTCATCATAGGTTTGGGCAAGCTTCGTGATGAGCGTGTACGCTACCTCGCCAGTAAGCTCCGCAGAGGTTTTGTACACTGCTGCCGTCTGTCCCGGATTCAATCCGAAATGCGTTCTGACGAATTCGAACATTTCGTCTGCGCCGTAGCCGGCTTCTTCCATGAATCGAACGGCTTCCCTGGCAGTCTCGATCCCCTTCGCTTCAAGCGTCTCCACAAGCGTGTCTGATACGCTTTGCCCATACAAATTCGACAAGCCCCTCATGAGGCTACTCATATCGTCAGGATCGTAATAGGACTTCAAAGCTTGCGCGGCTTCTCCAGCGTTCAAGTGATAGTAGTCTTTAAGCGCGCGAACGATATCCTCCATACTGAAGCCGGCGGATTTCAGATACGGAATGCCGGTAGCTGCCGTCGTCATGGATTCCGCTTCCAATAGCTGCGCGATCAGGATCTGTTTTGTAGCGTACATGCTTTGCAGCATGCCGATCGTTGTCTTCAGGTCATCTCCGCCGAAATATTTCGAAAGCGCGAGCAGCGCCTCCATCACTTCGTCCTGACTTAAGCCGAGCTGAACGAGAAGCGGACCTGCTTTATTGACTTGACGATAGGCAGGGTACTTGCCCGCAACCCCATTCAGAATCGAGGTTGCCGATCCTCCCCCCCTCTTCAGCAACTTGGCGAAGAGCAGTACCGGATCTACGCTGTAAATTTTACCGACCGCGCTGACGATATCAACTTCGCTCCGGACGGGATTAATAAAATTACGCATCTCCAGCAAAGCAGCGTCGCTGTCTAGACCGTATACCTCGCGAAGCACGAGCACCTCTTCTTCGGTCGAATAATGCGCAAGATCGAGCTGTGAAATCGTCTCATCGGCTCTTCTTCCCGCACTCTTCAGGTAGACAGCCGCGTCCATGAACGATAGACCATACTTTCTGAATGCGGACAGCCATAGGTCATGCATCCCCGAATCTTGGTCTAACGCGGCGGCGATGTCCTGGAATGAATATCCGGAATCCTTCAGTACGGACATCAAGTAAGGAACCGCAGCTTCGGTTGACCCAGCCTTAAAGTACGATACGGATCCCGCGACCACCTCGCTAATCGAGTAAAGGCCCGTTTTGCTCATCGCCAAGATAACGTCTTGAATCGTCGAGCCTTTGTACAGGTACATAATTGTCGACAGAATAGCATCAAACGTGCACGTGCAAACATCTGCGCCTAGATATCCCCCGAACGGAATCGTTCGTTCGATGACGAGCCACTGCTGCATGGTCATGCCCAGATGATCTTTCATCGCTTTGGCGATACCCGTTTTCGCCTTCCAACTCGTAGCGCTCAGCTCCGAGGCTATCGACATCGGAGTAAGCGACACTCCGTCGTCTCCCGGGAACGCCGACTGAAGCACGATGATACTCTCCTCGGCTCTGTACATAGCGGCGAAACCTTCAGCGCTCTCCAGGATTTGCACGGCAGAGGCAATCGAAAGCGAAGACCCGTTGCCGGCTATGCCATCACGAATCGCTTTCATCGCCTGTTCGCTCGACAGACCCGATTGCGTTAGCCCTTTGAACAGCTCGTTGCGATCGCGCCGTTCCCTCTGCATATAAAAAGTGGTTACTGCGGTGGGATCGTAGCCGGCATATAGCATGGCCAATAGAATATTCAGGTCGGAATAGCTGCCTAGCACGGAGTAGGTCATCGCGATATCCGCACCGAATACGTTCCGCAGCAGCTTCGCCTGCGCTTCCGCAGCATAGCCCATTAGGCGGAAATTGGAGATGACATAGGATAATTCGTCACGCCCAGCCGAGGTGTTCCAAGCCTCGCGAAGAGCTGCCGCAATCTCTTCTGCCGCAATATCCCTTCTGTTCATCGCTCCGATGAACACTTGCGGCTTATCCCCCTTCGCCCTGCTGGCAGCCGCGACCTCCCGATAAGGAATTCCCGCATCGACCAATTTACCGAGCGCATCCGACACCCCGACAAGCTGTTCGATACCGTAAAGTTCGGTTGCCGTCGCACCGGCTCCGAACAATATGGATACCAATTCCGAATGGGTCATCGTGTCGTACTGACGCAAGATCGCTGCTCCTGAATCCACGGCCTGGTATCCGGCTTCAACAAGCCAACGATAGCTTGTTGCCGCGGTCGCCTGGTACAGCAGTTTCGTAACGTTCGCTGCATCCGGGGCGCTCACGTCGCCTCCCTTGAGCGCAGCGATCGTCTCTCCGTTGGTCAAGCCATACACGCTTTGGATAGCGGGCGCGATCTCGATCGCGGGAATACCGCTGAACACTTTTATCGCCTGCTTATGTGGCATACGATAAATTTGTTGAAGGACGAGCGCCCCGTCCGCTAGAGAGACGCTGTGATTATGGACAGCTGCGTTAAGCCACGGCACCCATGTCCCCGTCCATGACTCAATATCTTTCATCACCGGCGCTATCTCGAATACGTTGAAGCCCGCTTGCAATAATCCGTCCGATTTAGCAAGCGAAGGGTCTATCAATCTATCCCGCATCACGAATGCAGCTTCTCTCAATGTGTTGGCATCGAGATCCATCGCATATAGCAACGCGTAGAAATCGGCATTGTTCATCCCGTATTCGGTATAGATTGCAGGGTACAGCCAGCTAGGGTAGAATCCGCCTTCCTGCATCAGCTTGGCCGCGCCTACCGCTGTCTCGCCGTATTGCTGATGGAGCACCTGCACGGCCTCATCAGGGGAATACCTCTTGGCATAATACTGAACGAGTCCAAGCTCGGTAGCCATAATCGTCACAGCCGTCTCGCCGAAGGCTGCGAGATAGGTGTTATTCTGTGCTCGAACCCGGTTCACTCCGGAATAGGCGACGAACGCTTGCGAAGATGAGGTGATCCTTTTGCTTCCGCTCCATCTCAAGACGATTTGCTCGGAACCTGCGCCTGACGGCACCGACGCAACTACCCCGCTCAGCCAGCTGCCGTTCAATTTCACGGAGAAAGGCGCTCCAGCGACGGTGTTCGAATATAACGGTTTATCGAAGGTGAGCGTTATGGCGTCTCCCAAATCGTTCGATACGGCATCGATCAACTCCGGAAGCAGGGCGACGTTGTTCACCGTCAGGTCTGCGCCGAAATCGTAGTGTGGTACGCTGATCCGAACCGTAAACTCCTTGTTGTAATCAAGATTGGCTTGTACCCGGTATGACGTGTAGTTGCGTTCAGCAGAGATATTAGCCGATACGGGTACGCCTTGATCGAACAGTTGAATCGTAACGCCGGTTACCGATTCCTTCAAATTCAGGTTAAAGCCGTTCTGGCTCACGCTCGCAACCGTTGCTGAGGTATGAACGATCATGCGTGCGCTTAACGGTGCGCCGAAATGGTATCTCTCCTTGTTAATGGTGAGCGTATACGTTCGGCCCGCGATCACATCGGCTTGAATCTCATAGGTTCCGGCTGTTTCTCCCGGACTAAAGTTAACCACATTGACGGGATCACCATTCCATTCCGTTAACGCGACATCAGCTTGCTGCAGATCGACCTCCGCTGAATCGAGCGCGAATTGAATGATGTTCCCGTCTGCAAGCGTCACTTGCGGATGAACTTCAATCGGAAACATCACTTGAACCGGCGGAACGGCTGGATACGCCGGGTCCGTCACCTTGAATGTATAATATTGTCCAGGGGTCATTGTGGCGTTAATGGTATATAAGTAACCTTCATGGTTCAGGTCATCGGGTAGGCTGACGTACGAGATCGCCGCCGGCTGTCCCTCTTCGTCCAGAAGCTGCACCTGCGAGGCATTCATATAAGGAATCGGAAGGCTCAGCTGCACTTGGAATTTATCGCTATCGATATTCGTGAGCGACATCGTCCTAACATTGAACTGGAGCGGCAAGCCAAAATCGTAACCGTCCGCCGCCAGGCTCATTGAATAAGGTTGACCGTTAGTCAATGGCGCCGACACGGAATAGGTTAGACCGCCATCCGTCGTTGTCATCGCTTCGACAGCAACGGCCGTGCCATTTCTGTGTTGCAAGATCATGTCCTCTGCCGTCAACCCGATAATCGCTTCCGGCAAACGGAGCGTGAAGCCGGTGGTGCTGGCTGCCTCAACAGACGGTACAATCGTAACCGGAACGTAGAGATTCACGCCGCTGCCGAAATCGTAGCCACTGCGAGACATCGAGACGAGATACCATCTTCCTTCGGCGATAGAAGCCTTCAATTGATAAGTGAGTCCCTCGTCGCTCGTGCTCGCTGCCGTGATCGCGACCAGCTCTCCTTGATCGTCCAGCAGACGGAAGTCGCTGACGCTAAAACCGTCGACGGCATGGTCGAACTGCAGGTTAAACCCTTGAACGTTAATCTCCGCAGCCACGCCACTGACTACGATCGGGACAAGGCCCGTCAACGTTGTATTGAATTGATAACCCGATTGGCTGATCGCGAGCGTATACGTCTCCCCTTGCGTGAGAGAAGCCGACACCGCATATTGCGCGCCGTCGTTCAAATCCGTTATTCCGCTCAGCGTGACTGGCTGCCCATTGGAATCGCGAAGCGTAAAGCTGTCTGCGGTCAGGCCTGCCACGGCGTGCGACAGATCGATGGTCCACCCGCTGTCATTCAATGAACTCGAAGAAGCTTCGATCGAGACCGGAATGTACGCCTCCAATAGACCGGTGAAGTCATAGCCTTCCTTCTCGATCCGGGCAGTATAGGTCTCGCCGCCGACGAACGGAGCCGTTATGCGGTAGATATAGGATTTAAGATGCTCCGCCTTCTCCGCCGCGATCGTATTCCCCGCGCCGTCAATAAAACTAAAATAGCCGGCGGTCAAATTTAAAATTTCCGCGTTAAAGCCGATATCCACGTAATTCGAGCTCGTTCCGAGTATGGCCGCACTTACGACGACCGGAACGATGAAGTCGATCGCCGAGCCAAAATTGTACCCGTCTTTAACCGGAAGCACCGTATAGCGATCCGATCCGTTAAAGCTCGCCTCGATTGTGTAGGTAAATCCGCCGTTCTCCGTCGTCGCTTGCAGGATCGAGACGAGTTTGCTTACGCCGAACTGACGGACTTGGAAATCGTTCGGCCCCAAATCGGGCACCGCTTGATCGAAGCGGATCGTAAACGCGCGGCTGTTGCCGCTATCCACGCCTTCGAACGTTGTCGAAACCGAATGAACGACGAGCGGAATATCCGGTCCGAAATCGTACCCGTTGGCATTGATTTGCAGGGTGTAGGTAACATTCGCTTGAAGCGGCACATCGATCTGGTAATTTAGTTTGTCATGTGAGATCGCGTGCGTAATTCGAACCGGCTGTCCCTGATCATCCAATAAGGTAAGGTCGTCGAACAGCAACTGCAGCGGCGAGGAGAGACTCAGTCTGAACCCGTTCAACGATAAGCCGTCGACCTCCGCTTGCATGCCGGTCAACGGCGGCAGAGGGGTCAGGATAAAGCTATAATGCTCCTTCGTTATGGCCAAGGAATACACATGCCCACTGGTTAATGAAGCGCGGACATCATAATGCACGCCGCCGTCTGTCGTTGTGACGGATTGCACGGTGACCGGCTGCCCTTGATCGTCGGTAATGACGAACGAAGACTCATCGAGTCCCGGAACGGTCTTGTACATATTGAGCTTATAGCCGGACTGGGACTGTTTCATTACGCTGACGCCGATTGTCAGATTAAAGCCGACCTTGATCGGTTCTCCGAAGTCGAAGCCCGGCGCGCTCGTCGCAAGGGTATAAGATACGGTGTTGTCGAAGCTGCCCGACGATCTCTCAAGCTTGTATACCCCGTTGCCAAGATCGGTAGCTATGATTGCCAGCCTGCTGCCGTTCGGATCGTACAACGCGAAGTTGTCTGCGGTTAACGACGTCAGATCTGGATAATCGGGCAAGCCCGGATACGGATAGACTTGAATGCCGATTTGGTCCGAATCCGCCAAGATTAGCCGCACCGATCCGACTTCCGCAAGACCGAGAGCGATCGGAGAAGCTAGCTTGAACTCGTCGCGAACCAAATCCAATGCATACGATGCTCCTGTCCTCAGGACATATTGCGACAGTGTCGTAACTTGGTAGGTCAACCCTTGGTCGCTGGTAGAGACAGCGTATTGATCATACGGAATCCGATCTCCGACAGAATCGCGAAGGTCGATCTGCTCGGCAGTCAGATCGGCGATCGCGCTGCCGAATTTAACCTTGAAGCCCTGCGCTGAAGCGCCGCTAATCGTCGCTGTGACGAACTTCGGAACGACGAACGCGACAGGCGTCGTTGATTGCCCGGCCGCATTCGGCACGTACTGAATCGTATATCGTCTGCCGCTGGTCAGTGTACCTGCCAACGAATAAGTCCCGCCATCCTCGCTGGACGCAACCGATATCATCGAGACAACCTCACCGCCGGAGCTGCGAACGATGAAGTTTTTCTTCAGCAGTCCCGGGATCGGAGAGGCGAAATGGAGTTGCAGACCCGACGTCGTCGCATCCGTTACCGTGATGTCGGACGGGATTAAGAAGCTGACGGGAGTCATCTGGATTGCATCCTCGTCTACCTTGAAGGTATACGTGATTCCCGGTTGGAGCTTGTAGTCCGGATTCCCGTAGTAAATCTGGAAGCTCTTCCCGCCATCCGCCGAAGACAACGTCGCCGGATAATAGACTTGACCATCCGAACCGGTCAAAGCCGTAATCAAAGCGCCCTCTATCTCGGGACTCGCCGCCGACAGTTGCAGCACCAAATGTCCGTCGCTTGTTACGTCGGTGACCGTAGCCGTAACGAGCTTGCCAACGCGTATAGACGGAGACATCCCGAAATTCACGAACTCCTTCTGCATCGACACGACATAGTCCGCTTCTCTCGGCAGTGTCACGTATACGTGATAAGTGACTCCGTTATCGTTCGTTACCAGCGACGAGACTTGCACGTTCAGGGGAACATACATGCTGTCGAGGATCACGATATTTTCGGGCTGCAGACCGGGTAGCGCATGTCCGCCGAACGCCAGATCGAACCCCGTTCCTCTCACGTTCGATACTTCTATGACGGGGATATGAACCGTATCGGGAACCTCGAAGTCGACGCCGTCCTGCGGCATGTGATCGGTCAGCTTCACATTGTATGATCCGCCGGGCAAGTTGCCCGAGAAGCGGTAGCTGGCTCCCTGATCGGATGTTTCAACGTACATATTGCTCGTCAAGTCGACGCCAGTCTCGGTATTCACGAGTACGAATTGCCATCCATACAGACCGTCGATCGGATGGTTCAATCTCACGGTCAGTCCGCCGCTCGTCACCTGATCGACGCTGATCGTCGCGACGGTCGGAACGACGAACGTGTAGGATTTCTGCTCGATGGCCGCCGACACATAGAGCGTGTAGAGCCCCGGTGTCAGTCCCGCCGCGATCTGATAGCTGCTGCCATTATCGTTCGTAACCGCGGATTGAATGGCGACCGTGCTTCCGTCTTGCTTCTTCAAGGTAAAACCGTATTGCGTATTAATCGCGACCGCGGGACGGAGTGCCAACGTAAATCCGCCAGACGAAATGTCGACCACCTGATTGATCGGATAGACTTCGATCGTTCGCGGTGCTCCGAAATCATACCCGTCTGCCTGAACGGTGATCGTGTACGTATGGCCCGGCACGCCGTCGAACGTCACAATGTAAAGTTGCATGCTGCTGTTAAAGCTGACATCCGTGATCGCAACCGCATGACCTGTCTGGTCGACCGCGCTGAAGTTGCTGACTGTCAAGTTCGGCACCTTCGGATTCAGCCCCGCCATGAATTGCGGACTGAGTACGCCGGGCGTGCTCCAACGATTGATCGTTGCACTCACCAGCGTTGCCGCAGAGCCGAATTGATAACCCGCCGCCTCCATATTGAGCTTGAACGGGCTATCCGCGCTCGGCAGCGCCACTTGTAACGTATAGTTGGCGCCATTATCGGAAGTCGTCACCGCATCCGGCACCATCGGACTACCGCTTCCATTCGTAAGCGTGAACGCATCTGCCGTTAAGCCAGGCACTGGTGTGGCCAGATGAACGGTCAAACCGGTGTGCGCACCGAAGCTTCCGTTAAAGGTCGTATATTTGGACACAGCAATGATCTCAGGTACGGCAACGGCTCCTTCCGTGTAATGGTCGTAATCGATGTCGACGTGATACGCGTACTGTCCGGCAGCAGATAGATCTGCGGTGATAATTGCTGATCTTCCGTCAGCCGCAAGCTGGACGGAGTCGATCGCGACCGGATCACCCTCGGCATGCTGCAGCGCAACTTGCGCTGCCGTCAATTCGCCGATTCCGCGATCCAATCGCAGTTGAAACTGCCGATGCGTGACCCAATCGATCGTGGAAGCCACCTGCTGTGCCGCGACATGCAATTGAACGGGGGCATCGAACGTATAGCCGGGCTTGTCCAGCGACAACGTGTACGTATCGTTCTTCTCGAGCGAAGTCCATATCTCGTACCGGGTTCCGAGGTCGACGGTGCTGAGATAATCGATGCTGACCGGCTCTTGAGCACCATCGTGCAGCACAAAGTTGAGTGCATCCAAATCCGGGATCGATTGATCCAGTGTCAGAATAAAGCCAGCGCTCGTCACGTTGTTCGCTGAAGGCACGACAACGATGTCCGGGTCCGGACCAGAACCGCCCGTGACGTCGACTTGCTGCGTTGCGCCGAAGCTGTAGCCTTCCTTGTCGATCGCGAGCGTATAAGAGATCCCTTCGACGAGCGCCGCAGTAATCGTATATGTGGCACCATCGTTATCTGTCGTTACGGCAGCGATCGGCGCTGACGCTCCCAGAGGATCGGTCAGGCCGAAATCGTCTGCCGTCAGCCCGGCCACTGAAGGACTCAGCGCCACCGTGAAGCCGGCCGCGCCGATACCGCTCACCGTCGCTGCGACTTGAACGATTTGCGGATCCGTAACCGGCACGTATATGGCGATCGGATCGCCGAATAGATAGCCCTGTTTCGTCACCGTTACCGTGTAGTCGCTGTCCTCGATCAACGCAGCCGACAGCTGATATGCCGCGACGGCATCGGCCGAATACACGGCCCCAGTCACGGAAACCGGCTCGTTCGTGCCGCTCTTCTTAAGCGTAAAGTTGCTCGGATCAAGCCCGACAACTGGTGGACTGAACGTCAACGTAAAGCCAGCCGGACCAATCGCTTGCGCCGACACCGTCACCGCGATCGGAGGCGGCGGTGTAACCGGCACTGTGAACGTGACTGCCGCGCCGAAAGCATACCCCGTCTTCGCTAGAGATACCGTATATGTTTCGCCTTCTTGCAACGCTGCCGCGATCCGGTACGAGTTGCCGTCATTCAGCGTCGATACCGAAGTCACGGGAACCGTTACTTGCATCGCGTTCCGCAACAAGACCGCTGATCCTGTTAAGTTCGGCACCGCCGAGCTGAAGGTAAGCTTGAACCCGGTTATGCTCGCTTCGCCGGCGATGACCGTTACCGATACATCTGGATCTACATCCGGATTGGGATCAATGGGCGGATTGGATGGAGGCGTAACTGTGCCTCCGGTTCCTCCCGTTCCGTTCACCGTACCGGTAAGCACGCTGCCCCTATCCGTCACCTCCACGCTGCCAGGCTCCTTCTCGAACGTAACGTTCGGCGAGTCTACGATCGCTTTGCCGATTTCTCCTTCGCCTTGGATAATAGCCGTGCCGTGCAACTCCATTTCGCCTACTTGTACACCTTCGCCGAGCGTGATCGTCGAAGCGCCGCTCCCTTCGATCACGATCATTTGGCCGATCGTCCCCGAAGCGACCGTTATGCGGGCACCGCTCTCGACCGACACATGACTGAAGTCCCCAGACAACGTGACATCGCCGCCCGCAGAAATCGAAATACCTTCGATGCCGCTTCCGGTCGAAGACCCCGATTCAATGCTGGCATCCGATTCTACGATCATCTGATCGATTGCGGTCGTGCCGTTAACGACGACCCGGACTCTGCCATCTTTTCTATTAATATAGACTTCATTCATATTCGAATCGTCCACATGCACGCTGTGCTCGCCGCCGCCGCTGATCGTCGTCGTACCGAGTACCGTCACATGATCGAAGAATACGTCGCCGTCGCCGACCGATTGGCCGACAGCCAGATCGCCTTTGACGACCACATTGCGCAGAACGGTTCCCGGAGCGTCCACGTGCAAATCACCGGCAACCGCGAAGCTTCCCGTCGAAGGGCCATATGTGCCCGCAGCATGAAGCGTAAGCGCCGGAGCTTCCCTGCCGCCTTCCGCATTAGGCTTCGCCTGCTGCAGAATCGGGTCCAGCAGCGCGACTGCCTCTGCGCGGGTAAGCGAAGCGAACGGGCGGACAGTGTGATCCGGATATCCTTTCACATAGCCCCATTGGATCGCAATGCCTAGCGAATCTCTCCCATATGCCGGAACCGTTCCTTGATCCGTGAAGCCGGCAAGCGGATCCACACCTTCTTGTGCGATCATCGGTACCAGCTTCGCCAGCATCGCGACAGCTTCCACACGCGAGAGCGGCTTGTTCGGCTGGAAAGTTCCGTCCGGATAGCCGCTCACAAAGCCGGCCGCAGCCGCAGCTTTCACATCCTTCGCGTACCAGGCTTCGGTCGATACATCGGCATAAGCGACCTCCTTCCCTTCCGCGTAGCTGAACAAGCGATTCACCAGCGCTACGAACTCAACCCGCGATATCGCTGTATTCGGACGAACCGTCCCATCCGGGTAACCGGAAATCAACGCTCTATTCATCCAATCGGTCAGCTGCTTTTCCGCCCAATGGCCTTGCATATCTGATGCAGCGACAGGCTGTATACCGGATATGGCCGAAGCCAGAGCATCGCGAAGCGCGACCTCATTCCTTATCCCGTTCGCATAGCCGACACTGGGAATAACCGCTCCCCACAACAAACTGACGAGGAGCAGCCAAATAACCGCAATCCTTTTTTGCTTGCCGTATCTCATAATAAAACCCCTTTCACCATTCGACATGGTCAGACAGTATTCTTGTAGTCTACTAAACGCGAATAAAAGAATAATAAAAGACTTGTCGATAGGAGCACAGACAGCATATATCCCCCAAAAGTGACAGGAAGCTCCGTAACTTATGATTACTTTTGGGGGGAGCCCCGGGTAATACACAAAAACCAGCTAATGTTTGTCAATACCTATTGCTTGGATTGCGACAGATATATTTGCTATACTGTTTATGAACAACACAAAGAAGCCTCCGTTGGCGCGGATGCCTCTGGGTAAATATGGTATTTA
>JAEZCJ010000095.1 GCA_023433615.1 Bacillota bacterium | reverse complement strand
TAGCAGACTGCATCCAATATTCCCCTTCCTTGCTCGACATTTCCCGGGAAATGCCCCTTGGTTTTCCGACAACTAGTATAACACTTGTAAGACAAGCCCTGACAATTTATAATTTTAAAGGTTGCTCATTCAGATCACGATGCAACGTAGAGGAGCTTATTCGACGTCGAATCTTGAACGCTTCCGATGGCGTTTTCTTACGGTACGCTCTTCGACTGCTCCCATCGCTCCGCCTTCGAAGGCCGCGACAACCGGGCTCTTCGAACTTTTATTGCATTTTAATGTTTGTTTAAGCAGCTTCAATTACAATCGATATAATTTTTATTTTGTCCGAATATGTAACGTTTGTGCCTTTCATTGCGTCTGATCCATTGGGAACCGCTCGTAAAAAGCGAATACGCATGCGGCATCCGCATGGAACAGGAATGCAGAGCCGTCATAATACAGACAGAAGAGTAGATTTTGGAGAGGTGATGAGGCCCGATGGAACCGCGAGGATCACGGCGCAGCAGGCCGTGGAAGAACTGGAGCTGGAGCAGAATCAAAGATTGGAAGCACTGGACATGGAAAGGATGGACGGCATTCTCCGTCTCCTTCGTACTCGTCATTGTGCTGGCATATGCAGCCTACCAAGCTGTCGGCATCTATAACGCGCTCGATAATTTCGAGAAGTCCGAACCGGATTCCCGCTTCAGGGACGTCGTGGACGAGACAGCAGAGAAGCCGCCCGAATGGGAGGGCAAGGAACGCGTCAACATCGTGTTGTTGGGCGGAGATGCGCGGGGATTAGATGAAGGGCAGGTCGCCCGTTCGGACTCGATGCTGGTCGTCTCAGTCGACCCCGTGACGAAGCGGGCGCATCAACTCTCGATCCTTCGCGATACTTACACCGATATTCCGGGACATCACCGCAACCGGATCAACACCGCCATTACGCTGGGCGGGCCGCCTCTGGCGATGAAGACGATCGGCGAACTGCTCGGATTGGAGATTCATTACTTCGTCTACGCGGACTTCGAGGGTTTCAAGGCACTCGTCGATTCGATCGGGGGCGTCGATTACGATGTCGAGAAGAACATGAGATATACGGACAACGCAGACGGCAATCGCTATGACATCGACCTGAAGAAGGGCTTCCAGCATCTTAACGGCGATCAAGCGCTGCAGTATGTACGCTTCCGTCATGACGCTATGTCGGACTTCACGCGCACGGAACGGCAGCGCAACTTCTTGAAAGCCGTGGTGGCCAAACTGCAGTCCACTTGGAACATCGTGCGGATGAAAGAAATTCTGGATAGCATACAGCCGCATATCGAGACGAATATGAAGGTAGCCGACATGCTGAAGCTCGGTCAGCTCGGACTGAAAATCCAAATGGCAGGCTCCGCGCAGGTTCCGCCGATGGAGCTCATCGCCGACGAGCGCGTCGGGGGCGCATCCGTGCTCGGCGTCCGAGACGAGGACGCGCTGCGAAAGTACGTGCAGGACGTGCTCGCTTCGACCTCAACCGACCCCGCGCCGACGATTGAGGTCAAGCAGCCGGCACGCAGCAATACAGACCAGCCGAGCCGTACAATAACCAACGACGATCCGCCTGCCAAGGCGACGATCGAAGAGACGCAACCGCCTATTGCCAACAGCCAAGCCGGAGGCAGCACGAAGGTCTCCGGCGGGAAGAGCACCGAGAATCCCGCCCAAGGAGGCGGATCCGGCGGCACGGAATCCCCTGCCGCGCCAGTCACGCCCGGTACGCCGGAATCGCCCGAATCGCCGACGACACCAACGCCATCGATTCCCGAGGGCGGAGCGGAATCGCCTGCACAGGAAGGCGAAGGCGCGAACGGCGATGGGGATGCCGGTACGCCGACAACTGAGGGTACTACGGTTCCGATCGCGCCGACTGAACCGACGAAGCCAGTCGACCCTGCCGGCACGGCGAAGCCTCCTGCATCAGGCGCTTCGACCGGGACGGTACCTGGCGCAGCGGCAGGCGCGGCTAACGGCGCAGACAGCGCAACCGATGCTGACGGCACGTCAAGCAAGAGCAACAACAGCGCTACACCTTCAGACAGCGGCAGCGCAGGTTCCTCCAATGGGCCTTCCGATCCGATAGAGCCGGAACAGCCCTCAGCCTAGCGCTAAGGTTGCCGCACATTGAATAATAAGCTATCTTGGGAAGGTGACCCTGCTACATGGCGGGTCACCTTCTCCTATTCTACCGAGACGAAAGGCAGGCATCGCCTATCATGTGTCCTCAACCTCATGCAAGACTGCAATCGGAGTTACTCTACCAGGAAGCGCTTCAACATATCGTCGGCGGGGTCAACAGCCCTTCCCGCTCGTTCAAGGCGGTCGGCGGAGGCGCTCCCGTCTTCATGCAACGCGCTAACGGCGCCTATTTCTGGGATGTCGACGGCAATCGCTACATCGATTACTTGGCCGCTTACGGCCCTATCATAGCCGGTCACGCGCACCCGCATATTACGGCCGCGATCGTCAGCGCGGCCGAGAACGGCACGCTATACGGCACGCCGACCGAACCGGAGATCAGGCTCGCGAGAATGCTGAAGGAAGCGATCCCCTCCATGGATAAGGTCCGCTTCGTGAACTCGGGTACCGAGGCGGTCATGACGACCATCCGCGTCGCTCGCGCGTATACGGGCAGGACGAAGATCATCAAGTTTGCCGGCTGCTATCACGGCCATTCCGATCTCGTGCTCGTTGCTGCAGGCTCCGGCCCGTCGACGCTCGGCATTCCGGACAGCGCCGGAATCCCGACCAGCATAGCGCAGGAAGTCATCACCGTTCCCTTCAACGATCCGGCAAGCCTCAGCGCTGCTCTTGAGCGCTGGGGCGACGATGTCGCGGCTGTCATGGTCGAGCCGATCGTCGGCAACTTCGGCATGGTTATGCCGGCACCGGGATTCCTCGAGGAGCTCTGCAGACTGACGCGAGCGAACGGTTCGCTCGTCATCTACGACGAGGTCATCAGCGCCTTCCGCTTTCACTACGGCGCTGCGCAGACGTACGCCGCCTTCCCGGATCATGCCTCTATCGAGCCCGATCTGACAGCGCTCGGCAAGATCATCGGCGGAGGTCTGCCGATCGGCGCTTACGGCGGCCGCAAGCCGATCATGGAGCAGGTCGCGCCGCTCGGCCCCGCCTACCAAGCCGGTACGATGGCCGGCAATCCTGCCTCGATCGCAGCCGGCATCGCCTGCTTGGAAGTGCTCCGCGAGCCGGGCCTATACGACCGTCTGGAGGGGCTGGCTGCCCGGCTTGCCGACGGCCTGCAGGCTGCCGCCGACAAGAACGGCATTCCGCTGACGATCAATCGCATACGCGGCGCATTCTCGACGCACTTCTGCCAGCATCCGATCACGAACTACGATGAAGCGCAGGATACCGACGGCGAGCTGTTCGCTTCGTTCTTCCGGCATATGCTGAACCGCGGCATCTGCCTCGCCCCATCCAAGTATGAAGCCTGGTTCCTCACCTCGGCTCACGTGGAGCAGGATATCGAGGCAACGATTGCCGCAGCTCGCGAATCGTTCGCGGAGATGGCACGCGAGCTTCGACCATGAAAAAACCTCTATCGTGGACGTTCGAAGAAGAGCGACCGCGTTTAGAGGTAGGTTTTATCGCCAAATAGAATTTCGGTTTTCGAGTGCTCGAAAACTAATACATTCTATTATGGTAGCAAAGAAGCCTTGCAGCGAACCGACTTCATGGTCCGCGTGCAAGGCTTCTTTACTACCGTATACCATTCGTCACATTAAGCGGCGACATCCCGCTTGTTGAAGACGAACCAAGAGAGCGCGATGAAGAAGAGATAATACACGGCAAGCACGGCCAGAGAGAAGCCGAGCGTAACGCCATCGATCAGCGGCGAGCCGTTCAGGTGTTGCGTCAGATTCATGTGCACGAATATGACGTACTTCGGCCACTCGTAATCGAAGACGCTCAAGATGCCTGCCAGCGTCGAGCCGCCGAGCAGCAGGAAGATGGACAATCCGATCGCAAGCCCGCCGGAGCGGAACACGGTAGAGATCATGAAAGACATCGTGACGACCATGAGCAACTCTACCAGCTTGTAGCCGTAGAAGATCAGCATGAACTGCAGCGGTCCCTCATCTCTGCCTGGGAAGCTGTAAGAGGCATCCGTTCCGAAGACGACGAGATTAAGCAGCAGCGTGAACACGAACAGCACGACCGTGAAGAACATGGCGAACAGCAGCAGCGAGATGTACTTCGATAACAAAATCTTCGATCGCGTCCACGGCCTGATGAGCAGCAGCTTGATCGTGCCCGTCGAGAACTCGCCGGCCACGCTTTCGGCCGACACGACAACCGCGAAGACGGTGACGAACACGATCAGGAAGGAAGCCTCCATCTGCATCACGTCCCACATGGACGGCTTAACGGATTCGAATGCCATGAGCAGGAACGTGAACGCGGCTGCCAGCAGCAGCAGGATACCCAGCATGATCCATGTCCGCACACGGCGATAGATCTTCATATTCTCGTTCAATACGAGCTGCATGTAATCAAACAATCTGCTCACCTCCGGTCATCTCCAGGAACTGATCCTCAAGCGACTTCGTCTGCACGCGAATGCCGTACACGCGAATGCCTGCCGAGACGAGGCGCGCATTGATGTCTGCGACCTCCTCGCGATTGACCGCCACCGTGAGCGACTTGCCGTTCACGAGCACGCCCATGCCGTCCAACCGCGCTGCTGCGTCATCCGGACGGTCAACCTCGAACACGACCTGCGATACAGCCGCATCGTCCTGCGCTTGATGAATGGAGCGAATGTCGATCAGCTTGCCCGCTTGAATGATCGCGACGCGGTCGCACATCAGCTCCATCTCCGATAACAAGTGGCTGGAGACGAATACGGTGATGCCCTCTTGCTCGGCCAGCACGCGCAGATAATCGCGCAATTCGCGAATGCCTGCCGGGTCAAGGCCGTTGGTCGGCTCGTCCAGAATGAGCAGCGACGGCTTATGCATAATGGCCTGCGCGACGCCCAGGCGCTGTCGCATGCCAAGGGAATACGTCTTCACCTTATCATGGATGCGGCCTGTCAGGCCGACAAGCGCCGTAACCTCGTCGATACGCTGCCGGCTGATGCCTGGAATCATGCGGGCATAATGCAGCAGGTTCTGATAACCGGTCAAGTACTTGTACATCTCCGGGTTCTCGACGATCGCGCCGACCTGTCGAATCGCCTTCTCGAATTCGTTCGTGATGCTATGGCCCTTAATCGTGATCTCTCCGCCGGACAGCATCATCAATCCGACCATCATCCGGATCGTGGTCGTCTTGCCTGAGCCGTTAGGTCCTAAGAATCCGAACACCTCGCCGGCCGGGACATCGAAAGTCAGATGATCAATAATCGTTCTGCTGCCGATCCGTTTCGTCACGTCCTTCAACCGGACTACCGGCTCGGATGCGCGAGCCGCACTCGGTACTAGCATAGGGGTCCCTCCAATCGCAGGCCGGGCTTCGGCCGCGCTGCTAAATGCTTCCATCATTATATACGACTCTCTATGCCCAGAATAGGACTTTAGCAAAACTTGAGATTATACGCGCAGTGCATGAATGAGAAAAGCACAAGGCAGCTCGCCTTGTGCGCTTCGATTCGATCGAGTTATACGGCCGCCCACTCGATCCTGTAGAATTCGCGGCTCGGTGTCAGGACGCGGGACTCTGCAGCCAATCGCTCTTGCTTGGAGATCATTGCGGCAGTTAGGAAATCGGAGTAATAGCCGGTAGCTTCTTCACTGGCTGCAGCGCGGCAGCTTTCGCAGCAGCCGAGCGGATGCACTACGCGGAAGTACCCCGTCTTGAAAAGCACCTCCCCGCCGTCCAGCTCCTCCAAACGATTACAACGGACGCAGTAGAAAAGTTCGGAACCTGTCACCATACTTCACTCCTTCTTCGGATCATCACACTAAATGTATCATTTCGTTCGGTATTGGATACAATTTGTATCTCTGGTATCTTTAATTTATGACAATTGTCGAGCATTGTCAACTCTTTTTCCCGGTTCCGCTTGTTCTTTTTTGTCAAAGCAGGGCAGGATCAAGGTACTTCATCATACCTCTCTACATACATACCCAAGTCCCGCTCGATTTATTCAACATTTCTCGATTTATTTTTCGGCACGCCGATTTGCCCTCCGAATTCCGCTCGTCATGCACGCCCATGAAGCTTCAATTGCTCATGCAGGCGCGCCCGCTCGTCCTCATCGACGATGTAATACCATATACCCTTAATCAGCTGCCCTGAACCTGCAACTTCCATCTCCTGCATGCGCGGCGGCTTCCCCCGGAACTCGGAGGCGCAGCGCTTCATGTCTTCGAAGGTCATATTCGTCTTCACCATCGTTGCTGTCGCACGCAACAGCTTGTCCAGTTGCAGCGCCGCCGACGGGCGCAGCGTCTTGTTTGCCAGTGCCGACAGCACTTGCCGCTGACGTTCGCTGCGCCCCAAGTCTCCCCGCGGATCCTGCTTGCGCATGCGGCTATACTCCAGCGCTTGGCTGCCGTCGAGCTCGATGACGCCTTGCTTGAACTTGTATCCCTCATGCTGAAACGCGGTCGGGTTATCGACCTTCACGCCGCCTAAATGGTTAATGATCTCCTTGAAGCCCTTCATATCGACGCTGATGTAATAATCGATCGGATAATCCAGCAGCAGCTCGACGGTTCGCACCGTCATCGGCGCTCCGCCGAACGCGTACGCGTGATTGATTTTATCCTCGATACCGAGTCCGGCGATCTCCGTCCTTGTATCCCGAGGAATGCTCAGCAACAGCGTATCCCGCGTGTCCGGCCGGACGGATGCGACGACAAGCGTATCCGCGCGCCCCCGCTCGCCGGCCCTGGCGTCCGACCCGATAATAAGCACGGTATAGCAGCCTTGCCCTTCCTTCACGGAATCAGGCTGTCGCTTGAGCCGGACCACCTCATGATCGCTGCTGGTGAACGGCGGCCACGTTGCCGGAAGAGGCTCATACATGCGCATGGCCGCCGCTTCGACCTGATGATACAGATGCCACATATAACCTCCTGCCACCGCTGCTCCTGCTAGGACGAATATCCCGCATCCGAGCAACAGCCTTTTCCACGACTTCTTCATTACTGGCGCTCCTTTCGCTCCTTGATAAAGGGCATGAAAGATTTTCCTGCTGCCCGCGTATACTAGTGGCAGCGAATGGCAATAACTGCAGATGTATGGATACAAAATGTATCTATTGATACAAATAACCGCTACGACACAAATTTTTGCGACATTTTGTTGCAAGACATGCAATTGTCGGTTTTCCGTATTAATATGAGAATAGGTTGGAATAGGAGGAATAGCATGGAGATTGGGAGCCGCATCGCTAAATTGAGAGAGCAACGGGGATGGACACAAGAGCAAACGTCCTCCGCGCTTGGGATCTCCCGTGCAGCGCTATCGCATTATGAGAAGAATCGCAGGGAGCCCGACACAGACACCCTGACGAAATTTGCTGATTTATTCCATGTTTCGATTGATTACTTAGTAGGACGCACGGATCATCCGCATATGACGCTGGACCCTGATGTCCGCTCCTTCGCTGATGGATTGGAATTGTCCGACGAGGAGATTATGGAACGATTCGCCCTCGCCATCGACGGACGCAAGCTGTCCCCTGACGAAGCGCGTCGTTTTATCGCTTTCGTCCGGGCCGAACGCATGATGCAGAGCAAATAATCCGAGCTTCATTGCAACCTTAAAAAGGGCCAGCACCGGCGTCATGCCGATGCTGGCCCTATTGTCTTCGTGCCCTTGCAGTCCTAGCTGCCTGTATTGCACTTGCCGAACTCCCTGCCCTGCCGTTCCTCGCGTTATGTAACTGCCACAGCCGCTGCCTTGCGCGTCTCCCCGATCATTTCTAGCGCTTCTTCCGCCTTCTTCGCGGCATATAGCGGCGCATAATAGTCGCAAGTACGCTTGATCCCTTCCGACAGGTTAACCTGCGGCTGCCAGTTCAAGTGCTCCACGGCCATCCGATTGTCCAAGCTGCTATGCTGAATGTCGCCGGGCCGCGCATCCTCGAAGCTGACCGTCTGTTCCTTCCCGGTTACCGTCTCGAATGTGCCGACAAGCTCGAGCAGGCTGACCGCGGTAGACGTGCCGACATTCACGATGCGCCCGCTGCCGTGGTGAATGGCTTGCATATTGGCCTCTGCGATATCGCCGACGTAGATGAAGTCCCTCGTCTGCGAACCGTCGCCGAAGATGCGCAGCGTCTCGCCGCGCATCGCGCGGTCCAGGAAAATGGAGATAACGCCGCCTTCCCCCTTCGGGTCCTGCCGAATGCCGTAGACGTTCGCGTAGCGCAGAATCGTGTATTCCATGCCGTAGAGCGACGCGAAGGTCTGGATATAGTACTCCGGTACGTACTTGGATACGCCGTAGAAGGAGATCGGCTGCTTCGGATGCTCTTCCGTCACAGGGAGCGCCACCGGCTGGCCGTAGACGGCCGCGGAAGAGGCGTAGACGAACTTCCGCACGCCGGCCTGTACGCAGCCTTCGAGCAGGTTCACCGTGCCCGCGATGTTGATGGCCGCGTCCTCGCCGGGATTCGCGATCGAATGCTGCACATCGATCTGCGCCGCATGATGAATGACGACATCCGGACGTTCGTGCTCGAGGATCCGCTTCAGCTCCGCAGAACGAATATCCTCCTGATAGAGGCGAGCCTGCGGGTTGACGTGCTCCCGCTTGCCGGTCGATAGATTGTCCACGATCACTGTGCGATAGCCGAGCTCGACGGCTCGATCGACGATGTGGGAGCCGATGAAGCCGGCCCCTCCTGTTACTAGCACTTTCATAGCCATCTACCTTACCCCTTCACTGGACCGCTTGTGCTGCGCTTCCTGCAGAAACGCGCGAGGCGCTGACAAGCGGTCGTCTAGAATTAATGATTAGGATCGACTTCCTACACGACGGCGGTTACGGATTGCTCGGAGGTGACGACTGGACGGCCGATGCTGTAGTAGGTGTAACCCAGCGACTCCATTTCTCCCAGTTCGAAGCAGTTGCGTCCGTCGACGATGACCGACTGCTTGAGCAGGTCGCGGGCACGCGTCAGGTCGAGTCCCTTAATATCGTTCCATTCCGTCAGGATCACGCACGCATCCGCGCCGCGGATCGTCTCATACACGTTAGCGCCGTATTCCGTCTCCGACGGCAGTTGCTTGCTTGCCTCCGGAATCGCCACGGGATCGTAGGCCTTGACCGTTGCCCCCATTGCTTGCAGCACAGGGATGATGTCCAGGGACGGCGCGTAGCGCATGTCGTCCGTATTCGGCTTGAACGCCAGGCCGAGCACGGCGATATGCTTGCCGCCCAGCTCGCCGAACGCTTGCACGAGCTTATCGACGATCAGCATGCGCTGGCGGTGGTTGATCTCGATAACGGAATCGATGATCTTGAAGTCGTAACCGTTGCTGCTCGCGATCGCCTTCAGCGCTTCCGTGTCCTTAGGGAAGCAGGATCCGCCGTAACCGATGCCCGCTTGGAGAAACTTCGAGCCGATCCGACTGTCCAGCCCCATGCCGGCCGCTACTTGCGAGACATCCCCGCCGACGCGTTCGCACAGGTTGGCGATTTCGTTAATGAAGGAGATCTTGGTCGCGAGAAAAGCGTTCGCCGCATATTTGATCATCTCGGCGCTCTCCAGATCCGTCAGGAATACCGTCGTCTCGAACGGCGCGTGCAGCTCTGCGATGATCGATGCCGCATGCTCGCTGTCGGAGCCGATGACCGCGCGTTCCATGCTCATGCAATCCGCGATCGCCGTCCCTTCGCGCAGAAACTCCGGATTGGAGACGACATCGAACGCAATCGAGGCATCCGTGCGGTGCTCGGCGACCGTAGCTTTGACGATCCGCCCCGTCCCGACCGGCACCGTGCTTTTCGTCACGACGACCTTATAGCTGTTCAGGTGCTCGCCGATCGACTTCGCTACCGCCTTGACGTAGGTCAGATCCGCTTCGCCCGTGGAAGACATCGGCGTGCCGACGGCGATGAACACGATGTCCGACGCTTCGATCGCGCTGCCGATATCGTCCGTGAACGACAGGCGTCCGTTCTCGGTATTCGAAGAAACCAGCTCTTCGAGTCCCGGCTCATAGATCGGAATCACGCCGGACTTGAGCAGATCGATCTTGCGGCGATCGATGTCGCAGCAGATGACCTGGTGCCCGACCTCCGCGAAGCAAGTACCCGATACCAACCCGACATAACCCGTTCCGACTACCGCTACTTTCTTCATCTGCCGCTGCCTCCCAATGTAACCAATTGATTGTGATACAGTTCATTCAGATACGCCTGCAGGTCGCCCTTCAGATCCTCGCGCTGCAGCGCGAAGTCGATCTGTGCCTTGATGAAGCCGAACTTGTCGCCCACGTCGTAGCGCACGCCGGAGAAGTTATACGCCAGCACGGTCTGCAGCGCATTGAGCTGTTGGATGCCGTCCGTCAATTGAATCTCGCCGCCCGATGTCGGGGAGAGACTGCCGAGAATATCGAATATTTCCGGGCGAAGCACGTAGCGCCCCATAATCGCGTAATTGGACGGCGCGTCCTCTTTCCTCGGCTTCTCGATAAAATTAGCGACCCGCACGACGTTAGGAGCAATCTCCAAGCCATGCGGGTCGATAACGCCGTATTTAGGAAGATCGTCGTCCGGCACGGCCTGCACGCCGACGACCGACGATTCATAGGTTTCGAATACGTTAATCAACTGCTTCAGGCAAGGCACCTCGGACTGCACGATATCGTCGCCGAGCAGCACCGCGAACGGCTCATGCCCGATGAACTTGCGGGCGCACCAGATCGCGTGTCCGAGTCCCTTAGGCTCGCCCTGGCGAATGTAGTGAATCTGCGCAAGCTCGTTAATGGCGGAGAGCTGCTCGAGCTCTTTCCACTTATTCTTCTTCGCCAGCGTCTCTTCCAGCTCGAACGACTTGTCGAAGTGGTCCTCGATGGCCCGCTTCCCGCGGCCGCTTACGATGATGATGTCTTCGATCCCGGAGTTGACGGCTTCCTCGATAATATATTGAATCGTCGGCTTGTCGACGATCGGCAGCATTTCCTTCGGCTGCGCCTTCGTGGCAGGCAGGAACCGGGTTCCTAGCCCGGCAGCCGGTATTATCGCTTTTTTGACTTTCATCACTTTCTCCTCCTTGGAACTTTCATGACTCCCTGTCGATACCTAAATAGCTACAAAAAGTACACCTATTCGAGCGGATATAAAGGGTTTCCGGCGAATAGAGGTAAAACATACATCTAATTTCTCTGGATACCGACAAAAATGAAAAATGTCCTTGAATTGATGTAGAAAATGCACCTATTTCCACAACTTTGCGTCCTCTAAGAAGATTAGATGTAGAAAATTACACTATTCTACTTACATGCATGCCGCTTTAGTACGAGCCCTTATTGAGCAGCACCATCGAGATGGTCTTGAACACGATTTTCACGTCAAGCATGAACGAGCAGTTCGATACGTAGTAGAGATCATGCATGATTTTCTCCCCGTGGGGGATGTCCGAACGTCCGTTCACCTGTGCCCAACCGGTAATGCCGGGCTTCGCATACAGCCGCTGACGCTGCAGCGCGTTGTACTTATCCGTTATCTGCGGCACCTCCGGACGCGGCCCGATAATGCTCATCTCGCCTTTCAGCACGTTATAGAACTGCAGCAGCTCGTCGATGCTCGTCTTCCGCAGGAAAGCGCCCAGCTTCGTTACATTCGGGTTGAAGCCGGACTTGAAGACGAAGTCGTCCGGCACGCCGCTCGTCCATTCGTCGTAGTTCGTCTTCGCCTGGTTCGGTGCCGCCACTTGCTTGTGCGCCTGCTTCATCGTGCGGAACTTATAGATCGTGAACGGCACGCCGTTCTGACCCGTTCGCTGCTGCTTGAACACGACCGGTCTTCCGTCGCTGATCATGATCGCCAGATAGACGAGCAGCAACAACGGCGAGATAAAGATCAGAATGCCCGCGCTGAACAGCACGTCGCACACCCGCTTCAACCTTGCATACGGCAGCGTATCCGCCTGCATCTGCGTCTGGTTCCGGACTCTGCCGTGCTTAAGTTCGATGTCCACCGCCACCCGCTGCTGCATATTCGAATTCATTGTACCTCTCACTCCTCCTATGGCTTCTATAGCTTCTATATCATTCGCTAACCTTTACTGCATCGATTGGGAACGCTCCGGATAGCCCGCCTCGACGGGCAGCTGCAGCTTCCCCGTGTAGCGGAGCTTCTCGAATAGTTCGCCGTAATACGCATGGATTCGCGCAACGACTTGGCGCTCCGTGAAGGCATGCTCGACGAGGCTGCGCCCCTCGTCGCCCAGTTGGCGACGATAAGCTTCATGCGCCAACAGCCGGCCGATGGCCATGGCCATCTCCGGCACGTTCTTGTAGGTGACCAGCAGCCCGTTCGTGCCGTGGATGACGGCCTCGCGCGTGCCGATGACGTCCGTAGCCACGATCGGCTTGCGATAAGTCATCGCCTCCAGCACGATCCGCGGGATGCCTTCCTTCTCCGAGGAGAGGATGACGATGTCGGACAGCTCGATCCAACGGTAGATGTCCAACTGATGCCCGACCAGCCGCACTTGCTCGGTCAGCCCGTATGCGGCGACCTGGCTGCGGATGCTCTCCTCGAGCTCGCCCCGTCCGGCCAGCACGCAGACGTAGTTCGTCACGCCGTTCTCTTTCAGATGACGGAGACTGTCGATCAGGTATGCGTGATCCTTGACCGGCTCGAACCGCGCGCCCATGAGGAGTACGGGCACGCCGCTCGGAATCTGCCATTCCGCCCGAAGCGCGTCCAGTTCCTCCTGCGTAATCTGCTCCTGGCGGCGGTCAAGCGCATCTAGATCGACGCCGTTCCCTTCGTAATACACCGTTGCTCCCGGCGCGTATTCGCGAATCTTCTCGATGTCTTCCTGATTCTGCGACGCAATCGCATGGCCGAACCACGCGCCGACCTTCTCGAGCATGCGAAAGAGCCGATTTCGCAATCGGCTCTGTCCGTCATAGAAGGGAAGGCCGTGCGTTGTGTGCACGACGACGGGGACTCTTGCGAGCCACGCCGCTATGCGTCCGACAACGCCGGCCTTCGCGGTATGTGTATGTACGATCTCGTATCTCTCCTTGCGCAGCAGGCTGGCTAGCCTGAACGTCGACAACAGATCGGCGAGCGGCTTAATCTCCCGCCTCATGGGCACGAACTTCACTTGGAAGCCGTACCGGTCGACGAGCTCGGGATCGTAGCCCTCGGGAGCCGAGATCAAGTGGATCTCGTATCCCATCGCTTTCATCAGCGCCAGCTTATCCAGCAGGATCTTATGGCTGAGCGCGGTGGTACAGACATGAGCGACCTTCATCCGGCTGTCACACCCCCGCCGGTTGATCCGCGTAATAAGCGGTATACCAAGCAGCGAATTTGGCGAGTCCTTCCTCGATCGAGGTGTAAGGCTTGAAGCCGACCGCCTCTCGGAGCGCCTCTATGCTTGCGTACGTGGCAGGCACGTCGCCGTCCTGCATCGGCAGAAGCTCGATGTCCGCCTTCTTTCCGAGCGCATCCTCGAGTGTCCGGATGAAGTGCATGAGCTCGACGGGCTCGTTATTGCCGATGTTATAGACACGGTAAGGCGCATAGCTCGTGGCCGGATTCGGCTGCAGCCGGTCCCACTCCGGATCTCCGGCCGGGATCGCATCCATCAGCCGGACGATCCCTTCGACAATATCGTCAATATACGTAAAATCGCGGCGCATCTGTCCATGGTTGAACACTTGGATTTTCTCGCCGGCGAGAATTTTCTTCGTGAAGGAAAAGTAGGCCATATCCGGCCGGCCCCATGGCCCGTATACGGTGAAGAATCGCAATCCCGTAGTCGGCAGCCCGTACAGATGGCTGTACGTATGCGCGAACAGCTCGTTGGCCTTCTTCGTCGCGGCATATAGGCTCACCGGATGGTTGACCGGATCGGCTTCCTCGAACGGCATCTTCGCGTTCGCGCCGTAGACGGAGCTGGACGATGCATAGATCAGATGCGGCGTCTTCTGGTAGCGGCACGCTTCCAGGATGTTCGTGAAGCCAGCGATATTCGATGCGACGTATGCATGCGGATTCTGCAGGCTGTAACGCACGCCCGCTTGCGCCGCTAGATGGATCACGCGGTCAAAGGCATGCCGGTCGAACAATTGTCGGACAGCCTTCAAGTCCTCCAGATGAATGCGCGCAAGCTCGAATCGTTCGTGCGCGATCAACTGCAGCACGCGGTCTTCCTTCAGACGCACGTCGTAATAGTCGTTGAAGTTATCGGCGCCTACCACCTCATGGCCCGCTTCGAGAAGCCGCAGCGCAGTATGGAAGCCGATGAATCCGGCTGCGCCTGTTATTAGTATCTTCATTAAGATAACCCCTTCCTTAGCCCCATTATAATTCTTATCCCTATACAATCCAATCGTCCCGCTTCATGTCGTTAATGATACGAATTCGCAACATTAGCGGCATAAAAGATACATAATGTATCACAATGGGCATACGAAGTCCTACTCGTACGACATTGAAGTATTCGTGTCCACATCCTGTCCTGCAAGCCGCAGCACCAGCTGGCCTCTGCCGCTCTCGATCCAGTACCGTTCCCGGTCCCTTGGATGATTGAATCGAATCTGATTATATCGAAAAAAAATACGAGCCCCGCGCCCCGTATTGCGCGTTCGGATCCCCACCTGCGAATCCCCGCTTGCGGCATGCTTGTTCACGAGGCTGTTATGCTCGATCGTCAAATCCGCGTCCTTGCCTTCCGCGTTGATATCGAAGGCGTATACGTCACCAGAAGACCCGTTATGCCGCCTGAAGTTCGCGATCGTGTTCTGCTGGAACACGATGCGCCGCTGATCGCCGAAGATCGCGACTCCCGTCTCGTTCTCCATCAGCGTATTGCCCAGCACCTGAATATCCCGGTTGCCGTAGCCGTTCGGCTCCGTCATCTTGATGCCGATCGAGCTTCCGGTGATGATGTTGTTCGATATAATGCCCGTGAAGGCGTTATTGAAAATCGTGAAGCCGTTCTTCTTGCCGTGGCACTTGTTGTGGCTGACCAGGAAATCCGTTACCGGATGCGTTACCTCGCGATCGCTATTGCCGAACCCCTGAATGGAGATGTCCGATGTGCCGCTCTCATAGATCTGATTGGAAGTGACGACCGCCCCTACGGCGCCGCACAGCCGGATGCCGTGCTGCAGGCTTCTGCGAACGGTGCAGCCGAGCACGATCGTCCCTTCGGACCGAATGAGCTCGATTCCGGACCCGCGTCGCGTATCTTCGATATCGCAGTAGAGAACCTTGCAGTTCCGGGAAGGCACCGTGCGATTGTAGCCGACCCGGACGCCGGAATCATCGCTCTGCACCACGCGTACATGCTCGATCGTGCAATCGTGGCTGGCCCGCACATGAATGCCCGTATTCTCGCCGCCCTGATTGTTCGTTACCTCGCGAATCTGCAGGTGAGAAATATGCACGTCCCGCGTCTCGTTGATGCGGATCGCATCCTCATTGCGCTTCGCCATCCGGATGATCGACGAATCCTTGCCTGCGCCGATCAGCTTCATGGGCTTCGCCACGATCAGCATATCCCGAATGACGTACGTCCCTGCCGGAAAATAAACCGTGCCCGCGTCCTTCGCGGCCTTCGCGATTGCGCGGCGGATCGCTTCCGTATCGTTGGTCTTGCCGTCGCCGAGCGCGCCTTCCTTCTTCACGTTGATCCATCCTGCCGCAGGCGACTCGGGCTCGGGGTTCGCCATAGCCGCCGCTTGCTCTCTCGCAGGAACGACAGGCTGCTCCGGAATCGCCATCGGAGCGGCCGCCGTACTGCCGCTGCTCGGCCAGCCCAGGAAACGGCCGGCTAAGTAGCCCAGCCCCAGCGTGCCCGCCGAGAGCAAGAAGCCCTTGCGCGTCATTCCGCCCCCGGCGTTATCCCGTCTGGGTTCTCTCATAAGGCATCCCGACTCCTTTGATGGATAGTAGGGAGAGATATAACTGCTCCGTCTGCTCGAGCGTACGCTCCAGCGTGAACCGCTCGGATACCGCATGCTTCGCGTACAGACCCATTCGCTCTCTGATCCGGCTGTCCATGGCAACCAACGCGTTCATCGCCTTCGTCATCTCGGCCCGATCGTCCGGCTCGACGATGAAGCCGCTATGCGGCGGGTCCAGAATCTCGCCGACACCGCCGGACCGCGTCGCGATAACAGGAAGTGCGGACGCCATCGCTTCGATCACGACATTCGGGAAGCCTTCCCATAGGGAAGCCAGCACGAAGGCATCGGCGGCGCGCAAGAGGCGCGGCACGTCGCTGCGCAAGCCTGCCAGGCAGACATTCGCCTCGAGGCCGAGCTCCGCGATCTTCCGTTCTATGTCCGGCCGCAGCGAACCGTCGCCGATCAAGAGCAGCGTGATGCGGCGTGATGCCGGTTCCAGATCGGCCAAACTCTCGAGCAGCCTCAGATGATTCTTCTGGCGCTCCATCCTGCCTACCGTCGCGAACACAAAGTGGTCCTCCGGAATGCCCAGCTCGCGCCGAAGCACGCAGCGGCTCTCGCCCTGAACAGCCTCGAAACGCGTCAGGTCAACGCCGTTGTAGATGACCGTCAACTGCTCTCTGCTTACCGCGCCGCTCTTCACCTGCCGCTCGCCCGCCGCCTTGCAGACCGCCGTCACGCGGTCCGCGTAGCGCTTCGTCATGCCGAGCAGTCGCTCTCGCAGCCTTCCGCCGATGTTCTCGTTGCGAATGGACGAGATCACGACCGGCACGCGTGCCATTCTGCCGAACAGGCGTCCGATCAGATCGGCATGAAACATGTAAGCATGCAGGACATGCGGCTGTTCGCGCCGTAGAATCTTGACCAGTTGGAATAAGCGAGGCCAGCCGGACGGCCGCTTCGTGAAGCCCAGCTCATAGACCCGAATGCCGCTCTCGCGCAGCCGGTCGGCCAGCTTGCCCCCTCGCTCCAGCGAGACGACTACCGGCTCGTAGGTGCCGCGATCCAGCCTCGTCATGGTCTGGTAGAGCATCATCTCGGCTCCGCCCGTATTCAATCCCGTAATCAGGCCCATCACTTTGATCCGGTCTCTCATCATGTTCGCCTTGCTCTCCTTCTTATCGCAATCCGGCGCAGGCAGCCGTAAGTCAGCCGTCAGACGCTGGTCAATACTTCCCGGTATTCGCCGGCAATGATGTCGATATGGAATTGGCCTGCCCGTTCGCGCTGCCGCTGCCGGTCTGCCTCGGCACCCTCGCCGAGCGAGGAGATGATCGCTTGCGCGAGCTCCTCTTCGCCTCCGATCGGAATCATGATGCCGTAGCGCCCGCCGTCCAGAACGTCCGGAACGCCGATGCACGCCGTCGCGACCGCCGGCAGCCCGACGGCAAGCGCTTCGAGCAGCACATTCGGCATGCCTTCCCAGCTCGAGCTAAGCACGAACAAGTCCGATCGCGCCATGTACGCGTAAGGGTTGGCGGTGAAGCCGACGAAATCGACGTGCTCCCGGACGCCGACCGTATCGGCCAATGCTTCCAGATGCGACCGCTTCGGTCCTTCGCCCAGCACGATCAGTCTGGCAGGCACCGCTTGAATGGCCTTGGCGAACCCTCTGAGAAGCAGATCGTAATTTTTCTGTTCGACGAGCCGCCCGACACTGATGCAGACCGGCAACATCTTGTCGCGGAGCCAGGGATGGTCGACTTCCTCGTCGGCCAGCCGCCGAATCTCCTCCGTCACGACCGGGTTGTGGATGATCGACACCTTATCCCGGGGCATGCCGGAGTAAGCCAACAGATCCTCTGCCATGCCCTGCGACAATGCGATGACGCGATCCGCCTTCGGATAGAACAGCCGGTACAGCAGTCGGTAGAGCCCTCCCTTGCCGGTCTGCCGCATAGAGAAGCTCGGGGCATTCGCCTCCCGCAGGACGATCTTCGGCCGCTTCTTCATGAACGGCCTCAGCGCGAGCAGCGCGACGTTCAGATGACCCAGCGTGGAGAAGACGACGTCCGGCCGGATGCGGTTGATCTCTCGCAGCAGCCGGACGATGCTATGGCGTACGCGCTTCGTGCCCAGATCGACGACCTGCGTGTCCGCAGGCAGTTGGCTGACATAAGGCCCCTCCAGCTTCAAGGTGATCAGCGTCAGCTCGATCTCGCTGCGGTTCATATGCCTGAGCAGATTCACGACGACGCGTTCTGCCCCGCCTCCGCGAAGGGACGGCGTAATGAAGACTACCTTACGCATCTCTCACACACACTCTCTCCTCTAGCGGTTGTTCAAAAAGTCCTCTTGTGATCGCGAAGCATCTCGTGAAGCCTATTCGGCGTCGAATCTTGAACGCTGGCGAAGCTTCCGGTACTCACGTAGGTATTGCCTACGCTCCGTTCCTCAGTTTCTACCATCGTCCAACCTTCTTGGCGCTGACAACCGGTCTTTTTGAACTTCCAATCAATTGCATTCATACGCCTATGCCTGCGTCGGACGGTTCATGTCCAGGCAGCTGGGCCGGATCTACGTTGCAGATAATGTACCGGAATTTGCCCGATGCCGATGCCTCGATATGCGTCGTGAACTCGAACTCGACGCGGCAGCCGTTGCCCATGATGCGGCGCATTTCGTCCGCGATCGCATCCAGCTCGCGCGACCGGTCCTTGCTTCCTTCAGGCCCCTCGGAATCGACCAGCCTGATCCGAAGCAGGTCCAGCTGCTCCTGCACGACCTGATACTGCTTCACCCACTGCTGCTTGAACATCATCAAGGTGAAGATCGAGCCGTGAAACTGGGCACCGGAGGTCGTATAGAACATATCGCTCTCGCGCCCGATGACCTCTCGGAGCATTCGATGAGGCCTGCCGCATCCGCAGCTCTCCTCGGACCAAGCGCCCATGTCGCCGATCCGGTACCGAATGAGCGGCATGGCGTAATTCGCGAGCGAGGTTACGACGATATGTCCGACCTCGCCCGGATCGGCGGGCGTACCGTCATCTCGCACGATCTCAAGGTATGTATAGAACTCAGAGACATGCAGCCCCTTGTGCGTGCTGCATTCGCATGCCATATCGCCTACCTCGCGGGAACCGTACCGATTGAACACCTCGGTCTGGAACACCTCTTCGATCACGCCTCGCATCTCCTCCGTCAGCACGCCGGCTGTCGTCATGATGGCGTGCGGCGCATGAATGGAGATTCCGCGGCGTTTGATGTAGCGGGCCAGGTTGTAGATGCTCTCGACATAGCTGAGAATCTGACGCGGCTTGAAGCGGTTAATCGTCCTCACGTAGACGTCCATGCGATCATCGGACATGTTATAGGCGTTCAGCCATATCTCGTTTCGGAGCCAGCGGCCCGTGTACGTGCGCCATGTCTCCTTGCCGACCATAATGTCGCGAACCGATCCCCACAGCCGAATCTGCTTGTCGCCGAGCGACCTGCCGCTCCATTCGTCGAATAAGATTTTGTTCGCCTGCGACCAATTCTGATAGTCGTCGTCTTGAATGAATACCGCCTGTTTTCCCGTAGAGCCGCCCGATGAGTTCTCGCGCCATTTACGCCCTGCCAGGTCATCCGATTGCATCGACTGAAAGCAGTCGCGAAGAATGTCCTTATCGAGGAACGGCAGCCGATCGAAGCGATCCAGACGGATCTGCCCTTTCTCCACCAAGCCGTTCAGGACCATGAGCTGCCGATAATAAGGGACATGCTCGTAGGCATGCTTCAAGAGCGCCTCCAGCTTGGCATTCTGCTGGCTCTTCATCGCATCCGGCGACAGCCACTGCCACTCCCTTAGCCGCTCCAGCTTATCCATGACATGCTGATGGGTGTTGAGCTTGAGCTGGACCATTTGCTTCCTGATACCGATCATCCTTCATCTACCTCACTCGCCATTAATGTACATCCTCTTCCTGTCCGAACGCCTCGCGACCCATCCCATTCCGACGATCAATCCCGTCTGGAACAGGACGCCGGTCAAGCAGAACAGCATGATGCCCGTAAGCGCGCTGCCCGTCGTGAAGCCATACCAGAGCGCCAGCGTCCGCACGGCCGTCATCGCGATTTCGAAGACGAGGATCAGCCTCTGCTTATTCAGCACCTGAGCCGTTACGTAAGCGGGCGGGTTCAGGTAGCCGCAATAGAGCCAGAGCACCATCCACCGCGCATACTCGCCGGCTTCTCTCCATTGCTCGCCCAGCACGACAGCCAGAATCTCCGGCCCCCATATTGCGATGAGGCATGCCGGGACGATTCCGACAAGCGCAAGCGCCGCTGTCGTCTTCGCGTACAGGGGAAACAGACGCCCCTCGGCATTATGCACGGACGAAGCCCGCTTAAGGTACACCTGACGAATCGACTGGCTGATGACCTGAATCGGAACCTGCAGCAGGCGCAGCGCCAAGCCGTACAGTCCTGCCGCGGCTGCCCCGTAATAGAAGGCAAGCATCACGGGCGCCGCCTGCTGCGACAACGAGCTCAGCAGACTTTGCGGGAGATTGTACAGCGGGAACTGCTTATAAGCCGACAACACTTGCTTCATGCCCTTCCAATTGAGCGACGCCTTAATCCGTCTGCCGTCTTCCCGCCAGGTCTGATAGCCCAACACAAGCATCGCAAGCCATTGTCCGGCCAATTGGCCCATAATGAGCCCCGCCCCGCCCCAGCCTGCCAGCCCGGTCGACAATTGCGTCCCTGTCACGCCTCCGGAACGCACCATCTGGGACACGGATTGCCTGCGGAATGTCTGCCGTCTGGTGCTCCAGTAGTTGCAGCTCTGATAGACGCCCATGGCGAGCACGCTCGCCGGGATCCAGACAGCCCACGAGGAATCGAATGCTTGCATCCATGGCAAGTCTGTCAGGAAGAGCAAGCCCAGGCCGATTCCGGATGCCAATGCTACGGCCATCGTCAGCAGCATGGATACGCCCATGACGTTTGATGCTTCTTCATCCTTGTCCGGCAGGACAACCGCGATTTCGTAGCGCCCGCTCGCCAGGATAGCCATCACGCTTACGATCGAGCTATACAACGTTAGCAGTCCAAAATGCTCGGGCGTAAAGAGGCGGCTGAGTACCGGTGCAGACAGGATCGTGACGGCCTGCGCAAGCGCCGTCCCCGACATAAGGACCGCCAGCTGTCGGCCGAATGTGCCGGGCTTCACCCTTCCGGCAGCGCCTCCTACTGTCGGTAATTTCACGCTTCTCGCTCCATTTCGATATTTCGGATAGAAAGACAAGGTATGGGGTCAACCCACGTTAACCCCATACATTCCCCTTCTATGGGTTCGATTGTGATCGCGAAGCCAATGCTTCGGAGCTTATTCGACGTCGAATCTTGAACGCTGGCGCAATTTCCGGTACTCACGTAGGTACTGCCTACGCTCCGCTCCTCAATTGCTACCATCGTCCAACCTTCTTGGCGCTGACAACCGAACATGTTGAATGCGATTCTTAAGCTAATCACGGACTTGTTGCAACAAGCTGACTTTCAGGTATATGCGTAATAAAAATGAATAATGAATGGGGCATCGAACCCCTCCTCACGCCGCACCCTTGACGATTCACGTCTAAGGCTTCGTGCCCACAGCACGGCCGAGTGTCTGCGATGATAAAGGTACAGCAGACCTCACCTATGTGACCGCTTGTGATCGCGATGCCGATGCTTCGTAGCCTACTCGACTTCGAATCTTGAACGCTGGCGAAACTTCCGGTGCTCATGTAGTTTTGACTACATTCCGCTCCTCATTTTCTACCATCGTCCAACCTTCTCGGCGCTGACAACCGGTCCTTGCAAAGTATTCCCATTCACTTCTAACTCCACGAGAGAATATACGCGCGCTGCGCTTGCTATAGAATGAGGAAGCGGCGCTTGCGGGACGGCTTTACGGGTTCATCCATGAGCAGCTTGCGCCCGCGTACGAGACGCTCGGCGTTCAGTGCCAGACGCTCCGTCAGTTCATGGCCGAATTCCATGCGCAGCCTGCCCATCGCTTCCCTGAGCTGCATGCCCCTTGTCCGCGTGTTGCGCGCATCGGAGGCCGCCAGTTGTACCCATTGATTCCGGCACATCTCCGACGCGACCGACTTGGCGCGCCGTCCGTGCACGCCTAGAACCGAACCCGCCGTAATCTGGAATCTTACGCCGCGGATCAGCCAATCGTAGATCAGCTCGGATCTCCGCATGAACGTCTTGTTCCGCTCCGGATGCGCGATGATCGGCGTAATTCCGAAGCTGAGCATGTAGTCGACGAATTCGCCGAGGTAATCCGGCAGACCGCCGTTCGGCAGCTCCACGAGCAGG
>JAEZCJ010000047.1 GCA_023433615.1 Bacillota bacterium | reverse complement strand
ACGGGAGGCAACGTGGCAGAGTCGATCATGCATGATCAAGCGCTGGTGGAACGCGCGCAGCAAGGGGATACGGAAGCGTTCGGCGATCTGATCGAGCGGCATCGAGGCAAGGCGCATGGCTGGGCAGAGCAAATGACCGGTGATCCGCATATGGCAGACGATATCGTGCAGGATGCGCTCATTCGCGCTTTCCTGCACGTCGGTTCGCTCGTCGACACGAGCCGATTCCTGCCATGGTTCCATCGGATCGTACGCAATCAAGCCAATATGCGCCTAAGGCGAGGCGGTCCTTACGGCAAGGAGAAGCCGCTATCTTCCTGGTCAGGTCCGGACAAGGAGGATGTGGATTGGGAAAGTCTGGACAGCATTCTCGGTTCACTGACCCGTTCGGCGTCGAATGCAGCAAATTCCGAGCAAAGTCCGGAGGAGCACCTGCTGCGCAAAGAGCTGTACGAGACGATTCATGCCGTGCTTCACTGCTTGACGCGCAAGGAACGGGGCATCTTCGAAGCGTATTTTTTCCGCCAGCTGACGCCGGACGAGATCGCCGCGATGTATCAGATGACCGTCGGTTCCATCTATACGTATCTGCACCGTTCCCGGCGCAAGCTCCGCGAAGAGCACGTCCGGATTTCGCTCAATCTGCTGCCCGAGAAGGGAGGAGGCAGCTTGAATCGAAACCGCAGGCTGGAATTACCCGAATGGCCGCCGCACCAGCAGACGGCATTGACGTTCATCGATCGGGTCGGGCATCTGCTTGCCGCGATCGGCGATCGCAGGGAGACAACCGATATCGTGGGGATGTCCGGATTTGCGTTCCGGATGAAGATTTCCAACAAGACAACATTCGCGGACGGCTTGTACATCTATGATTGGCGAGCAGAGGCACAAGCGCTCCTGCGAAAGCTCGGATATGAATCCGCTATCCTGTGCGGGCAGCTATCGGAAGCCCCGGTTCCGCTGCTCGCGGCGGTCGAGCGATTCCCCGTGGTGCTGCCGATCGAGGAGTCCGTGATGCCTTTCATCCGCAAGTATATCGATCGGGGTAAGCCCGTTCTCTACTTCGATACTTATGCCATGAAGCCTTATGTGCACGAGTGGTCGTTGATCTACGGGTACGACGACGATGCGCGCGAAGTGATGCTCACGGACATTATGCGGCCTGACGGCAAAAGCTTATCGTACGACGACGTTGCGGAGAATCCGTTACGATTCCTGGTCGGCATCGATGGAAGAGCAGAAAGCGAAAGCACCTATACGACGTCATCGTTAACCGAGCAGACGATCCGAGATGCGATAAAGTATGCGCGGCACGGCTGCGACTATCGTCCGCGCACCTCGTACCTCTCCTATACATCGGGCCTTGCAGCCTACGACAGATGGATCGAGCATCTGACGAGCGGCTCGGCGCCGAACCGTTACGGGATGGGGCAGTTAGCAGCCGTCTATGCGGACACGAGGCGGTTCGCTTCGCGTTATTTACGCGCCGCATCGCTGTCCGGCGAAGCCATGCGGCTGACGCTGCTAGCCTCTGAAGCCTACGAGCAGTCTGCCGAAGCGCTCGCCGAGCTGAGCCGAATGGTTCCGTTCGTCCGTTCATCCGAGTTGCTGCCCGATGCGATCCGCGGCGCATGCGCATCCCGGCTGGAACAGGCGAAGGAATTCGAAACAGCGGCGATCGGTTATTTGGAACTCACATTACTTGAACTTGAGAAGGAGCGTTACAACCCATGACAAAGCTTCGTTATATGACCCAGTTCGAGAACATTCATGACTTGAAGAACGCGAAGGCTTCCTTCGAAGAAATGAATCCCGGCGTAGAGATCGTTATCGAGCAAGCCGCAGATAATTTCGAGGTGATGCAGGCGTTTCGGTCGGATGACTGTCCGGACATGATGGATGCGGGCGGCTGGTATCTATTCAACCACCAAGGCCTGTTCGTGGACCTGACGCCATTCGTCGAAGAGGAAGAGGGGCTCGCGGAAGATCTGCAGCCCGGCATTATGCGCGTGGCCCGCAAAGACGGCAACTTGCCAGGTCTGCCGCTCGATATCGCGCTGCCGCTCATGATTATCAATAAGGAAATGTTCGATCAGGCAGGCATTCCGTACCCTTCCGATGATTGGACGTGGGACGAGATGGTCGATCTCGCCAAGCGGCTGACAATACGCAATGAGCAGGGCGTCGCCACGCAGTTCGGACTCGGCATCGGCGTAGACATCGAAGAATTCGAACCCTTCGTCATGCGGAACGGCAGTCGGTATCTGTCGCCGGACGGTTCCGCCGCAAGGGGGTACGCCGACAGCCAAGCCGCCATCGAAGCCATGACCCGCGTTGTCGAGGCGTTCCGCGTCCATGAAGCGACCCGTAAGCCGGGCGAACCGTCGGAGGCAGGCGATCTGCATGAAGGCTTCGCCATCGCTTTCGCGTTCACGTGGTATATCGGCAATCTGATTCACCACAAGCTGGATCACCGGTTCGAGATCCGACGGCTGCCTCAGATGCCGGGAGGCGAGCAGGCGAACATGATCTACATGGGTGCCGCCGGCATCACGACGAAGAGCGAACACCCGAGGCTTGCTTGGCAATTCCTTAAGCACTATATCCTAGAACGCCCGGAACGGTTCAGGCAGACTTGGACGCTGCCGCTCACGAAGTCGCTAGCTCGGGACAGCGGCATGACGGAGCATCGGCTGTGGTCCAAATACGTCGATGAGCTGGATCATGTGCAGGTGAGCGGATTCTACCAGAACGAGAAATGGAATTCATCCCGCCAGCTCATTAATGAAGAGATCCATCGCATGATTCTGGATGGGGCCGATGTCGGCACGCTCATGCGATCTTGGACGAGATACGCTTAACCTTATTAATTATTAATGACATATCAAAGACGATGAATACGAACGGACAAGAGTACGTAATCGAGATCGTGGACCAGCGCGAACCGAAGTTGCAACATTGATGGACTTTGGATTGACGGAATCTTAAACTCGGACCTGCTGAAGCATTACCGCGAACAATAACCTTTACGGGGTCCGGAAGCCATCCGAACCTCTTCGAATAGGAGGCAGCAATGGGAACGATTCAGGTGATGGGCGCTCGAATTCACAATCTGCAGAAGATCAACGCAACGCTGCCGAGAGGCAAATTCATCGTGTTCACCGGCGTCAGCGGATCGGGTAAATCCTCGCTTGCCTTCGATATTCTATACGAGGAAGGCCGCAAACGCTATCTGCAATCGATCGGTCTCGGCGCGAGAGGGGAAGTGATCGAAGAGCATGATCCCTTCGATGAGCTCGTCGGACTCCCGCCGGCCATTGCCGTCGAACAGCATAAGATACGTCAATCCAATCCTCGCAGCATCGTAGGGACGAAGACAAAAGCGCTTCATGACCTGAAATGGCTGTATGCACTGGAGGGGCGGAGAGCGGATGGCGAGCGTACGAATCTGACGCCGAATCATTTCGCATTCTATGCCTCGCTTGCCGAAAGCTGCGATACGTGCGAGGGCAGAGGATCTTTTGCAAAGCCGGATATCGAGAAAATCATTGAAGACCCGAATCGCAAGGTCTCCAAAATCGTATCGGCGATAAGCGCCCAATTGGATAAATATCTCATGAGGCTTGAGCGCGATCAGATCATCGATTGGCGGCACGCGATCTATTCCGAATTGCCTGAGGATGTCCAGCATAAGGTCATCTGGGGGACGCACAGTTACGAAGGGATCATGAACTTTATTCTAGGCCGCATGCGCATGAAGCCGGAACGCCGAGCGCGGTACGAACAGCTTTGGTATTCCAATACCCTCTGTTCGACGTGCGGCGGCAAGCGAATGGGAGAACGCGCGCGAGCCACTCTTCTCGGCGGCCTGGACATGAACGAATTATGCGAGCTGACCATGTCCGAGCTAAGCGAATTTTTCCAGCGATTGACGACTGCCCCATTTGCTTACACGGCGATGGGCAGACGGATTATTGGCGGACTGACAGCGGTATTCCGATTGTTCAACGAAGTGGGGCTATCCCACTTAACGCTGCTTAGGAGCATACCGACGCTTAGCGGGGGAGAGCTTCAACGCTTGTATCTCATGTATCATCTCGAATCGAAGTTCGATTCGCTGCTCTACGTGTTCGATGAGCCGACCGCCGGCTTGCATGAGACCGAGAAGCAATCGCTCATCCGGAAGCTGAAGCATCTGACGGCTTCAGGCAATACCGTCATCGTCGTGGAGCACGACAGCCAAGTGATCCGCGAAGCGGATTATATCGTCGAATTAGGGCCTGGTGCGGGTAAAGCAGGCGGGAAACTCGTCTTCCAAGGGACTTACGAGGCCTACATGCAATCGAAGGATTCCGTATTGGTTCCCTACCTATCCGGTGATCAATCCGTGCTCATGAAGCACCCCGAATCCTACCGGACCATCGATCATACTACGCCTAAGCTCACGCTACGTCACGCGAATGCGCATAATCTGAAGGATGTGACGGTCGAGTTCCCGCTCGGCGTCATGATCGGCGTATCTGGCGTGTCGGGCAGCGGCAAGAGCACGCTGATCATGGACTCGCTCGTGCCGATGCTTAAGAAGAAGCTGGAGAACGGAGGACCCGAGGACGAGGACGAGCTCGAAGATGATGCAGTTCCAGACCTCGCGACGAGAGAATCCAACGCGGCGAGCGTGGAGGGCACGGAATCCATTCACAAGTGTGTACTGGTCTCGCAGAAGCTGATCGGCAGGAGCAGGGCTTCAACCCCGGCTGCTTACATCGGCATCTGGGACAAAATCCGGGCAATATACGCTGAACAACCGGAATCCGCTGCTAGAGGTTACACGCCGAGTCATTTCTCCTTCAATCTGGAACAGGGACAATGCCGATCATGCAGAGGAGCAGGGGCCGAAGCCGTCGATATGGGGGCCATCGGAATCGTGAACCGAATCTGCGCGTCTTGCGACGGGAAGCGGTATCAGGCGGAGATACTGGAGATCCAGTATAATGGGTGCAGCATATGGAATGTCCTTGAGATGACGCCTGTTGAGGCGCTCGTACTATTCCAGGCGCACAAGTCGATCACGCTTATGCTGCAGACGCTCATTCGAGTCGGTCTGGACTACATCGCGTTGGGACAGCCCATTACGACGATTAGCGGAGGCGAGGCGCAGCGGATTAAGCTGGCGAAGGAATTGGGCAGATCGCAGAGGCGCAATACGCTGTATGTTCTCGACGAGCCGACGACGGGGCTTAGCGGTCCTGATATCGCGAAGTTGATGGCTTTGCTTCAAGACTTGGTGGATCATGGCAATACCGTCATCGTGATCGAACACGATGCAGCCGCATTGTCGTATTGCGATTGGATGATTACGATGGGTCCCGGCGGCGGAAGCAAGGGCGGCGAGATCGTATCGTCTGGCACGGCCGCTACCTGCAAACTATACTAGGAAGAGGGTCAGAAAATGCGCTCGCACTATGACTTCAACCCGAATGAACGGGACAAGATCGTGAATCGATTCGGACTGGCCTTCTTCGAGAAGGTGATCGGCGATCTCGATACTTATGCGGAGCGCTGGGGACTGAGCGGGTTCGGCCTTATTCCTTCCTACTCCGCGAACCTCGTATGGACATGCGACTCCGAACAATACGGCAGGTGCGTATTGAAGATCGGCAATCCTGCATCCAGAGAGATGGCTGCCGAGTACAATGCGCTGTCCGAATATGACGGTAAGGGGATGTGCGGCGTATTCGCCGCGGACCTGGCGAACAGCGTACTGCTTCAGGAACGCGTGCTGCCCGGAACGCCGCTGCGGGACGAACCGTCCCTGGAGGCAAGGCTCGCCGTGTTCAGCTCGCTCTACCAAGGTTTACATATCCAGCCCGCCAATGCCGGCCTCTATCCGACTTACGCCGATTGGGTGGCAAGGATTACAGCCTACATGAGGAAGAGGGAGGACTGTGCGGCGCTTTATGCCTATATGAACAAGGCGAACGACATATGCCGCTCGCTCTCAAGCACGTATTCCCGCGGCTTGCTGCTTCACGGCGATCTGCACCATGACAACATGCTGCGGCGCCATGACGGCAGCTATGTCATTATCGATCCCAAGGGCGTGGTCGGCGATCCGATCTTCGACGTGCCGCGCTTCATCTTGAATGAATTCGAGGATGAGTTAAACGAGCAGCTCTACGGCAAAATCAACCGCGTGATCCATTCGTTCGAACAATTGCTCGCTATTCCGCACACGGTCATCAGGCAATGCCTGTTCATCGAGACGGCGATGGGGAACTGCTGGCAGGTCGAAGACGGAGCAACGCCGGAAGCGTACAGGCAGCTTCATGACAATATCGCCTTCGCGGATTCTCTCATGCAAGAGAGATAGACATTCTATCCAACACTTCGCGTCTAGCCGCGTCTTAAGAGGTGATACCACTCAAGGAGGGTGAAGACGATGAATGGCAATGCCAATCAAGTGATCGAATCGGAACCGAAGGGGGCCATTACGCACTTAGGGCTGCTGGACCTGCGTCACCTGCGATCCATCGAAGAAATGGCTAACGTAACTCGGATTTCGCACGTGGGTACGATTCTGGTCTCGGACCAGTTGGAAGGCAGCATCAACCGGATTCCGATGAACCATGTCGGAAGCATCTTGACCGTCCCGGCTGACATGCAGGTGAAGCTGTTGACCGGCGATCTGAAGCTAGGCGGCGAATTTCTGGCCAATGCGAACGGGGATCCGGATGAGACGCTGCTTGTCGTAGGTACGCTAATGATTACCTCGCAGGTGCAAGCGATCGGATTCAAGTCGTTGATGCTGACCGGAGAGCTGTTCGCCCCGAAGGGCTGCGAGTCCATCGTGACCTCCGCCATATCGAAGCTGATCGGAGAACTGCACTTCTATGCCGACGAGCCGCGCGTATTCACCGGGCAAGATCACTTCACCAGCGATTTCTTCCAGTACTTGAAGCAGCCGGTGAGCCTGATTCTTCGCGGCGAATTCAGCATCGATTCCGACGTGTCCATCGAGCTGCTGCAGGCTAAAGTTTCGGAGGTGCTCCTCTGGGGCAATATCCGTACAGCTAATCGGAAGCAGGCGTCACTCTTGCTTGCCTTAGCGGCCGTGAAGTACGGTGACATCATTGTCGAGCAGCTTTAGGAGGCTGCCACAGTCATGACGGAGCTCCAGTCTGAGGATTATTTCCGGCAGCTGTATGACCGGTATCATTCCGTGATCTACGCCTATGTATTGGCACATGTCAATCATCGCGAGGCTGCCAAGGATTTACTGCAAGAGGTGTTCCTGCGCGCGTGGAATCACATGCATGTAGGCGCGGCGCTTGGGATCGATGAATCCCGTTATTGGATCTACCGCATTGCGAAAAATATCGTGACCGACTTTTATCGCAGGCGTTCGACGACGAACCAAACGCATGAACGGCTGATGGCGGAGCAAGCCCTCACGAACGGAGCTGCACGTTCCGCCGAGGAAGCGTATGCGTCGCAGGATCGCATGCGCGATATCGAATCGGCGATTCTTCGCCTGCCGGTTGAATTGCGCCGCGTGATCATCCTGCAGGTCATAGGCCGCATGAACAGCACGGAGATCGGCGGTCTGCTGGAAATACCGTCCGGAACGGTGCGTTATCGGCTCAGCATGGCACGTCGGCGATTGCGATTCGAGCTGGCACAACAGCAGGAAGAAGGGATTCTTCATGAGTAAGGACGAATTCGATAGAAATGAAGAACGAGTCGGAGAGCGGCTGCCGGAGCTAGAGGAGTGGGCGTCGATCGTCCAACTTACTATGCAGGATTCCGCAATGATCATCGCGAACGTGTTGAACGGCGATAAGCAAGACGACGGCTGGCTGGATCGCATGACTGCGCGCATCGATCGAACGGTTGCGCTCTCGCAGCGCCGATTGGACCGTTTGTTAACTCATCGAATCGGTACGGTCGGATAGCGGCCGATCACAGCCCTCACCGCAGCAAGCTCCCCATTCAAGTTACATTGGGGGCTTGTTTTATTTTTATGGCAATGTAGCGGATTATAGAGATAGACCGTCTATAAGGGTGGAGGTGATGATGCAGTGAAGCCGGCCGGCAATTCAATCCGCGATATCGTTACGAAAGACCCGAGGGAAGCGCTAGAGCAGCTCATGTCAAGCTTCGGCGCGATCGTGTTGCGCACCGCTTATTTCTATACAGGAGATCGGCATCTTGCCGAGGACATCAGCCAGGAGGTATTCCTGCGCGCCTATCGCAACTGGGCTGCGTTCCGCGGGGACAGCTCGGTTAAGACATGGCTGACCGCGATAACCGTCAACATATGCCGCGACAAGATGGGCGTACGCATGTTCACGGAGCAGCCTACCGATCCGAGCCGAATGGATCGCGGAAGATCGATCAGCGTCGAGGACGAGGCGATCGAGCGAATGGAGAAGAGCGAGGTGCTGCAGCACTTGCTGCGGCTGCCCGTTCCGTATCAAGAAGCATTGTATTTGTACTATTATCTGGACCTAAGCACGACGGAAATCGCACAGGCGACGTCTTCCCCCGAAGGAACCGTACGCACGAGACTCCACCGGGCGCGCGAAGCCATGGCGCGGGAGATGTATAAGGAGGAGAGAGCCGATGATCGACACGGATCGTAACTTGCGGGAATTTCTGCGCAAGGAGTCGGATGAACTATTATTTCAGGGAATGGAGTTGAGCGAGCAGATGAAACAGGCCATTCGGGTGCAAGCGGAAGCGGATCGGACGGTACGACGTCCGGTGAGCGGAATGAGAAGGTCTTGGCTCATCGGAGCGGCAGCCATGATCGCGGCGGTCATGATCGTCGCGGTATATCCCATGCTGCAGCAGCAGGGGGATGTTCCTGCCCCCATCGAGAATCAGATCGGAGACGTGCCGCCGCCTGCCAATGAAGGCGCCGTTGGGTCAGAGTTGTCCGAATTGGTGACGACAACGATGGGCTCCATCGAGGAAGCGCAAGCTGCCTTCGGAGAAGGCCTGCTGCTTCCGGAATCCGCGCCGGAGGGCTACGCGATAACCGATATTGTCGCGGTAGGGATGGCAGGCGAGCCGGCGAGAGACGTCATCGTCACTTATGCATCCGGGGATGACGCCGTTACGTTCGTCGCTAGCCGCAATGAGGCTGCATTCCCTACGGAGCTGTTCACGCCGATTCGAGTCGGCGATGTGGACGGATTCGTATTCGAACAGACGGAGCTCGTCGAATTATTCTGGATCGTGGACGGCGTGCAGTATGCCATTACAGGTCCGCTGACAGCTGAAGAAGCGATGAAGCTGGCAGAATCGTTGTCGTAACCTTCACGGAATCGCGCTATTGCGAGCCCCCTCCTCTCTGTAATGACAACTCTTGATTGTTGGGCCGCACGTGCGTCTCTATTCAAGCGTTACGTCAGCCGATCGAGAATGCCGAGCTCGTTAAGCCCGGAATAATCAGAGCCGCTAAACCAGCGGCTTTTTTATTTGGCGGAACAAGGTAAATGCCGGCAGGCGTAGAATTACTGGACGTAGCGACGCAGTGAATATTCCAAGGGGGAGCATGATGAAAGCAATCGTCTATTCCAAGTACGGCAATGCGGATGTCCTCGATGTACAAGAGGTGAGCATGCCTTCTCCGAAACCGAACGAGGTACGGATCAAAGTTCGGGCCGCGTCCATCAATTCCTGGGACTGGGATCTGCTCAAGGGGCAGCCGTTCGTCGTGCGTCTGGACGGCGGCATGCGCCGGCCGAAGTACAGCATTCTCGGCGCGGATGTCGCTGGGGTAATCGATGAAGTGGGCTCGGAGGTGAAGCATTATCGACCAGGCGACGAGGTATTCGGGGATCTCTCAGGCTGCGGATGGGGCGGTTTCGCCGAATATGCCTGTGCCCGGGAAGACGCGTTATCGTTGAAGCCTGCGACGATGTCCTTTGCGGATGCCGCGGCATTGCCCCAAGCAGGCGTGCTCGCCTTGCAGGGCCTTCGCCAGGCTGGCGCCCTCCGGGAGGGACAAACCATTCTGCTGAACGGAGCGGGGGGCGGCGTGGGGACGTTAGCGCTTCAGATCGCCAAAAATGCCGGCGCCATCGTCGCGGTTGTCGATCGCAGGGAGAAGCTGGAGCTGCTGCGGTCAATGGGCGCCGACCATGTCATCGATTATGAGCGAGAGGATTACACGCGCAACGGGCACCGCTATGAACTCATCTTGGATGTCATGGGCACGCGTTCCATTGCCGCGGTCAAGCGCGCTCTTCGGCCTAGGGGGATGTACGTCATCGTCGGCGGCGCATTGAGCCGGATCTTCCAAGCCATGATCCTAGGCGGCCTTACGAACAAATCCAGCAGCAAGAAGATCAATGTCTTGTATCATAGGCCGAGTCGTGCGGATCAAGATGCGCTGGCCGAGATGTGGCAGACACGCAAGATCGTGCCGGTTATCGATCGGATTTTCCCGTTAGGGGAGACGCGTGAAGCCATGCGTTACTATAGCGACGGCCGCGCAGTCGGTAAAGTAATGATCGCCATGGACTTATAGGAAGCGTACAGGAGCCGAGCTGTCCTCGATGAGGAAGCTCGGCTTCTTGGCGTATGAAAAACGGATGACGGAAGCCATAATACAGGTACACCAATGGTTGGAGGAGACTCGATGACATGCATGGAAACAGAACGATAATCGCATTGGCGGTTAGCTGCGGCGTTATAGTCGGGCTGACTGCAGGCTGCGGCGCAGACCTGCCATCGCCAGAGGAGAAGGATTACATTGCGCGGGGAGCCTCTGACGCAAGATTGATCGATCCGGCCGTTACGGAAGGCGACGAGCTGCTCATGACGGGTGATGCGAACGTGGAAGCGGTCCTGCAAGGCGGGGATGCGCGGCACGCCGGCAAGGGCAGGATGCGCACGATGAATGCGCAGCAGCTGACGCAAGTATTCCCGAATCCAGCGATCGCGCCGCTATCGGGCGGCTATGCCGAGAATGCGATTGTCATGGCATCGATGTTCATGGGACAGCCCTATGAATACGGATCGGACCGTTCTGACCCGTCAACCTTCGATTGCTCGGACTTTACGAGATGGTCCTATCTATCCGGGCTCGGCATGGATCTTCCGCTCGATTCAAGGAGCCAGGCGCGCTATATCCAAACATACTCCAATCGGATCTATTACAGCACGACAGAGGCTAAGCGGGGCGACCTCCTATTCTTTATTCGTTACCGGGGCGGCCAGCCGGAAAATTACGCGGGAGCTGCCAAATCGATACCCGGTATCAGTCATGTCGGCATTGCATTGGGGGACGGGAGGATGATCCACACGGCGTCCGCCGCAACCGGCGGCGTGCGGATCGATCCTGTCATCGGCAACCATCTGCAATATCGCTTCGTCTTCGGCGGTTCCGTCTTGGATACGAAGTAGACATATTGTTATTGATAGCATAGGCCGGCCGATACTATAATCATTGTATGATTCCACAGATCCGAACGACCAAATTGTATAGGCCTCGGCAGCGACAGCTCGCCGTGACGCGCACGCGCTTGTTCGACCGCATGAACGAGGGCCGGCATGGGAAGCTTACGTTGATCTCTGCTCCGGCAGGCTATGGCAAAACAACGCTCGTCAGCGAATGGCTTGCCCATACGGGCTGCCCTGCAGCTTGGATATCGCTCGACGATGCCGATAATGACCCGATACGCTTCCTCGCTTACCTCATCGCTGCCCTGCAGACGATCGAGCGTACAGTCGGACGAAGCGTCTTCGGCGCGCTCCACGCTCCGCAGCCCCCTTCCGCGCAAGCCGTGCTATCCGAAGTCATGAACGATATGGCGTCCATTACGGATTCGTTCGCGCTTGTTCTCGATGATTACCACGTGATTACGCACGAGCCGACCTTGGATATCGTGCGTGAACTGACGGAATACCAGCCGCCTCATATGCAGCTTATCATTACGACGCGGCAAGAACCGCCGTTGCTGCCTGCGGCGCGGCTGCGCGCCAGACAGCAGCTGGTCGATCTGCGCGCTTCCGATCTGCGCTTCAATGCGCCGGAGGCTGCAGCCTTCCTGAACGAGACGATGGGATTGAGCTTGTCCGAGCAGAACGTCAAGCTGCTGGAATCCCGAACGGAGGGCTGGGTCGCAGGGCTGCAATTGACGGCGATCTCCCTGGAAGGGCATCCTGACGCCGATGCGTTCATCCAATCGTTCACGGGAAGCCATCGGTTCGTGCTGGATTATCTGGTCGAAGAAGTGCTCAAGCAGTTGCCGGGGCACCTCCAACGCTTCCTCTTGGAAACCTCGGTTCTTGACCGGCTATGCGGGTCGCTATGCGATGCGGTAGCTCGATCAGAATCGGCCTCGGGCCAAGATATGCTGGAGCAGCTGGAACGAGCGAATCTGTTCATCGTCCCGTTAGATCATGACCGGCGTTGGTATCGTTACCACCATCTATTCGGCGAAGTGCTGCGCAACCGTCTGACCGGCAGCGGTGGAGAAGCGATATCGGATCTGCATCTGCGCGCCAGCGCATGGTATGAAGTGAATGGCTTGGAGCTCGAAGCGTTCCAGCATGCGGCAGCTGCTCGCGACATTGACCGAGCTGTGCGCCTATTGGAAGGCAACGGAATGCCGCTCTACTACCGCGGAACGATCACGCCGATTCTGAGTTGGATCGAATCTCTCGAACGGCATGACATGGATAAGCGGCCGATACTCTGGATCATGCACGCCGCTCTGCTGCTCATGCTTGGGCGAATCGCTACGGTTGAAGAGAAGCTGCAGGCTGCGGAAGCAGCACTGCTAAGCCTGGAACTGAATGACAAGACCCGCGACATCATGGGACTGATTGCCGCGAATCGAGGCACGATTGCGGTCAGTCAGCATCGCGTGGATCTGATCATCTCCGAAGCGCGCCGCGCGCTTAACCTCCTGCACGCCGATAATCTGCCTGCACGTGCGGCAGCAGGCTGGATGCTTGGGTATGCGCAGCTGCTTCAAGGGGACCAATCCGCCGCTCGCCAATCGCTTACCCGAGCGCTGGCATCGAGCCAAGCTATCGGACATGTCATTATCACGGTGATGTCGACGATGAGCCTTGGCATGGTCGATGAGCGCGGCAATCGCCTCAAGGCGGCCGCCGAGACATACCGGCGCGCATTGGAGCATGCAGGCGACCCGCCGCTGCCGGTTGCAAGCGAAGCCTACTTGGGGCTTGCACGCATTCATTATGAATGGAACGACTTGGCTGCCGCCAAGCATTACGGCGAGCAGGCGCTTGCCCTCGCGCGATTCATGGAGTTAACGGATCGTTCGGCAGCCTGCCGGCTCTTCCTTGCACGGTTATCGATTGCGAACGGCGATATCGCTGCAGCCTCGGATATGCTGGAGCAGCTCGAACGCTATATGCAGGACAACGGCTTCATGCAGCTGAACCCTGAGGTTGCAGCCGTTCGTGCGATGATGCTGATTGGCCAAGGGCATCTAGCAGAAGCAGCGGCCTGTACGCAAGCAGAGCCGCATCCGCTCATTCATGCGCGGGTGCTGCTTGCGCAAGCGGAACCTGCCGCAGCTCATATCGTGCTGGATCATCTGCTGCAACGATCGGGGCCGAACGTCTGGCAGGACGAGCAGCTGCGCGCGAAGAAGCTGCTGGCGATTGTTCAGCATGCGCTCGGCCGCTTGGATGAAGCGATTAGGCTGCTACAGGAAGTCATGTTCGTTGCGGAGCGCGAGCAGCTCATCCGCGTCTTCTTGGACGAAGGTGAACCCATGCGTCTGCTGCTGTCGGAAGGCGCCGCGCGGGGCGCGTCTCCGGCTTACGCCGCAAGGCTGCTTGCTGCATGGGGTACCGAGCCGGGCGCCGTCGACGTGAGCAAGTCCGGTTCCGATGCCCGACTCATCGAACCCTTGAGCGAGCGCGAGACGGAGATTCTAAGGTTGATTGCCCAAGGGCTCTCGAATCAAGAGATCAGTGAACGGTTATTCTTAGCGCTCAGTACCGTGAAGGGTCACAACCAGAATCTATTCGGCAAGCTTCAAGTCCAGCGTCGGACGGAAGCGGTCGCCCGCGCGCGCGAGTTGGGCTTGCTGCAGTCATAACCGTACTTAAGTAGGGTCAGAATTGCCCTCCTTATGATTTATGCTAGGCATAATGATTAGGGGGGAACAACATGAAAGCAATCGTCTGCAACAAATACGGACCGCCCGAAGTTCTGCAGCTGAAGGAAGTCGAGACTCCGACGATTCAAGACCATGAAATCCTGGTGCGAACCGCTGCCACGACTGCTGCGGCAGGGGACATATGGATGAGAGGCGGAAGCAAGGCACTGCCGTTCTGGCCGATCTCCCTGCTGGCAATCGGCATTCGCAGACCTCGTAATTCGATATTCGGAATTGAGATCGCCGGTGAAGTCGTCGCGGTCGGCCGTCACGTGAAGCGGTTCAAGCCTGGCGATCAGGTCTATGCGGCATGCGGATTCGCAATGGGCGGATACGCGGAGTTTACGAAGCTCCGCGAGGACGGCGCGGTAGCCATCAAGCCTTCGAACATGACCTACGAAGAGGCGGCAGCCGTTCCGGTTGGAGCGGCAACGGCTTTGCATTTCCTGCGAATGGGACGAGTCGAGCAAGGGAAGAAAGTGCTCATCTATGGCGCATCCGGCAGCGTAGGCTCTTATGCCGTGCAGATTGGCAAGTACTTTGGCGCAGAGGTCATGGCTGTATGCAGCACGTCGAATATCGGCTGGGTAAAGTCGTTAGGCGCAGACCGCGTGATCGATTACACGCGGGAAGATTATTCGGCCGACGGGCAGACCTATGATCTCATCTTGGATGCGGTAGGCAAGACATCGTATCCTCGCAGCCGAGGCTCGCTCAAGCCGAACGGCATCTATATCCCAGTCGTCATGGATTTCGCGGAAGCGATGCAGGTGCTGTGGACTTCCGTATTCAGCAGCAAGAAGGTGAAATCCGGCGTAGCCGGCGATACCGCGGCGAACTTGAATTTCTTGCGAGAATTGATCGAAGCCGGTCATCTGCGTGCGGTTATCGATCGGAAATACGCGTTGGAGCAGATCGCAGAGGCACATCGTTATGTCGAGCAAGGGCATAAGAAAGGCAATGTCGTCATTACGGTAGGAGGGATGCCGCAATGAGCGAAGTTTCTTTGTTACGCCTCAATTTGTTGCGCGGGCTATATTTGTTAGTCGTTGCGGGGCTCGGGGTCAGCGTATGGCCCGTCGTCATTCTACAGGAACAGCCGGTAGAATTGCAGGAAGGCGTCGTGAACGCCATGCTGTTCGCATTCTGGGCGCTGTGTATCGTAGGCCTTCGTTATCCGCTGCAGATGCTGCCTGTGCTGCTATGGGAACTGATATGGAAGTGCACCTGGCTGATCGTCGTCGCGCTCCCGCAGCGGATGGACGGGAGCATGGACGAAGCACCGTTGGAGATCGCAATCTCTTGCATGCTGGTCATTCTGTTTCCTTTCGCGATTCCTTGGCGCTATGCGTTCAAGCATTACGTTCAAAAACGCGGTGAACGTTGGCGCTAAAATTGGTACAATAGGGGTATGTGTCGAAATATCGCAGCAATCCGCTGTAGATGATTGGAGCATCCGCTAATGTACGCCTCACTGGAAGCCTGTATTCTGGATCTGGAAAGAAACGGCCATCTTATTCGAATCAAGGAAGAAGTGGACCCCCGCCTGGAGATGGCTGCGATTCATCTTCGCGTATTCGAGGCGAGGGGGCCTGCACTGCTATTCGAGCGTGTCCAAGGTTCGCGCTTCCGCGCCGTCTCGAATCTGTTCGGAACGATTGAGAGAAGCAAGTTTATTTTTCGCTCGACGTGGGAGTCGACGCAGAACGTGATCGCGCTTCGCAACGATCCGATGAAGGCGCTTAAGCATCCGTTCGCGAATGCCCGCGCGGCACTGGCGGCGACGAAGGCGCTCCCGCTCAAGCAAGGTAAGGGCGCTGCCGGCTTCGAGGAAATCGCGATCCGCGATCTGCCGCTCATCAAGCATTGGCCCATGGACGGCGGCGCGTTCATTACGCTGCCTCAGGTGTTCTCGGAGGATCCGGACAAGCCGGGACTCATGAATGCCAATCTCGGAATGTACCGGGTACAATTGACGGGGAACGATTATAAGACCGATCAAGAGATCGGGATGCATTACCAGATTCATAGGGGCATCGGCATCCATCAGCATCGGGCAACCCGCAAGGGAGAGCCGCTTAAGGTGAGCATCTTCGTCGGCGGACCTCCGGCGCATACGTTGTCAGCCGTCATGCCGCTGCCTGAAGGGCTTAGCGAGCTGACTTTCGCGGGATTGCTGGCAGGCCGGCGGTTCCGCTATAGCGACGATAACGGCTTCTGCATCAGCCGAGATGCCGATTTCGTCATAACGGGCGAGCTCCATGCCGGCGAGACGAAGCCGGAGGGACCGTTCGGCGATCACCTGGGCTATTACAGCCTTACGCACGAATTCCCGATGATGCGCGTTAACAAGGTGTACGCGAAGAAAGACGCGATCTGGCCTTTCACCGTCGTCGGCCGTCCGCCGCAGGAAGACACGGCCTTCGGCGCGCTCATTCATGAGCTGACCGGCGATGCCGTCAAGCAGGAGGTGCCCGGCGTCAAGGAAGTGCACGCCGTGGATGCGGCTGGCGTGCATCCGCTCTTGTTCGCGATCGGCAGCGAACGCTACACCCCATATAGTGCCGTGCAGCAGCCTGCCGAGCTCTTGACGATCGCGAACCGCATTCTGGGGACAGGACAGCTCAGCTTGGCCAAGTATTTATTCATCGCCGCCGAGGATCGTCAGCTCAGCACGCATCATGAAGCGGAATTTATGCAGCACGTGCTGGAACGGATCAATCTGAGACGCGATATCCACTTCCAGACGAACACGACGATCGATACGCTGGATTATTCCGGGACAGGCTTGAATACGGGCAGCAAGGTCATCTTCGCCGCATGCGGCGATCCGATTCGCGAGTTGTGCAAGGAAGTGCCTGAACCGTTGAAGGAACTTCGCGACTATCGCAACCCGAGGTTGGCGCTGCCAGGCGCGGTCGCGATTGAAGGACCGTCCTTCGGCAGCTATGAGGAGGCCGAGCGGCAGCTTCGCGGGCTGACGGATGCCGTCGAGGCGCGAGGCGGGGTAGACGGCTGTCCGCTCATCGTGCTGTGCGACGACAGCGCATTCGTAAGCGAGACGCTGTCCAACTTCTTATGGACAACGTTCACCCGAAGCAATCCCTCGCATGATATCTACGGCGTGAACAGCGGCTGCGCGTTCAAGCATTGGGGCTGCGACAGCGTCATCATAGACGCACGGACGAAGCCGCATCATGCACCTCCGTTGGTTGCGGATCCGGCAGTCGAACGGAGCATCGATCGCTTGTTCGCATCCGGCGGCAGCCTAAGCGGCATACGATAGCCTGAAATCGAAGACGGCCCGCGACAATGTCGAGGGCCGTTCGCGTTATTCGTCACGGTCGAACCATACTTGTTCGATACTGTTTAGCTCGCGTTCATCAAGAAACGCGGTCGTGCCGGCTTCCATATCGTCCAACAACTGCAGCCAGCTCGGCTTATGCAACAAAAATGCAACGCTGCGGTTACGGATTGCAATTTCGTTCCAGGAATCGTGTAGCTGATTTGCCGCATCGACAATTCGCATCTTCTGTTCGCCTAGATCGGCTGCAGATGCGTTATCGATCAATGACACGTGCCAATCCGCGTACAAATGCGTGAGCCGATCGGCGTTGTAAGAGCTTGTGTCGTACCGATAGCTCTCGTCACGTTCCTTAAGATCGACGGCTAGCGCGCGATAGCCGTTGATCCAATTGCGTATGTCTTCATAGCGGGTCATGAGTATGCGGGCCTGCTCCTCCGTCATTTGTCCGGATGCTGTTACATCGTCGTATAAGCGATCAATTTCCTCTATTGCGGCAGTTAATGCATGCAACTCTTCGTTCAATCGGTTGGAGATCGCCTTCTCCAGAACCGTACTTTCCCTATGCTGAATAACTAGGAGATAGACGAGCAATAGGATTAAGACTGGCAGGACGAAGCGATAATAGCTGCGAACGTTCACGAATATCCCCCTCACAACAACGGTGCATGGCATGATTTTACATTACCATTATACGCTAGAACGGCCGTTATTTCGATCTTCCGTACTGCTTGCCGTAACGCATAAGGGTACGGTACACGCTCTTGTCCTTCAGGAGCTTCACCGCAGAGATATTCGGCCTTGTGTTGACCTCGAGAATCCATAAGCGCCCCTGCCGGTCGAGCGCGACATCGAGTCCCAGCTCCTTGAATCGGGGACGATGCCGCGTGAAGCAGCTTGCCGTTATGCGTCCCAGCCGATTCAGCCGTTTGCGATAGTTAGCGATTCTCGACGGCTTGTATCCGGCATGTCGCAGCGTAGGACCGAGCAGCTTCAAGGCGCCGCCTTGGTGGTAATTGGTCGCAACCGCGTTCGGCCGTCCCAGCTTAACGAACGTGCCGGTCGGCAGCCAGCTGTCGCGGCTGGACTTCTGCATCATGACGCGGATATCGAACGGCCTTCCGTTAGAACGCTGCAGACGGATTCCCTTCTGAAGCAAGTATTTCCTCCGCTTGGCTATGGCACGCAATCGACTGTACAACGCGCGAGCGGAGGATACTCGAGTCGTGTGCTTCTTCATCTTGACCTTGAACCTCGATCCGGCGATTCGATCGACACGCGCAATTCCGCTGCCTCCCGTACCGTCAGCAGGCTTGAAGTAGATCATCTTATAGCGATCGATCATCTTGTTCAGTGCCGATCGCGTAAATCGCCTAGTCTCCGGCACGTAATGCCGCAGCTTCGGATCAGCCGTCAACCACTTCGTTTTCACCCATTTGTCCTTCAAGGACATGCTGTCGCTGCCCAATCCATCACCGCCTCTTGGGGCTATCGTATAGGCTCTGAATCACCCATCTTCACATGCTAGCAGTATATGAACGAACTTACCCGAAGGATATGGTCATGTATCGGTTACAATGATTTGGCATGCATGCATTGACAGGATACATGGCGGCATCCTACAATCAAGGCGTCACCGAATGGTGTCCAATGAACATCGCTGTACAAATAGGAGTGAGTAACGTGATTGTCAGCAACCAGGAACGGGATGTATTCGACGCGATTGCAGATCCAACCAGACGTCGGTTAATCGGGCTGTTGGCGGAATCGGAAGAGATGCCGCTGCACGAACTGACGGGACAATTTCAGATGGGACGCACCGCGGTATCCAAGCATCTGACCGTGTTGAAGGAAGCCGGACTGGTGCATGACCGCAAAGTCGGCAGGGAAACGAGATTCAGCCTCAATGCCGCTCCGCTTCGAGAGGTTCAAGATTGGGTGGCTTATTATCGCAAGTACTGGACTTCGAATATGATGCGCTTGAACGAGTTGTTAGAGGAGGATGAGCAAGATGAGCAGGAATGAGTCCCATGAAGGCTATATCGTTCTCTCAGGTGCAAGAGAGAATAATCTCAAGAACGTATCGCTACGAATCCCGAAGAAGAAAATCACGATTTTCACAGGGGTATCCGGTTCCGGCAAGTCATCGATCGTATTCGATACGATCGCCGCGGAATCCACGCGCCTCTTGAACGAGAACTTCAGCATGTTCGTGCGCAATTTCCTGCCTCGCGTGCCGCAGCCGGATACGGACGCGATCGAGAACCTCAGCATGGCGGTTATCGTCGACCAGAAAAGGCTGGGCGGAGGGTCCCATTCCACAATGGGGACGATCACCGATATTTCGCCGATTGTTCGGCTGCTCTTCTCGCGAGCCGGTCGGCCTCACGTCGGACAAGCCCATCTATTCTCCTTCAACGATCCGCAAGGGATGTGTCCGGAGTGCAACGGGATCGGCCGCAGACTTGGCGTCGACATGGACAAGGCCGTAGATATGTCCAAATCGCTGCAAGAAGGGGCAATCATGCTTCCGGATTATGCGGTCGGCAGCTGGGAATGGAATATGGTCGTCCAGTCGGGCAACTATGATCTCGACAAGAAGCTGAGCAATTACGCGAATGAGGAATTGGAGCAGCTGTTGTATGGCAAGGCGAGAAAAGTGGAGATGGATTTTGCAGGGAAGGCCATGAACATTACCGTGGAAGGCATCATCGAGAAATTCACCAATAAATACATTAAGCAAGATCTGAAATTGAAGTCCGAACGCACGCAGAAAACCGTTGCCCCTTATCTAACCGAAGGCTCTTGCTCCAGCTGCCGCGGAGCAAGGCTCAGCCAAGCTGCGCTTAATTGCAGAATCAACGGATTGAACATCGCGGAGATGTCCGCGATGGAGGTCGGGCAGCTTATCCATGTCATTCGGGAGATTGACGATCCAATCGCGGCTCCGGTCATTAAATCGTTGACAGAGCGGCTGCAGCATCTAGTCGATATCGGACTCGACTATCTGACGCTGGACCGCGAGACGGACACGCTGTCCGGCGGCGAGTCCCAGCGCGTCAAGATGGTGAAGCATCTGAGCGGCAGTCTGGTCGATGTGATGTACATCTTCGACGAGCCCAGCATCGGCTTGCATCCTCGCGACGTGCATCGATTGAACGAGCTCCTGCGGAAGCTGCGCGACAAGGGCAATACCGTGATCGTCGTCGAGCATGATCCCGACGTGATCAAGGTAGCGGACCATATCGTCGACGTCGGGCCGCATGCCGGCAGCCGCGGCGGCACCATCGTGTACGAGGGCAGCTTCCAAGGCCTGCTCCAGGCAGACACGTTGACGGGCACGCATATGCAGCGGCCGATTCAACTGAAGGAAGCCTGCAGGGTTCCGTCAGGCAGTCTGCCGATCAGAGATGCTTCGCTGCACAATCTGCGGAACGTGAGCGTCGATATTCCGACCGGGGTTCTGACCGTCGTGACAGGTGTTGCCGGATCGGGCAAAAGCACGTTAATTAACGATGTATTCCTCGGTCGGCATCCGGATGCGATCGTCATCGACCAATCGGCGGTCGGCGTGTCGACGCGCTCGAATCCGGCTACCTACACGGGGATCATGGATGACGTGCGGAAGGCATTCGCATCCGTGAACAAAGTCAATCAAGGCTTGTTCAGCTTCAACTCCAAGGGGGCTTGCGACAATTGCCAAGGATTAGGCGTCGTGTATACCGATCTCGGGTTCCTCGACAGCGTGAAGCTGCCATGCGAAGCGTGCGGCGGCAAGCGCTTCAAGGAGGAGGTGCTTGCGTACCAGTTGAACGGCAAGTCGATTGCGGACGTGCTGGAGATGACGGTGGAGCAGGCATTGGCATTCTTCGAGCTGAAGGAGGTCTTGCGGAAGCTCCAAGCGCTGCACGATGTGGGGCTTACTTACATCACGCTCGGTCAACCGCTCAGCACGCTCTCGGGCGGAGAATGCCAGCGAATTAAGCTGGCGAGCGAGCTGCATAAGAAGGGCAGCATCTACGTGATGGATGAGCCGACGACCGGACTGCACATGTCGGATATCGGCCATCTGCTGGCGATCATGAATCGGCTCGTGGATGCCGGCAATACGGTCATCGTCATCGAGCATAACCTGGACGTAATCAGCCAAGCAGATTGGATCATCGACATGGGTCCGGACGGAGGCAGCAAGGGCGGACAAGTGGTGTTCGAAGGGACGCCAGCGCAGATCGTTCTCGCCAAGCAATCGATCACGGGCAAATACTTGACGACTGCATGAGGCGCTTAACGCCTCGCGGCGATACCCGCGGACATGCTCCCATCCGGATTGAATTTGTTGACATGACACCATATGGTGACCTATAATCTTATTGACACCGTATGGTGTCGTATTTAATCATTACGGGGGCGATGGCGCGGTGGGTTTTCTTCAAGATAACTTAATCCCGATATTCAGAAAACGCGAATTAACGTTTCGAGAACGGCATCAAGAATCGGACGACGTGTATTCCTTCCTGTTCGACAAGCCGCATGATGTCCAGTGGAAGGCTGGGCAGTATGGATTGTTCACCATTACGCACAAGAAGTTGAAGAATGCCACGAAGCCGTTCAGCGTCGTGTCGGCACCAACCGAAAATACGGTTAGAATTACGACCGTTATTCGTGATGGAGGGAGCGAATTCAAAAAGGCGCTGCTGGAATTGAAGCCCGGCATGAAGGTGAACATGAGCGGACCGTTGGGCCCCTTTTATCTCAAAGCGAACCGGCCCACTCTGTTGATCGCCGGCGGTATCGGCATTACGCCTTATCGGTCGATCGTAAAGCAAATCGAGGCAGAGGGGGCGGAAGAAGGCAGGCAGCTGCGCTTGCTCTATCTGGATGGTCAACGTGCGCATGTATTCAAGGATGAATTCGACCGTATGTCTGCCGCTAATTCTGCGCTGAGTGTAGCCTACCTCGGATCGCGGGATGGACTGTATCAGGAAATCGATCGCTATATCGCATTACATATCGATAACGGGCAATACTTCGTTGCGGGGCCGAAGTCCATGGTCGACGAGATTGCGGTCTATCTTCGTGATAAGAACGTATCCAAACGGAATATTACGAAAGACGCATTCTTCGGTTATTAGCCGACAGGCCGATCATACTCGGCCTGTATCGATGAAGATTCGAGGAGGAAGAGGAATGAGCTTAGCATTAGCGTTGGATTACCAGTTCAATACGACGGTCGAGAAGGCTTGGGCAGCCCTGACGGACTCGAGCAGGCTGGCCAAATGGATCGCGGACAACGATTTTGAACCGGTCGTGGGCCATCGATTCCAGTTCCGCCATCAGCCGTCCGAGTATTGGGATGGCATCGTGAACGGCGAGGTGCTGGTCGTGGAGCCTCCGAGCCACTTGTCCTACGCTTGGTCAACCGGAGACGAGAGACATACGGTTACCTGGACCATCCAAGACTTAGGAGATGGCAGGGTGAACCTTCATCTCGATCAGACCGGCTTCTCGCATGTCCATGGACTCGAAGGCGCGAGATATGGCTGGGACGACAAGTTCAGCAAGTTCGAGCTGGCATTGCGCGAATCGTGAACGTGTCGTATCAATGAACTAGCATTCATTGGCATGAAATCGTCTCAGGCGGGGGAACATAGGGGAGGTCTGGAAATGGTACCGACCCAACTGATATCGAGAGGAGACCGAGCTGAATGAGGTCATTCGTGGTCACGACGACAATCGCGCTGGGCTTGACTTTCTCGAATGCGGCGTTCGTCAACGCAGCGGATATTGTCACCTGCGGTTACTCCATCGAACCCGTCGGAGCGGCCCTCGCCGCCGAAACGAAGCTGGTCGATGTGAAGTATTCGAAGAAGCAGAAGAAAGAGATTCGCGCTGCCTATGCCAAGTTCCCATCCTATGAGGCGCCGTACGCTCCGCGCAAAATGGCGGCAGGCGACCGGTATCAGCGGACAGTTGCCGGCGAAGACGGCGTCGCGATGATGTTCGATCACATGAGAGTGATCGTGTCGCCGCGCGATTATGCGGACCCTTCTCAAGGGACTACGGTCACCTTGCCGAATGGCGTTACCGCAAGATGGTATGCGGCAGGTCAGGCAGCAGGCGCTGAAGAAAGACTGGCCTTCCCGGTCGATGACCGGTTCGTTACGATCAGTTCGCCGGACCGCACGTTGAGCCGCATGCAAATGGAGGGCATTGCCGCAACCGTGGCCAAGCTCTAGATGACCCACCGAGAAGGTCAGCCGCAAACATTGGGCTGACCTTTTGCTAATGGGCATATTGATGCGGTTGAATCGCTAATTAAGCTTATCCCCGTATGCCCGCAAGGCATAATAGAGAAGCACCCAGCCGCTTATTACGACCAAGTAGATCGCGAACGAGTAGTAGATGCTGTAGCCGTGCCGATAGTGGAATATGCCGACGGCCGCAGACAATCGCTCAAAACCGACACTCATTAACGCCCACGCCATAATATACACCAAGGAATGATGCGCCTTGATGTGCACGAGGTCATACAAGTAGAAGAATAGGTAGCTGTAGGGTCCGTACATCACGTGGGACAGAAAGTCCATCGTCTCAAACTTGGACGTATCATTAATGGCATAGTAGCTGACTGGGAATACGCTTAGCGTATGGTCGAATACGAAACCGCAGAAGATGCCGCATAGGATGTACACCCCGGACGTCTTTCTCGGGAAACGCCGCGGCAGTCCAAGGATAGTCAGGATACCAATGATCAGCGCAATCACGATGAACCATTCGTTCATGTTGAAGTGATGGTCATAACGAACTTCGCTCAAGACGGACTTGAGACCTCCTTATCCAGGTCGATATACCAGCGGGCAATCCGCCAGATCAGGATCACGAAAGCGCCGTACATGAGGAACGAGTACCCAGAATTCCAGTGCTTGAACTTCAATAGATCAAGCTGTAGATAGACGCGGTCTGCCCCGGTCAAGGCAAGGACAATGATGAATGTCCATGCTCCCCGCCATTTCGCCCGCAAGCGAGAGAGGAGAGCTGCTGCTCCCAGAAGAACCAGCAGCGGGATGTACACGAACCTGCAAATGTACATCGCAAATGAACCCTCCGTTCTTCGAGTGAGCGGGGCCCATTGCAAATTGATATCCAGCACGGTGAATAGCGTAATCGTGAAGATAACGATTACGAAATAGAGGAACAACAATTCCGTAAGAGTTAGTCGCTTCGGAATGATGACGAAGACAATCATGACGATCCATGCCATTAAGGCAAGAATTGCTATGGACATCGCAATCATCCTTTACGTTCGTTCTCTCTACTGTTGGTGCGGGCCTTCCAGCGGAACTCTGAACCATAGCATGAGCGCGATCGTAATGGCGACCGACAGTATTAACGCAGGTCCCGGACGGATGCTATGGAATCGGATCATCGGAAACATCATGAAGTCGAATAGAAGGGAATACCAGAATGACCAGCCGTTCTCGTAGGAAATATAGCCGCTAGTACGCAGAAAATGTTCGGCAACGATGTAGAGCAATATCCACACCGCGTAATAGCGGATTACTGCGAACCAGCCCTTCGAGGCCGGATAACGCGACAGAAACAGGAGAACCGAAAGCGGCATGGTAATGAGGGCATAGAGGACGACTACGATCTGATGGCTGTATAGGATATCCGCATGAAACTTCCACATCGTATAATGCTTGGTCAGGTATTCGTACAGCAGTCCGCCGGTAGCGATGTAGAACATCGACGGCTGGTACTGCTTCCAGTTGCGCCAATCGCCCCAGCGCCAGGTCGCGAATATCGTAATGAGCGTGATCGCAAGGTGCATGCAGACATCCCCTCGGAATTGATGTCGTTATCTTTTCCCTCGATCTGCCATAATATTATCCAATATCCTCGTTGTAGACGGAGAACAATACCTCGACAATCGTGCCGCAGCCTTCCTCGCTGCGAATATATAATTGCCCCTCATGCGCATGCACGATTTTGTAACACATCATCATGCCGAGACCTGTACCCGTATCTTTGGTCGTATAGAAGGGTTCGCCGATCATGGCGAGCTTCTCTTTCGGTATTCCGATGCCGTGATCCTCAATCATAGCCGTAATATGCCCCGGCGGATGAGCAGCAAGGGAGATGGATATCTCGCCGCCGCTCGGCATCGCTTCGATGCCGTTCTTGATCAAATTCAAAAATACCTGCTTAATCTCGGTGTCGGAGCCCTTAATTACGGCATTGGCGCTATCCGCATCCGCCTTCAGGTTCATGATGACGCCGTGCAGCAGAGATTGCGGCTCCAGGATATTCACGACGCTTTGCACGAGTTCGCACAATCTGATTCGGCCGCGTGCTGACGTATGAGGTTTGGATATCATGAGAAAATCGCTCACGATCATATCGATGCGGTCGAGCTCGGACAGCATTAGATCGTATATCGGCCGGCGCGATGTCGCTTCTTCTCTGAGCATCTGGGTGAATCCGCGAAGCGGCGTCAACGGATTCCGTATCTCGTGCGCGAGTCCAGCCGCCAATTGCCCTACGACGGACAGCTTATCCAGCTTGCGTAAATATTCGTCCGTCTTCTTGCTCTCGGTCACGTCACGGAAGAGGAGCGCGATCGCGTTAAGCTTACCGTCGCGTGCCTTTATCGGAGAGATCGACAGATACAGCTCGATCCTGTTGCCGTCCTTGCGGCTACCAGACGTCTCGATATCTTTCAAGTCGAGTCCGCTCGAGAGACGCTGCCTGATGCTCGCGTAATCCCAATCGACGAGGTTCATGACAGATAGATGGCGTCCAAGCAGTTCGAATTCGTCATAGCCGAAGATCGTCATTAGCGCTTCATTGACCTGAATGATCTTCGAATTGTTATCGATAACTAAAATGCCGTCATGGGTATGGTGAATGTAAGATTCGAGCAATTCCTTCGTCTCTTGCATCTGATTGATGAGCTGTTGGGACTCTTCGAAGAGCATGCAGCCTTTGATCGACGATTTGATGTAATCGCTAAGCATGACGAGCGTGCTCGCTTGGTTGCGTCCCGGATCCATCCACGCGCAGCCGATCGCCTCGCCGCGTATATGGAGGGGGAGAATCATGAGCGTGAATCGTTCCTGTCTCATCGCTTTGAACTGTCGGAAAGTCGTCTGCATGTCGCATCGAGCAGGGTACTTCCACGTGAGATTGTGGTAATCTTGGAATCCGAATAGAAGTTCGTTGCGGCAGTCATGGGATTGAAACAAATAGATTGTAGGGACTTGAAGCCAGCCCATGAAGTTGTTCAGCTTCTGAAGAACGGTCTCCAATTCGTAGCTGCTCTGCAGCGTCTTGCCGATGTGGCTTAGCGCTTGATGGACGATCCTGCATTGCTCGATGTGTTTGAACGTAATCATCTTCTCTTTCATTTCGACGATATCCCGAATGTAAGAGCAGAGTTCTTCTAGATGCACCCGCAGCCGCGAATCTTCCTGAATGATGGGCAGCATGTCAGATACGAAATGTTCGATCAATGCGCCTTCCAGCAGACGCGGGTCCCGGTCCGCAGCCAGATGAGACGCTAGCATCGTTCGCCGGAAGACGTTCAAGAAAGGGGTGTAACTGCCGTTTGCAACGGACTGCTGGAACAGAGCGGACAATTCGCTGTCATGAAATGCAAGAGGCACGTTCTCCCGTACGTCTGACGGGATCATGCGGTCAAGCTTGCTTAGGATATGCATGTTGGTTCGGTCGCACCCGCAGGAATTTCGATAAATAACCTGGGTCGGCACAATCTGGACGGCATCGACTGGTTCGCCCAGCAATGACCTGACAAGCGTTCTGCAACCTTGATAACCAATCTCTCGGTACGGGTAGTAGACGGTTGTGAGCGGGACGTCGGCGAAGCGGAGCGATAAGTCGTCTTCGAAGCAGATGAGTGAGACATCATCCGGTACACGCAGCCGTCTCCGTTGCAGGTCCTGCAAGACATGCTTGCCTTCGGTGGCCGATAGCACGATAATTGCATCGAATGCTGTTTGCCGTTCATCGAGCAATAGGTGCATCGCCCGCTCAGTCCTAGCGCCGTGGTCGTATAACCCTGCCAATTCCTCGCTCGTGATCGCGATTCCCTCTGCGTTCAAGCCCGCCTCTCGGATTGCTGCGCGATAGCCTTCGACACGGCAATCGTGCATCCAAGGTTCGATGAATGCGATCCGCCTCCGACCGTGGTATTCGATCAGATGCTTCGTCGCTTCATATAGATATTCAAATCCGCGGACATGAATCGAAGGAATCCCCTCGAGGGTACTCCCGAGACTAACGATCGGCAGACCGCGGGTAGCCAGACGAAGTTGATCGAGATGGATGCCTTGCACGTCTTTCGACCAGCCGATGACGAGCAAGCCGTCCGGCTCGTACAGATCGATCGATTCGCGAAGCTGTTCGAACTTGGCCGATAACCGCGCGTTCGAATCGATTCCGTGCTCAAACCGCGTATCCTCGATCTCATGATGGATGCCGAAATAGCCGAGATAGATGAAGTTAACGTCCATCTGTTCGGCTGCTTCGATGATTCCTTCGATCATGTAAGATTCGGAAGCATAATTCGCGTTCTCTGACAATAATCCGATTGTAAACCTTGTGGACTTAATTAACATTGACGATCACTCCAGATGGGCCGTGCAACAGGCGATAGTAGTATGCGAGTATGATGCTAGTTAACCTAATATTTCCATATAGGTTTACTAATTTAGGTATTGTAGCATGTCAATGGATACAAGCCTATAGGGCTGGTGAACGAACTTTATCGCGTTTATCGCATTATACATTCGACAAACAAGCAGTCATTGAAATACTAATGCTTGACATGCAACCCATAGGTTGCTTATAATCGGCATATGAACTGGGACAATGACGCGATCTTCCGAGCACTTGTCGATCCGACCCGGAGGCTGATGATTGACGAGCTATCCGAACGCAACGGGCAGACGCTGTATGAACTTACGGTGCGTCTCATCACGAAGCATCACCTCTCGATTACGCGGCAGGCGATTGCTAAGCATCTTGCCGTACTGGAGGAGGCTGGGCTCGTACATTCCGTTAAGGAGGGGAAATACCGCGTGCTTCAATTCAACAACGAACCGCTGAAGGATTTGCTGAAAGGGTGGATCGATTCCTGATTAGCCGAGCGCCGTTGGCGCCGATCTTAGAGGAGGCAAGCATATCGTGGATATTATCGTAACCAGCTTATTCGTACAGGATCAAGACAGAGCACTGGCGTTCTACACGGAAACTTTGGGCTTCGTCAAGAAGCATGACATTCCCCTCGGCGAGCACCGGTGGATTGCGGTTGTAGCGTCCGACAAGCAAGACGGCACCGAGCTGTTGCTTGAACCGAACGAGCATCCTGCCGCGAAGGAGTACCAGGATCGAATATTCGCGGACGGCATTCCCGCCACGATGTTCGGGGTGGCGGACATTCAACAGGCGTTCAAGCGGCTGTCGGACAACGGCGTAAGGTTTACGATGGAACCGACCGTAATGGGGGAGAACGCGATCGCCGTATTCGACGACACATGCGGTAACCTGATCCAGATCATCCAATTTAACGTGTAGGTTCGCTGCTCCATGAGAAGAACTGCCCACAGAGGCAGTTCTTTCTTATTGAACGGCTAAATTTCCTTAGCTGAGCTATATTATTAGGGTTATGCTTTTGTTTTCCCGGTAATTTCCTATGCAGGAGCCAGCGTCTATATTATGATTTAGAAGAGGAAATCACACAGGGAGGCTTTATGCGATGAAGAATGAACACGAGTTCATGAATGCAGGCCAACAGGGATTCAAGTTAAATCAGGCATCCGGCTACTTCCAATGCTTGGGTGTAGACGTTATGGCCTTCGACGATATCTACCCCGAAGGGCATCAGTCCGGCGTTAGCATCATTATGCATGGCAATCGCGTCGCTACGAACGGAGATATTCGATTCGAACAGACGCCCGGTCAATGGCAGCCGGTTCCGAAGCAAGGAAAGCGCGAACTGGATGAGGCAGCGAATACGATTATTACGTCGCTGAGCTTCCCGGATACGAGCAAGCACCTCAAGGGCTTCAATCCGATGGTTTACCCGGACTTCGAATTCCATTACAAGGTTACCGTCCAAGGGGACGGCAGCTCGGTCAACGTGACCGTTGACCTGGATCGGCCGATTCCGGATAAGTACCTCGGCAAAATCGGCTTCAACCTGGAGCTGTTTCCCGGCGCGCTGTTCGGCAAGCCGTGGATCATGGATAACAAGCATGGCATATTCCCTGAGCAGCCTAACGGTCCTGTCATGTCGCAGCCGTCCAACTATCCGCATGCCGGAAATTACAGCGAACCCGATGCAACCGCTGACCTCAAGCTGCTATCCGGCGATAATCAGGGGTATAATCCGATGGTTGCCGACGACCTCGTCGCCGAGCCGTATGCTGTCGGCAGACGGTTTACCGTGCGCCCGGACGACCCTTATAACCGCTTCACGATTGCAAGCAAGGGGACGGATCTGAAGCTGTACGACGGCCGCATGAACCATAATAACGGCTGGTTCGTCATTAGCAGCGAAGTGCCTGCCGGCGCTACCGCCAATGCGATTCAATGGGTAATCACGCCGAATGTCGTAGAAGATTGGCTCTATCCGGCTGTCGTGCAGACCTCGCAGGTCGGCTATCATCCCGGCCAGACGAAGACGGCCATCATCGAGCTGGACAAGCGCGACCGCGCACGGGATAAGGCCGTGCTGCTCGGCATCACGGAGACGGGCGAGCAAGTTGTCCACACGGCCGAAGGACAGGAGTGGGGCCAATTCCTGCGCTATAACTACGTGAAATTCGATTTCACGGGGATTCGGGAAGAAGGGCTGTACAAGGTGCGTTACGGGTCGTCGGAGTCGGCCATATTCCGGATCGCGAGCGATGTATACGACCGAGGCGTGTGGCAGCCGGTGCTGGAATATTTCCTTCCCGTACAGATGTGCCATATGCGCGTCAGCGAAAAATACCGCGTATGGCATGGCCTGTGCCATCACGATGACGCTCGCATGGCGCCGGTCAATCTCAATCATTTTGACGGCTATGTACAAGGACCTTCCACGCTGACGAAGTATGAACCGGGCGACGTCGTTCCGGGGCTGAATGTCGGCGGCTGGCATGATGCAGGCGATTTCGACCTGCGCGTGGAGTCCCAGTCGGGCGAGTTCTATACGTTGGCTCTCGCATATGAATGCTTCAACGTCCATTATGACGCGACCACGATCGACCAAGCTGCGCGGATCGTCGAGATTCACCAGCCTGACGGCAAAAACGACATCCTGCAGCAAATCGAGCATGGCGTCTTGTCCGTAGTAGGAGGCTATCGTGCGCTAGGGCGGCTGTATAGAGGCATTATCGAGAACGACCTGCGGCAATATGTCCACCTAGGCGATAGCGCGAGCATGTCCGACGGCATTCTCGGCAATGATGACGACCGCTGGGTGTTCACGGAAGATAATCCGCAGCGCGAATTGACGACAGCTGCGCATCTGGCTGCCGCTTCCCGGGCCTTGAAGGCATTCAATCCGGTCTTAAGCGAACAATCCTTGCAGGCAGCGCGCGAGCTCTTCAAGGTCACGGACGGGACAGGCCCTGCCAGATTGCCCCAAATCCATGCTGTCGTTGAATTGTACCTGACGACCGGCGAGCAGCAATATCGCGACTTCCTGCTCGCGGAAGCCGATACGATCGTCGATTCGATCGATAAGACGGGGTGGTTCGTCGCACGGGCCGAAACCGCGATGAACGATGCCGAATTCTCAAGGAAGTTCCGAGCTGCCCTGCCGGCCCTTCAAGCACAATACGCAGCTCAGAGTGCCGAGACGCCGTACGGCATCCCGTATCGCCCGCATATCTGGGGAGCAGGGTGGGGAATCCAACGCTTAGGCTACGAGTACTATTTCCTGCATCGGGCATATCCCGAGCTGTTCGATGCCGAATTGATCTACAATGCGTTGAATTTCGTGCTGGGCTGTCACCCTGGCTCCAACACGATGTCATTCGCTTCGGGAGTCGGAGCCTTATCGGCTACGGTCGGTTACGGACTCAACCGTGCCGACTGGTCGTATATTCCCGGCGGGGTCATCTCAGGTACCGCATTGATTCGACCCGATTTCCCCGAGCTGCTGGTATTCCCGTATCTGTGGCAGCAGGTGGAGTATGTCATGGGGGGCGGCTCTTCGCATTACATGTTCATTGCGCTTGCTGCGCAGCAGCTCAGCAACGGAATACGCTAGCGAACACATAGGATGGCATGTTAAGCCCGCGACAATCTGTCGCGGGCTTAATCCCGTGCTTGGACGGCATTGCGGAAATATAGAAATAAAAAAGTAAATGACCTTGAAATAAACCGAGCCCTTCGTGCGTCTATTATGACGGAGGGGATAAACAGAATGATAAACCATATCGTGCGCAGGTCAACCTTTATCGCGCTTGGGTTGCTGCTCGCGTCCTGCAATTCGTCGGAGCCGCAAGCTGAGCAGGAGCAGGTTGACGCGCAGGCGCTAGTCGTGCAAGATGCAATTGATGATGTCCCGGAGGAGAAAGAAGACGAACCGGAGACGATCGAATCGTCTGGTCTTCTGAAGCGATGTATCATAATCGCTTCCTCTGGTCGCCGGACATCCGCTATGTCGCGGTCACTAGGCAAGCACGTACTTGGGGAGAGGCGTTCATCGTCGATACGGCCGACTTCAACGTCAATGCGCTCCCTGACCAGACGACATTGTCGGCGTACTGGGACAACGGCGTGATGAGCGAGCAAGAGAACGACCGATCTGATCCTTATTATACCGTTGAAGAATGGCCCGGAGATGAGCGTCTTCTCGTCAGCTTCGAATGGTTCGGAGCAGGCGAGGATCTGTATCGGGGAACGTATACGTATGACGCAGCGCTGCAACAAATCGTTAAGGTAGAATGGAGATGACGACAATCGACCAAGACTTGCGTTATATCGAGCAGTTGGACGCCTCGAGCTTCCGGCAGCTCATGGAGACGTATGGTCAGGAGGTGTGGAACCTCGCTTATCTGATCACCAAGAAACGCGACATGGCCGATGATATCGCGCAGGAAGTCTTCATCAAGGCTTATCGCGGCATCGCTGCGTTCCGCGGCGCATCGTCCATCAAGACATGGCTGCTCGTCATGACGCGGAACACGGCGATCTCCTATAAACGGTCGGCATTCCTGCGGAAGGTAACGCTGGTCGATCGCATCGCGGAACGGGGAGGCAATCCCTCCGCGGAGCAGGAAGCGCTGGCGAACCAGTTCTCGGACGACATCTGGCTCGAAGTGCTGAAGCTGCCGCTCAAGCTCAGGGAAGCGCTCCTGCTGCACGCGCAATTCGAGCTTACGACGAAGGAGATCGCCGAGTTGCTCCAAGTGACCGAGGGAACCGTTCGAAGCAGGTTGTTCCGGGCGCGTAAGTATATGATGCGGAACTGGAAGGAGGCTGCAGCTTATGAATAAACATACTGAACCCGAGTGGTTCCGCAGATTACGGACGGGGCCGTATGCGCATCGGACGTTTACGCAGGAGCATATGAACCGGATCGAGCAGGTCGTGTCGAAGGCTGGTACGCGCACGTCCCCGGAACGTAAGAAGGTATTCATCGGGTCGCTAGCGCTCGGCGCTGCAATCGTTGTAATGATTACGGGATTGCTAACGAATTGGGACCGTGTCGAGAGCTGGATGAGGGAGAGTATTCTACAGCAGAACGAGCAGCCGGTTCCGGCAGCGCCCGATGATCCGGAAGCCGAACGCTGGACGGATCCGGTGAAGGATGAGACGCTGCTGCAGGTCCAGACGTTCCCTGGCGAAATCATATGGGAGGCATTGCCCTTCGCCCCTGAAGAGGTCAGCCGCGTCACGATTCGACTGCAAGACGGGGATGTCATGGACGTACCGGACGCGGTCGAATGGTTTTTCGGTCAACTGTCTTACGAGACAAGCGCCGTTCGGCAGCCGGCATCGGGGAGTCCTGATCTGCTGCTCCGCTATCATGCCGGCGACAAGATCTATACCGTGCCTTACTATGCGGCCGACAACACGCTGGACTTAGGCGGCGCGCAGATCAATGGGGATGGGATGATCGCGATGGCGGCGCATCGAATTCTGCAGCCCGACTCTCCGTTATCGCAGTTTCTGGACCTGCAAGAGCGTGCCCAGGCACTCGCTTCCACGATCGAAGAAGCGGTAATCGACGACAGCTATTATCTGGAGGAAGAGCGCGTGAACATTGCCGGTCTGGAACTGCGGAATCCAGCCGAGAGCCTGCCGCTGGATTATAGCCTGCCTTACTACTATCCCAGCGTTCCGGATAAGCTGTGGGGCATCAATAGCTACGATGACGGCCGCTTGTTCACTTGGGATGACGACGTGTTAATCGCAGGCGATAATTATCGGACCATGGACGGCATTGCGGTCGGACTGAGCAAGGCCGAAGTCCGCGAGATACTGGGCAAGCCGAACTGGGAATCCGAATTGGAATGGAACTACTATCTAGGAAGGGGGACGTTCTTGCTCTATTTTGAAGGCGATAAGGTCAAGTACATGTATTACGCAACGCCGTTATGAATCATGCATCGACCCGTGGCGATTCGCATTCGTCACGGGTCGATTGTTGTAGGTAGCGAGCGGCGAAACATGGTAAAATAGAGGACGACCGAAATGTTGATCCGTAGGAGGCTGCTGTGTGAAGCAAATCAAAATTTACGCCGGAACGTCGAATCGCCCTCTGGCAGAACGAATCTGCCAGTATCTGAACATCGAACTCGGACAAGTCGAGATCTCGCGATTCAAGAGCGGCGAGATCTATGTCAAATACCAGGAACCGCTGCGCACCTGCGATATTTTCATCGTGCACTCCTTGTCCCATCCGATTAACGAGAATTTAATCGAGCTGCTCATTATGATCGATGCTGCCAAGCGCGCTTCGGCTCAAACCGTGAATCTCATCATCCCTTACTTCGGTTATGCGAGACATGCCAAGAAGAAGGCGCCGCGCGAACCGATCACCGCCAAGATGATTGCGGACATCCTGACGAAGGTAGGCGCTGACCGCGTCGTTACGGTAGACCTCAATTCAGATGCCATTCAAGGCTTCTTCAGAATACCGGTCGATCACCTTACTGCGCTCGATCTCATGACGCAGAAGCTGAAGAGCCTGAATATCCCGAATCCAATCGTGGTTTCGCCCGATGCCGCTCGCGCGAAAATGACGGAGACGATGGCGAGTCGCCTGAACGTGCCTTTCGCCATGATGATCAATACGAAGCGTACCGATCAAGCCCAAGTCATCGGTGAGGTCGAGGGGCGAACGCCTATCATTGTGGATGACATTATCGACACGGGGCGCACGGTCGTTAACGCGGTAGACGAGCTAACGAAGAGAGGCGCGAACAAAGCCTATGTCATTGCGTCGCACGGATTGTTCTCCGATGATTGCGTAACGAAGCTGACGGAGCATCCCAACATCGAGCAGGTCATTGTAACGGATACCATTCTCCACGACCTAGCGAGCTACCCCAAGTTCTCCATTATGAGCATGGATGAAATGTTCGGTACAGCGGTTCAGATCATCTCCAGAGGCGGATCGATCGATACGTTAATCAATCGACGTAAATAGACGAACAGTTTCATTCATTGTCGATAGGGTGTCGGAGATGATCTGCATAGAAATCGAAGTATAGGCAACCGTCTGAGCCCCTAACGGCGTAGAAAACATCTTTAAAGGTTTTGTTCCTATTGTTAAGCTCGGCGATCACCTGCTTAGTATCGATGTCCGAATGGTTTAGGTTCTCTTGCATCCACTTGCCGTCCATGATGATCTCGATCGGGAATAACCTTTTTGAAGCGGTCATCGGTAACTTCATATCCTGTAAGGTTACTGGCCGAAACTGCGATTTAAGCATGACAGATAATTTTCCGTTGCTCTCCAAGAGGGCATAGTCCACTTCGTCGGGATTGAACACGTTCTTCTCCCGCAGCATCTCATTGAGCGAATCCAGCGTAATTTTATTCTTCTTCATGTTCTCTTCCAGGATCATGCCGTTCTGGATGATGACTGAAGGAGCTCCATTGAGAAGCTTTCGGAGTTTACGATTCTTCAAGGATAGCTTAAGCAGAACGTAGGAGACGATAGCAAATACACCCAGCGATATAATGAGGTGGCTGATCTGGATCTTCTCGTTAAATGCCAAATTGGCGGCGATGGCGCCGAGAATGACGGCTGTGACGAACTCATGCAGATTCATGGTAGAGAGTGTCTGTTTCCCTAACATTCTAGTGACGAATAGCAGCAGCACGAATGCTGCGATGCTTCTCCCGAATATGATCCAATGAGCGGACACGGTGTCACCTCGTTCTTATGTCATCGATTTTCGCTTCGATTATCTCGAGGCGTTTATTATAATGACGAAAGGTTAAGTAGCCGAGAATCGCCTTTATCGTCAGAAACAGTAGCGCTCCTATAGTCAATAGCAAATAATCGTGGGAGAGCTTCTTCACAAGATCATTCAACGTCTGCATGAATCTTCACCCCTAAGTCTGTTATTCGTATACCTATTTTGTCCCGATAAACAAATAACAAACCCATCGAAGATTCGCCCGGAAGGCACCAATAACCTATGCGATGAGTGAAAGCACAACCTGATAAGCCTGAGAGAAAGACCGCGAAATGCGGTTGATCTCTCAGGCTTATTGAATTAAACATGCAGACGAATGTACTTGTTCAGGAGGTTGATTATTCATCCCCGTAACTTCCTGTCCAGTCAACTCTCTGTACATTTGGCGGAACATCCGGTTATGCTCTCTTTGGTCATCCCGAATCCCTGCAATGTAGGCAATTATATGTGCATTCACCTCAAATGTGCCTTGATTGAGTCAATTGTTCCTATCATCGGGCTGGATAACTGCACATTCATTGGAAGCATACAAGCAATAGAGCTTCGAGCACATAGCTTGTAGTAGCGGGATCAGCATCATGACGGTTGTCGCCCCCCACGCATTCCGCTATACCCTATCCATGAGGAGGAATCGGTTGTGCCAGTTACCAAGAAACAAGCATATAAGCTGATCGGACAACAAGTCTATGCGTTGAAGAAAGACGGGTCCGTAGCTTCAGGCAAGCTGCTCAGCATTAAGGGAACTCGCGTGATTCTTGTACAAGAGAAGGGAAAGCATGTCAGAACAAAGGCAATATTACCGCTCGCGCTATTCGATCTGCTCGCGATCGGCACTTCGCCGTTTGTCGGCGGATTCGGTTATAGCCCGTATGGTTACGGCTACGGCTACGGTTACCCGGGCTACTTCTGGTAATGTAACGCCGTCATAAGGTTGCAGGTTAAGGTGTTCAGAAATTCGGCCAATCCGGATTCTCTGAACACCTTTATGCTTTGATGACACCTCTTACTTTCATGCAAGATGCCCGAACCAACGGCATATAATGAACGGTGAGAGAGGAGGGAGCCTGATGTCGAACCAGAATCCCTACATGTGGCTTAATCATATGTACAGAACGATGTGCATGCAATCCGACAAAATCGTGAAGATGGAGAATGAGATCAATGCGCTTAAGGATCTGATTCAAAAGGTACAGGAAACGCCGAAACAATCGATTGGAACCATTGAATATAAATTTGACCAACTAAAAGTAGAGAATCTGAACGGAACACTCGTGATCGGGCTTAGACATGGCGAGACAGGCGAGATCGAAGACATGTGGGTGGGAGACAAGCACTCCGAGAATGTTCCCGTCGGCCAGCCGCCGAACGGGGGTGATACGCGTTCCGAATCCGAGTCCGATACCATTCGCAAAGCCATACACAGCTATATACATAATGAAATAACCGATGCACTTCGAGATCAGGCGAGTAAGCAATCCATACACCTCGACCCGGCAAGCTTGCGGTCCATTGTCGAGGACATGGATCGCCAAGCAGTCGAACGGATCGAATTATACGTCAAACAAGGCGGGAGCAGCGCCGCTGTAACACGCAAGATTCAGAGCGATCTCTTAATCTCCGTGAAAAGTTATCTGGATTACTTACATCACAAATCAGAAGAAAAGGCCGATCAGGCCGGGGAGCCATGAATGGATTCGATCGATGATGGAGATGATTGTATGCGAACTTCGCCAATCGAAACGGCAAAGCGATTTATTGCTCAGCATTACCCGAATTGCCTATTAGCAGTCCTTGGCGGCAGTGCGAGCCGGGATGCTCATGATGCGCTATCCGATCTGGACATCGTCATCGTGACGTCAGCCGAGCCGGACAGTTTTCGGCGGATTCATGCCTACGACGATTGGTTAATCGAATGCATCATGCTGAGTCGGACCAATTACCGGGAGGCATTCAAGGTGGGCTTGCATGATGCGAACCCTACCTTGCAGCGATTGATCGCGGAGGGGATTGTCCTCACCGCCAAGAAGACAGGGGTAAAAATTATAGAGGTTGCAAAAAACGATTTGTCTTACGGTCCCTTGCCGTGGTCAACATCCGAACGCGACTTTGCCCGATATATGCTGTCCGAGAAAATAGCCGATCTGCAAGGCGCGATTCCTCGATGCGAGAAATGGTTCGTCGTCGGAAAAATGACGATAATGGCTTGCGAATTTCTGTTGCGAACGAATGATTGCTGGATAGGGGAGGGCAAGCATCTCTATCGTATCCTTCAAGAGCGCTTGCCGGAAGCGGCGGCTGAACTGGAAGACTGCTTGGAAGCGGTCTATTCGCGCGACGATCACCAAAGCCTCGCGTCGTTCTGCGAACGAATCATGGAACCTTACGGCGGACTACTCATCGAAGGCTACGAAGGGTAGGATTCCTCTCATGGACAAGCGGCAAAACGTCTATTTTATCCAAATGGGGACATTTGTTCAAGATACTACTGCCCTCCGTGCATACATTAGTCTTGCAAGATGAAAATGACTGTGAAGGAGGGCTTTCAGTGAGCTGTGTAGGGCGTGCAGGACTTTTCACTTCCACAGGTGTTATTCTTGTTCTGTTTATTCTCCTCGTGATCATTTCTACTTCGGTTTTTGTGTAAAGTAACATAATGCAACCGAGCAGATACGCCTCGATACACGTTATCGGGGCGTATCTTGCGTTGTTGGCAGGGCTTGTCCAACATTCGCATAGATGGCGTTCCTGCAAGACAGGGAGCTTAATCGCGGCACCGGCCTGCATGCAGGTGCCGCGATTTTCCCGTTCCACGCAAGCACCCACCCACATGTACGAGTTAAGCATGAATGCACTAAATGTCTGCGGACCACCTCCTAACGGTTGGAAGTACTGCATTGTATTCCGTGCGGCGGCAGACCGTTTGTATGCTTACCCAACGTCGTTACCTTGTAGCACGAATTAGTCCGTTATATAGGTATTTCGAGTTGTCGAATAACAGATCATCGTGACGCAGCAAGGTTTGCCAGACCGACAAGTCCGTGAGCGTATCGCTGTCCTGATATTTGAACATGTCGTTATGTTCAGCTTCTTCCTCAGGAGGGGCAAGCCGGAACTTCTCGCATTCAAGCAACTCCGCATTTGAATATCCGATTTTCTGCAAGGCTTCCAACCATTGATCGGAGGACATGATCTGCTTGAGTCCGAAGAATGTGCCAAGCTCTCGTGCAGCATCGTCAGGCAGTTCCGGGCTTGATAAGATCTCTCTGGCGTACAGTACGCCGCCGTCGCATAGAACCCGGAAGCATTCGGCGAGGCTGGAACGGACATCCGTGAAGTTGAGTACGGATTCGGCCATGACAATGTCGAAGCTATTCGCTTCGAAAGGGAGGTTAGTCGCATTCCCGACAGCGAAGTCAACCGTCACCTTATCATTCGAAGAGCGCTGAATCGCTTTCTCGATCATTCGATCATGGATGTCGATCGCGCTGACGCGATGTCCTTGAGCTGCCAAATAGCAGGCCGTCTTACCGGTACCGCAGCCAATCTCCAAGATGCGGCTATTCGGGGGCAATGGGTAGCTCCGAAGTTGTTTCAGCGTCGTGCTGAAGCCTCCGGGATGGGCGCTGCCTGCGCCGATTTTCACTAAGGCATCGATATATTCCATTAGATTCCCTCATTTCCTCCATATTTGAGCGCGATTGTCGCGGATGCTCGCACCAGTATACGCCTACGAGCTTGGAATGGTTAATCGGCCATGCAGCATGCAGCAGGGCGTGCTATTGCCGTGCCCATCACGCCACCATTCGGTATTGCTGCCCATAAAAATCGCGAGAAGCGTAACGAAACGATGCCGTCACCCATAAGATAGAGGGATTGGAGGAATGGTTATATGCCCACCGTGAACAATATCTTCAACATCAAAATAACCAGCATTTCATCCAATGGGTCTATTAACTTCGGCAATACGTTGCATAAAGGTCACGCAGCTAACCAGAAAAGTATCGGCGGATTCTCCGTAATCGGCGACGGAAGCTTGGGGATAACCAGCGAAGTGAATAAGGTTGCGGACAGCGACGTATGGGATCAGCCCAATAGCCAGGTGTAGGAGGTCGGCATGCAGATTAACATAGGAATGATCAAAATAAACATCATCACGAACATCGCTTCTTTGAATGTCGGCAAAACGATCCTATGCAGGAATAACTCCACCACAACGAACTATCCCGAGGCGCCGACATCCGAGTCGGTCCAGATTGAGGGACAATTGAACCCCGTCGGTTCTTTTCCTTCGCCTGTATCCGCGGCCGGTTTCCCTCAGACGCTTCCTTTCAAACCGCCGAAAACACCTAAAGCGCCCAAGTTGCCTCATATCCCGTCCTTCTCCGCATCTACACCGTCCTTTCCGCCGATTCAAACGCCGGCTTCCGCAGCGCCAGCAGGCGGAACAGGAAGCTCTACATTCGCGCCGATCCACCCCCCGACCCCGTGATCGTCCGTGAATCTTGGTCCGACTGGTTCCTTATGGGCAATGGTTCGAGAGAAGGAGGAGGAAGGTCCATGTATACGTATCATTCGTTCATTCAACATCTGGAACAACGCATCCGAGCCCTGGAGGATCGTGCGTTGTTGGCGGAAAGAGAAGTACAGACCTTGAAGGAGTCGATCGCGCAGCTCAAGCCCGTAAACATCGGTTCCATTCAATATAAGGTTCAGGAATTGAGCGTTAGCGAGTTGTCCGGCACGCTGAATGTGGGACTTACTTCGCTAGCCGACCCCGAACAAGTCGAGGCGTGGCTGGGCAAGGATAGCGGGAACGAAGTCTCGAAGCCCGTACACCTGGAGCATCTTCAGAATGAGAGCGGGTTGAACCCGAATGCCGGCTAAAGACCAGAATTGCGTTCGTTGCGGATACTCTTTCAATAAAGGGAGCAGCTACTGCGCAAGCTGCGGCGCTCCCGTCATTAACCGCTGCTGCGATACGGGCACTTTATTGGACGATCCGTGCGACAACGTATGCGGACCTCAGGATGTCTTTTGTCCCAAGTGCGGTTCCGCCACTACATTCGTTAAAGCCGGGCTGCTGCATACGCCCTACTATGAGAACAAGGTGCTTCAAGAGGATGAACTTGCGGAGATGAACTGGTTCTCCCATCGCTTCTTCGGAGCGTAAAGGCGAAATCTGCATGATGAACAGGATCCGTTCATATATTTAAACGGGGAAGAAGGTGGATTATCAAATGCCGGCAATCGTTGGAAACGTGAAAATCATCAGTATCGGTTCCGGAGGGCTGGTTCAGTTTGGTGACGCTCTTATCCTCTCGCCCCAGAGTACTTCGAAGACGTTCGCAGGATCGGGATCTTTCAACACAGGGGACTTGCCGGTGACGAATAACGGCGTAAGCTCGACGCAAACCTATGATGCCGACGTTGTGGACGATTCGATCACCAAGGGGGCTAGCGTTGTCTGATGATCGTACACCAGTCGATTACGATCCACTGCATACGTATCAACGGCCTATCGAACTCCTCCGTGCTGCAAATCGGAACGGCTGGCGTGGTGAAGTCACTGTCGAATTTGTACAATACCGGTGGCTTTACGGAGCCGGCACCTGAGGCGGGAACGGGGGCGGAGGAAATCTCATTTGTCCCGTTCCGGGCGGAACGTTCGTTATAGAATCAAGATGAATAGGGTAGGCGAAGGGCGGGGTACATGTGGAGGAGAACGTTCAACTGCAAGTCTATAACTACAATCTTGCTGTCGATTCCATTCGAATACTAGGCGTTGGAGGCTCGTCCGTCGTCCTGATCGGCGATACGGCCTCCATTCATGCCTCATCCATCTTCGATACCCCTCCCGAATCGCTGATTATCGGACCGCTCGTTCCTTTCGCGCCGGAGTCGGCATGATTCGTACGGCTATCGTAGGCGATGTCAAAGTGCGTTCCTTGCTGCTGTCTTCGGTCGTGCACGTCGGGGAGATCGGGAGCATGTTTCCCGACTCTCAGGTGTTCGCCGTTCAAAGAGAACGCTCCGTATATCTCGGCAATGAAGGGAATCTGGAGCAGTTCCCCATCTTCCGGCAGTCCTTCGCGCGCATTCAATCTACAGAACGTGTCGACCTCGATATCCGCAACCGAATCCCTGCCATACGGGTCCGGAGCATCGATATCTACGGCATATCGACTTCTTCCGTCTTGCAGATCGGCAATGTCGGCGTCGTAGATGCGACGAACCGCACGAAACATATCCGCCAGCTGCTCCCCGACACGCAGGACACGGTTGTCGAAGAGAATGCGAACAGATGAATGGCTGTCATTAAGCCGGACAAGCTGCCGCGAGAGTTCTGGGAATAACCTGCAAGCAGGCATTCCCAGGACAATTGAAGTTATTCCGGCCTTGTAATCGACTGTTCATTGCTCTTCATCTGAGCGAGCATGACGAAAGTCTCGGCAATAAAGTTCACGACATTCACCATATAGGGCCCTTTGTTTAACATGATACAGTCGAATTCGCTGCCGAAGGACAGGTCGGACAATTCGGGCCGCGTAGGCATTCCTTTCTTGGCGAACGTATCCAGAATTTGTGTGGCAAGTATGACAGGCAGATGTGCCGCTCTGCACATCGGCAGAATTTCTTCTTGAATGACGGATAGATGTCGAAAACCTGCCTCGATGGCCAAATCTCCTCTGGCAATCATAACCCCGAATCGCTTGAACGCCAAACCCTCAAACAACAGGTTAGAGAAGTTCTGAACGGCATGCTTCGTCTCGATCTTCGCAACGATTGCCAGCTCGGGATTCGCGTGCTGAATCGTTCGACCGATTGCCCGAAGATCGTCCGGATGATGAAGGAACGAAAGGCCGACGATGTCGGCGTGTCTGCTTATAAAGGATAAGTCGCGTATGTCCTTATCCGTAAGCGTTCCGCTCGAGCCGCTCAGATCCGTATCCGGAAAATTAATCCCGTTACCCGAAGAGATCGCGACCGGCGATCGAGGCGATACGATTTCGACGTCGAAGTATGCATCCGTACTGGCGATCACTTTCCCTTGCGCTTTACCGTCATCGAAGTAAACGGAATGCCCTGCCATGACGGGTGATAATGAATGGGGGAGATTCACTGTCAAACAGACGATTTCGTCAGGGGTCATTGAAGTCTCTTGCATGGGTTTGCGCAATACTCTAATCCTATCATTCTCGCTCACTCTCACTTGCGAACCGTTTAAGCGGACGCGAACGATGTCCATGAACAACTGCTTCTCATTGTTCGTTAATCGTGTTCCTTCGCCTATGTAGGCAGGTTGGTTTGCCTGCACATAGACGTGTTGGGGCGTAACGCGAGTGACCGTCATACTGCGTTTCTTGTTGCGTCGGTCGCGAAATGTCAATTGGTCGCCGGCAAGCAGCTTCATCGGTTCGTGAAGCCGAGAGACCGAGATATAGAAGTCGATATTGCGGTCGGAAGTTGCGTCCATCGTATCTACCGAAGTTATGAGTCCGATAGCTGTATTCCCGATTTTTATGACGGAGGTTTCTTTTACGACCGTCTGGATTCTAATCTTGGGGCCGGCCAGATCCATCATGACTTTACATGCACGATGTTCATATAGGCCCTGTGCGCGCAATTGTTTCTCCGCTTGCCTGATGTTCGCGATCATCTGAAGCCAGGACGCTGCATCGTCGTGCGCGCAATTGATTCTGGCGATTGACATCCCGTTCATCAACAGTCTTTCCAACGTTTGCGGATTCGCAATTCCGGTGTCTAGCGTAAGCATGATATGTGGAGAGCGGGAATCCCGTCTCACGCCGAATAGTGCTGCGCTGCGTGCTTCTAGCGGGGAGGAGAGGCTAGGGTATCGATCCGGGGGCTTCATAAGCCCGGCGTTCACGCAGCATAATGCAAGACTATGTACCATATGCTCCCAGGTACTGATCGTGAGTCCCCTTTCCTTGATAACCGTCAGGAATTCGGTCGTTACATGCTGTTTGTAAGCAAGGTAGGCCAATAGATTCCGAGCGCTGTACTGTTGCGGAGCAGTCGGGTAGAGGGGTAGAGTTCGTTCCAGACTTCGTACAACCTTATGATAAATATCCCAGACGCGATGTGCATCATTGCGCTGAATCTCCCCAATCACGTCATTGCCTCCTTAGAATAGTCAGAATGAAGGGTCATAGCCGATTGGAATGCCGGTCATACCGCCAAATCGATGCCGATGCCGCGGTATGCTGCTAACGGTCGTATAATAGCCGCCTTGCAGTCGGAACGGCTCCTCGTCTACCTCGTTATCGATACGGTGCAGGTGACTGCCGCCCGGAAGCGCAATGGCTGGACCGGTCAGTCCTTCGAATCGATGAAAATGCCCTTGCTTGTAGCGGGTAATCCCCTGATACCGATGGATATGGCCGTCATCCGAATAGCCGTTATTGGGATACGTAAAGAGCACCAGTAGATGGGCATGGTTGAGATTCATGGTTGTCATTCCATGAAAGAAGTGGGCATGGGCAGGACCGCCCGCATGCATGAACATCGTTATCGCCTCGCTGCCGACATATAATCAAGAATTAGGCAATTAACTAACTTTAATTGATGGGGTACATCTGCTTAGATTCCTACGGACCTTCTCGCATACATTACTCTTGAAAGCTGATCAAACAACAAAAGGAGGAGATCTTCAATGAGCTGTATCGGTCGTGCTGGTCTGTTTACTTCCACGGGTGTCATCCTGGTATTGTATATCCTGTTGGTCATTGTAACGAGAAACGTATTCATATAATATACGACTGCTCGTAACGCGAACGCCCCGTTGGAAACTTCTGACGGGGCGTTACACGCTTCCGGTCCGCATCATGCATCTTCAACGATTACTTCGTGAAGCCTCCGCTTGTATCGCACTTTCGGCATGATCAGTTCCAGAATGCGGTTCTTGTATCTCGCCGTTGCTCGCTTCGGGTTAACCGGCTTCTTGAGGGTAATATCCTGCTTGTCGCCGGACGGCAACGCGATGCGAACCAAGTGCGCGTCCAACGACATTCTCACTTCATGCGGTGAAATATCTTCCGGAACATGCAATCTGAGGATGATACTGCGGTGGGTTTCGACGACATCGTAATTCAGCTTGCTCTTGAACGGGAACTCCATCGTCGTATTCGAGAATGCACGCTCCAGCTGTTTCTGAACGTAGTCGCTCACCCATGAAGCGCCATTGGTCGGGTCGACATCCATAAATTGCTTCGGCAGAAACGGAAAGTTTTCGAGCATTTTTTTGCGGAAATCCTTCCTATCGATCGCGTTACGATCACTCATGTCAATCACCAACATTCTTAAAGATATTCATGTATATTCGCCGGTGCATGTTCAGGTCCCAAGGGATTTCCTAGGACAAGTAATCAAGCATAAGGAGTGGTGATCTCTCTCCAATGGAACGTATCTATCCCATTACGGAAAGCAGCTGTCTCAGTCACATCGGCAGACCGATCTGTGCTGTTCTGCAAGACGGCACGAGATATTATGGCGTTCTGGAGCAGGTGAAGGACGGCCAGATCATTCTTAACGGATATCTTGTAGGCGGCGGGACTGCCGGCATTTCTTCTCGTCCGAACGCACTGTCCAAGAAGAAGGGGAAGCGCAAGGCAAAGACATCCGCCTTTTACCCTGGAATTGGAGGGTTCGGAGGATTTGGAGGGCTTGGCGGCTTCGGCTTCAGCAGATTCTTTTTTCCGTTCGCAACCCTTTCGTTCTTGTTCCTGCTGCCTTTCCTCGCCTCGCCGTTTTTCTGGTGATTGACACATTATAGAGGAATGCCTCCTTGTAGCCTGAGGAGGCTCTTTTCGTTCGCCTGTTCGACAACAATGAAGAACCAGGCATCGTTAGCCTGGTTCACAGCGTATCGGGATATGAAGTTAGATGCAAATTCCAGCCGCCAAAACAATGACTAACAGAATGTACAGAACGAGGATTATACCCGTCGAAGTGAATCCATAGCCTTTGAGGTAGCTCACTAAGTTCACCGCCTTCACTTAGGATACTCTAGACTATTCGCGCGATGCGCATGTTGATTGGGTGGATACCGCGTATGGCAGTTGTCCATTTGCAGAACCGTCATTTTCTGGATAGGCTGATGCATCAGTAACAAGTGCGGAGGCTGCGGAATAGGTTATCATGTCACGAAGGAATTCGTGGATTGCTTATAAATTCGACAAAGGTGGTATTACAGATGACTGAGTTTCATCAACAGGTTTCGCAGCTGCCGGTGGCCAATTACCAGACAACTCCATTGACACCAGCGTATTATCAGGGACAGGAAGATCCTAACGGACGCTTGTGCGTTGGTCTGTGTGTCGGCATTGGCGGCGGTTTCTTCCGTTGCGGCGTCGGGTTCTGCAACTGCGGCGGCTTTGGCGCTTGCGTAGGTTTCCAATGCGGTGGCTTCCACTGCGGCTGTGCACGCTGCGGGGGATTCGGCCACTGCGGCGGCTGCGCCCGGTGCTTCTAGAAAAGTAATCATCCATACAGGATAGAATCTCCGCTCTTGTCCGATTTTTTCGGTATGGAGCGGTTTTTGTTTGTTTATGGAATCATACCGGACAATTCGTTGTACATAACATGATTGGAGATGGCGATCTTCTCGGTCGATGAGGAGTTTAGGGAGGGCGGTTGGGATGAACGATTCGATGCGGCTCAAAGTGAAAGGCGATACCTATTTCCTGCAAGAACCGAACAACGTATTCTTTCGGAACAATACGGGTTCATTTCGGATGGAAGGACAATCGATCGAACTGTGGATTGAGAAGCTGATGCCGTTAATGGACGGAGGCCGCACGCTAGGCGAAATGACGCATGGCTTGCCCGACCCCCACAAAGAACAGCTTGTCCGAATTGTCGGAACCTTGCTTGAGCACGGTTTCATTCGCGATGTCAGCCAGGATCCGCCGCATCAATTATCGGAAGCCGTTATGAATAAGTATGCTTCGCAGATCGAATATCTGGACAATATCGCCGGCTCGGGCGGCTATCGCTTTCAATCGTATCGCGCTTCGCGCGTGCTGGCCGTCGGCTCGGGACTTCCTCTGGTCCAGTTGACCGCGTCGCTACTGGAGTCCGGACTCCCCCGGTTACATGTGTTGTTCACCGAAGAAAGCTCGGCCGACCGCAGCAGGATAGAGGAATTAACGGCGCATGCGCGCGAGTCGGATGGCGAAGTCGATGTTACAGTGCTTCCATTACGGCATAGGGAAAGCTGGCATGACATCATTCGTCCGTTCGATGCGGTCTTATATATAAGCGGCACGAATTCGGATATTGACGAGCTGTCCGCCTTGCATGACGCATGCAGGCGCGCGAACATCATCATGCTGCCAGCGTACATTCATGGACGGAACGGTATCGCCGGCCCACTCGTACATCCGCAATCGGAAGGGTGCTGGGAGTCGGCTCGGCGTCGGCTGCACGACGTACCGCTAAGGAACGGCAACCGTGCATCGCATTCCCAGACGGCAGCAGCCATGTTAGCAAATACGCTTGCATTTACCCTGCTTAAATGCCAAGCCGGCATACCGGTTGCAAACCTGGCCGATCGCCTATATCTCCTTGATGCAGAGACGTTAGAGGGCGGATGGCATCGGTTCGAACCGCATCCTCTCGCGTCCGGCAAGCGGCCGAGTATCCGTTGGGTGACGGCATGGGAGACATACGAAGCATCGGCACCGAAAGAGACGGAAGAATGGTTCGCCTTCATTAACCGGCTGACATCGCCGATAACGGGAATTTTTCACGAGTGGGATGAGGGTGAATTGCGTCAGCTACCGTTAGCGCAATGCCGTGCAACGGCAGCAGACCCGCTGTCTCCCGGACCTGTCGGCTTGCTGCCGGCAATTATTCGTACAGGTCTGACGCATGAAGAAGCGCGCATCCAAGCTGCCTTGTCCGGAATCGAAGCGTATTCTTCCCGTCTTGCATCGCATTATCTATCATTATCCGCGGGGGAGCGAACGGTCGGTCACTTCGCCTTGGATACGGCAGAGCCGATCGGGATCGGCGCCGGAAGAACCACGGCGGAAGGAATCAGCCGCGGGCTGCGCCATCTCCTCCATGAACAATTGACAAGTCGCTTGGCGTTCGAGCCATCCCGAATGCTGCAGCCGGAATCGCTCCATATTCGCGATGAACGGTCGCTCTATTACCTGCGCGCACTTCATATCCTCGGCGGGAGCCCCGTCATCGGAGCAAGCGAGGACATTTCGGGCTTCCCGGTAATCGGGGTGGGAACGGGCGGCAATTGGTTCATCTCGGCCGGCCTGCATCCAACGCTTGCGTTGCGTTCCGCGCTGCAACAGGCATTGGAAAGGCTTCAGAACGGAAACACAAGCCCGAATATGCGGCGAAACGACGAAGTAACGGTTGAATCGATGCCTTCGAGACAGCTTGCCTTCGCAGCCTTGAGCGAGGATGCGGACGCTGCGGTCCTTCCGTATGCCCTGCATATCCTGCAGCAGACCCGCAAACGGCTGTACATCGGTGACCTGACCGCCGAACCGTTCCTCAGAGAGGGGCTCGCGGGCGTATTTGGTATTGTAATGAGAGGAGAGGTCACGGAATGAGCGAATGTCTGGTCATAGTTGGAGAAGGACTGCTCGCGGAGCTCGTTGCGGAGCGATTGACCGTACAATGTCCGATTGTACGCCAAGCGGACTTGACCGAACGTCTGCCAGACGGCATCTCGCTTGCCATACTGCTTCAGGATGCATGGGATCCTGCCGCCCAATTGCGGGCAGCCACGCGATTTCATGCTGAGCGGATTCCCTGGTTGCAGGGCTTCGCGGCATTCGGCGAGGGGATCGTCGGACCGTACGTTCGTCCGGGTATCCAGGGCTGTTGGCTATGCGCGGACCATCGCTTCAGAATGGCAGGCAGCAATCGCATGGAGAATTGGCGGCTGTATCGTCGCCTCATGACTGAAGGCGTGCAGCATCGCGACAGTTGGTCTTCTCATTCGGCCCTCGCGCAGATGGCGCAATTCATAGCCGTCGAAGCGAGCGGCATCCTGCTCGATGGGGATGCGAGCACAGTGCAGGCGATCCGGCTATTCAATCTTGACACCTTGACTTGTTCGCGGCATGCTTTCCTGCCTGATCCTCTCTGTCCGATGTGCGGCGAGCTGCCGGAAGACTCGCCCGCGAACGCCGTCCTGGCGTTGCAGCCTGCCCCCAAGACCAGCGCGGATAGCTATAGATGCCGATCCCTGGATGAACTGAAAGAAGGGCTGTCCAGCGACTATCTGGACAGCCGGACGGGATTTCTAAACGGAACGATGCGCGATCTCGTATCTGCATTCGCTGATGCAAGCGTCAATATGCCGATGTTGAACGGAGACGAGGTATCTTCGGGCCGGACGCATTCCTATGCCGATAGCGCCAATGTCGCAATACTCGAAGGATTGGAGCGATATTGCGGCATGGCGCCGAGAGGCAAGCGAACGGCCGTTCGCGATGCATACCGCAATATCGCCGAGCATGCGCTGGATCCCTTGAAGGTCGGCGTACACAGCAGCGAGCAATACATCCGCATCGGCCACCATCTCCGCGAATTCGATCCCGATCATCCGATCGATTGGGTATGGGGATATTCCTTGCTCGAGGATAAGCCGATCCTGGTACCGGAACGGCTGGCGTACTACAGTCTGGGCTGCGGAGAAGGCTTCGTCTTCGAAACGTCGAACGGCTGCGCGCTTGGCGGCAACATGACGGAGGCGATCTTGTACGGCATACTGGAGGTCGTGGAGCGCGATTCCTTCCTCCTAGCCTGGTATGCTCGGCTGCCGCTGCCCCGATTGGATATGCAATCGATAACCGATTCGGAATTCAGGCTGATGATTGACCGAATCGAGACTGTAGCGGGCTATGAGCTCCATCTATTCGACTCGACAATGGAGCATGGCATTCCCAGCGTGTGGGCGATTGCGCGGAATCGCAAGGATCACGGCATTAATCTGATCTGCGCGGCAGGCTCCCATCCGGATCCGATCCGCGCCATCAAAGGTACATTGCACGAAATATCGGCGATGCTGCTCACACTTGACCGGAAATTCGAAGCAGACAAGGATATCTACCGACAGATGCTGGACGATCCTTATCTTGTCAAACGCATGGATGACCACTCCATGCTGTACGCATTGCCGGAGGCGGAAGAAAGGCTGGACTTCCTGCTATCGGGAACGCGTCCTGTTCGTACCGTTCAAGAAGCGTTCAAGCCTTGGCCCAAACATGCCGATCTCACCGAGGATCTGCTGGAAATGCTGCGCAGATTCCGGCAATTGCGGATGGATGTCATCGTCATCGACCAGACAACGCCGGAACTTGGAAGGAATGACCTGACATGCGTCAAGGTATTGATTCCAGGCATGCTACCGATGACATTCGGCTATCATTATACCCGACTGACAGGACTCGATCGCGTGCTTCGCGTCCCGAAGGAACTCGGGTACACGGATGAGCCTCTTGCACCGGAACAATTGAACCCTTATCCGCATCCGTTCCCGTAAGTCAACCGGAAAGGAAAGGTGCAAGATGGACCTGCTTCGACAGTACATCTACGATCTTCATTACGATACCGACAAAGTTAAGCCTCCCGATTGGGAAGTGGACTGGGACGACGCTCCGCTGCCATTCAAATTGTATCGCGGGAACGAGTCCATACCGCTTAGCACGGATGTTCCGCTTACGATTCGCGAAGCAAGGCACGGTCCGCCGGATCTTCGAACGGTCAGCCACATGCTATGGTATACGTACGGCATTACCCAATATGGCGAGTTAGACGGTGACGCTGACCATTTCGGCTATTCCGCACGCCGATTCCCTCCATCCGGAGGCGCATTGTATCCGAGCGAGCTCTATGTCTACCTGAAGCTCGATAGTCTCCCCATTGGCGTATACCATTATGATGCAGCACACCATCGTCTTATCCTGTTGCGCGAAGGCCGATTCGATGACTATTTGGATCGAGCGACCGGCTGTCGCGAGACGATGACGAATGGCTTCGGAGCGATATTCGTATCGACGATGTTCTGGAAAAATTATTACAAGTACAACAATTTCTCGTACCGGCTGCAGGGGCTCGACGCCGGCGCAGTAATGGGACAGCTGCTAGAAGCCGCCAAGCGGTTCGGATTTTCGTCGCGCGTTCATTATCAATATTTGGACCGGGCTATTCATCACTTGCTGGGATTGAATGAGATGGAAGAGAGCGTATATGCCGTTGTGACGCTTTCAGCTTCGCCTGTCATTCCTCCGGTAAGCGAGAAGATGTTCCAAGTGCCCGATGCGGCAGATTGGGAAATCGCGCGAGAGTTGCCGCCCATCTCGAATGACGTCTATGTGCGGTCGAAGAGGCCCAAGCCGTTCCCGATGCTCATACGCATGAATGCGGCAGCCCGGCTTGAATCTACCCGCTTCTTTCGCCGGGGCGGTAACGTTCCGCCTGAAGAGACAGGCGGACTTCGCGTGCAATTGTTGCCGCATGCGAATCGTCTGTCTTATGATTTCGCGGAAGTATGCCGCAAACGATATTCGCCGGAACTAGAATTTCGGTTGGGCAGCGTAGAGGAATCGCAGGTCGCCGCATTGCTGCACGAATCGGCTTCATCTTTCAGCTATCAGAATGACTTGGATCTTGACAGGGAGATGAAGCAGCACCGGGTATCGCTGATCGGCTGTTACCGCGGATGCCAGGCGATACCGGACGGAGCGTACCGGTATGACGCTTCCTTGCATGCGCTGAGGCAGCTTCGGCCCGGTGACCATCGGAACGACCTTCAGCGTGCATTGACCTACCCGAATGTTAACTTGCTGCAGGTTCCGTTGTGCCTGCACGTCGCGGGGGAGAAGGACCATCTTCATAAGCAGCTGGGCTATCGAGGATACCGTATCGAACAGATGGAGGCCGGCATGCTCGTCCAACGCGTGCTGCTTACCGCAACGGCAATGGGGATGGGCGCAAGACCTCTGCTCGGGTTCGATACGCGAGCATGCGAGCGCATATACGGAATCGACAATACGCCAGGCACCGTGCTGATTCAGCTTCCGATCGGGCCATGCCGGCCACGTGCCCGCATAACAAGTCTACTGCACGCATAGATCAGAACCATTCCGAGCTGAATTGGAGGTCACAAGATGCGCGAATCTTATGACATCTTGCGTACGGTCGGATACAGCGATCAACGCTCGGTACTTGCCACGATCATTCGAGTTGAAGGTTCAGCATACCGGAAGCAGGGAGTCTCCATGCTTATCGGTGAGGACGGTGAGCGTACCGGGGCATTGAGTGCGGGCTGCCTGGAAGAGGATCTTGCGGCTAGGGCGAACGAAATTTTTACAGACCGTGAGGCGTTCGACCGGGGAGACGCCAAACTTGTCATCTATGATATGCGAGCAGAGGACGACCTGGGTTGGGGAAGCGGGGCCGGCTGTAACGGCGTGTTGCAGGTGCTGCTGGAGCCGATTCACTCCCGTCTGCGCGCTGACTTGAGAGAAGTGCTCGACCATGTGGAGAATGGGAGGAAAGTAATCGGAATCCGCAGCCTAGAAAGTTGCATTTCACCGGCGATCTACTGTTTCTATGCGGACGACGGTTCGTTCTTCGGAGCAGGATTCGAGGAACGGCATCGAAAGGATGAGTCGAGGCAGCAACTATTTAAGAAAACCTGGCAGCCGCGCCCCTGGTTGATCGTCATCGGTGCCGGTCCGGATGCAAGGCCGCTTGTCGCGATGGCGTCGCAGGTCGGATTTTCGGTATGGGTGATCGACCGCAGGCCAGCATTCTGCACGCAAGAACGATTTCCCGATGCCGAACGACGCAGCGTAGGCGGGGTGGAGCTTCTCAACGAGCATACCTTGATACCGAACGATTATGTCGTCATTATGACGCACCGCTATGATACGGATCGTCTGTGGCTGCAGCGGCTTCAAGGAGAAAATATTCGTTACCTTGGGCTGCTTGGTTCCCGTGACCGAGCATCGCGGCTGCTGTCTGTAGATGCGATTCCCTTGCAAGTCCGCACGCCGGTCGGTATGTCGATCGGCGCGGAAGGTCCTGACGAAATAGCAGTGAGCATACTGGCGGATCTCATCCGTGTGTATCGATGCGAACAGGCAGAGGAATTCTGACGGATGGTTCGGCATTCGGGAAGGATCTATGGCGTCTTCCTTGCGGCCGGCCAGAGCAGTCGGATGGGCTGTCCCAAGCTGGAGCTGCCGTTCCTTGGCGGAACGGTCGGAAGTATTTCGTTAGCCGCCGCATGCGCTTCCAGCTTGGGCGGCATTCTCGTCGTAACTGCATATGCTGGCAAGCCATCGTGGCTGCGGCACGAGTCATCGAGTCGGTTCGACTTAACCCGGTATCAGTTGATTTCATGCATGGATGCAGTTCATGGCCAGTCCTCATCCCTGCAATGCGGAGTAAGGGCAGCACAACGGCTTGGTGCGGAGGCGATCGTCGTGCTGTTGGCGGATCAGCCGCTGCTGACGCCAACAGCAATCGATGTCTTGCTTGACGAATACCATAAGAACACGATGGCGAACGCGCGGATAGCTTACATTGCAGCGAGCTGCCAAGGCAGCGGCGTACCCATGCCGCCTGTCCTGTTTCATCACACCATCTTCCCGGAACTCTTCAAGCTGACCGGCGATCAAGGCGCCCGAACGCTGTTGCGAGGGTCGAATGAGCGGGAAGGAGTCCATGTCGGATTTCGGGATGCGGATCTTTTCATGGACATCGATACCCCGGAAGACTATATGGACTTGATACGGATGACATCGGCTGGTGTCGATAAATCTTGATGATTCGTATATCGGGGGAGGGACAATCCACCATGGATACCATCGGGATGAGCGTCCCCAAGAAGGAATCGTTCGAGAAGGTAACCGGAACTGCCCTTTACACGGGAGATGATACGGACGCCAGGCTTCTCCATGTACGCATGGTAACGAGCCCGTATGCGCACGCGCGGATTATTGAAGTGAATACGGCTGACGCTTGGCAGGTGCAAGGCGTACGCGCGATTGTAACCGGCCGTGATTGCAACGTTTTGGTCGGAGAAGAAATTCGCGATCGTCCCGTCATCGCGTCTGACCGCGTTCGCTACTTCGGAGAGACCGTCGCGATCGTCGTGGCCGACACAGAAGTGCTTGCCAAGCAAGCGGCTTCCCGGGTTCGCGTGCAATATGATCCGCTTCCCGTCGTCAACTCTCCTGCCGATGCGCTCCGGCGAGACGCGCCGATCCTTCATGAGAGGCTGCACGACTATCAGAAGGCCGAGGGCGTCGTCTCCGCTCCCGGGACGAATATAGCCAGTATCATCAAAGTCCGCAAGGGCGACATGGAAAAGGGATGGGCGGAGAGCGAAGTCGTCGTTGAGAACCGAATCTCTTTTCAACCTTCGGATCATGCCGCCATGGAAACGCGAAGCGCAACGGCGGAGATCAGACCGGATGGATACATCCATATCGAATCCTCGACCCAAGCCCCCTTCGCCGTAAAAAGATATATGGCCGATTATCTTGACATCGATCCCGGCTTCGTCATTGTAACGACCCCGTTCGTCGGCGGCGCTTACGGCGGGAAAGCCGCGATACAGCTCGAACTTGTGGCTTACCTGGCTTCCAGGTCTGTCGGCGGACGCAAGGTTAAGATCATCAATACGCGTGAAGAAGACATGACCACTTCTCCTTGTCATATCGGTCTTGACGCAACTGTCAGACTGGGCAGTACAACTGAAGGGATAATCAAGGCCGCGGAAATCGTGTACCGGTTCGACGGCGGCGCATATAACGACAAATCCAGCGACGTCGCGCGTGCGGCAGCAGCCGATTGCTCGGGTCCTTACCGCATCGAGCATCTCCATTGCGATTGCCTGACCATCTATACCAACCACCCCTATGCATCGGCGTATCGGGGATACGGTCATGCGGAGCTTACGTTGGCGATGGAGCGGGCGATCGATGCGCTGTCGACGGAGTTGGAGATGGATCCGTGGGAGCTTCGCTACCGAAATATCATCAGACCGGGAGATACGGCGCCTACGCGGGACGTGCTAAGCGCGAGCAATTTGGGGGATTTGCAGACCTGCTTGGCGAAGCTCCGTATACTTGCGCAGTTGGATGATTGGAAGCTCCGGCAGTTGGGTCCATATACGATCCGTGCTAAGGGAATCAGCTGCTTCTGGAAAAATTCCTCGATGGATCCCGATGCCTCGTCAGGAGCCATCGTGTCCTATAATCGTGACGGCAGTCTCAACCTCGAAACCGGCGTCGTTGAGATCGGAACAGGAACAAAGACCGTACTGGCACAAATGCTTGCGGAACGGATGAGAATGAGCCCGGACCGCATTCATGTCCGATTCAAGATTCATACCCAAATTACCCCTGAACATTGGAAGACGGTTGCCAGCCGAGGAACGTTCATGGCGGGCAGGGCCGTTATTAGAGCCGCGGATGATGCCATCCGACAATTGCTGGCAATCGCGGGCTGCGTGCTGCGAGCGGAGCCGGATGACCTGGAACTTGCGAACGAAACGGTCTACGTTCGGGCCGATCCAGCTCTCCGAATTAACGTCAAGGATATTTGCTATGGGTATCAGTATCCGAATGGCAATGCCATCGGAGGCCAGATCGTCGGACGCGGTCATTACATTCAGCGAGGCATGAATCCCATGAATCCGGAGACGGGAGAGGGAACGCCGGGGCCGGAGTGGAATGTGGGCGCGCAAGCCGTCGAGGTCGAACTCGACACGAGAGATTATTCCTACAGGCTGGTCAAAGCGATATCCGTTATCGATGCCGGCAAAGTTCTGAACCGCAAGGGCGCGTTGGGGCAGATCATGGGAGCGATGTCGATGGGGCTTAGCTTTGCAAACCGCGAAACTTTCGAATTTAACGACCAGGGTCAGATTCTGAATCCGACCCTGCGTGACTATCACCTGATTCGCTACGGCGAGAACCCGGATTACGTAGTGGAATTTATCGAGAATCCATGTCTTGAAGCGCCTTATGGCGCGCGTGCCTTGGGTGAACATGGCCTTATCGGGATGCCTGCAGCGCTGGCCAGCGCACTGTCGTTAGCGGCAGGGGTTCATCTGAATCAGCTGCCTCTGTATCCCGAACGAATATGGCGGGCGAAGACGGAGGGGGCGGATGATTCCCTATAACTTCGAATACTATCAACCGGCTTCCATAGCGGAAGCAGTCGAGCTTTATTGGCAGCTGGAGGGACAGAATAAGAGCCCGTTGTACCACGCAGGCGGCACGGAACTCATCACTTTGGGCAGAATCAATCTGGTCTTGACGAAGGCTGTCATCGATCTGAAGCGGATACCGGAATGCCGCACGGTTGCCGTGGATGGGGAAAAGATGATCGTCGGTTCGGCAGTTACGCTGTCCGAGCTATACGATTCACGCGTATTTCCTCTGCTAGGCGAGACCGGAGCAGGCATTGCCGACCGTACGTCCAGGAATAAAATAACGATCGGCGGTAACGTATGCGGACGATTCATCTATAAGGAAGCGGTGCTTCCGCTTCTTCTTGTCGAGAGTAAGGTATTGATTGCAGGCACAGACGGAATAAAGATTGAACCGATCGTTGAACGGTTTAACCGCACGATGAGGCTGGGACAAGGGGAGCTGTTGGTGCAGGCAATCATGGATTCAGCGTATGCGCGCATGCCGTACATAACGGTGAAGAGGCGAAAGGTGTCATCCATCGATTATCCATTGGTCACGGTGGCCGCTCTTCGTACGGCTTCGGGCATACGGGTGGCCTTCAGCGGCGTGACCGCTTTTCCGTTCCGATCCTCAATCATCGAGGATATTCTGAATAGACGCGATATGCCGATCGGGGACCGAGTCGGAATCGCTCTCGATAACTTGCCGGCACCGGTCCTATCCGATATCAGAGGATCGGCGGAATATCGACTGCTTGTCTTGAAGAACACGCTCACGGATATGGTTACGGAGTTGGGTGGAGGACAGATGTGATGGAAATGAACGATCATAAGATCCAGTTGACACTGGACATTAATGACGAATATAAGAACGCCGTAGTCCGGCCGGCAGACCTTCTGTTAGACGTACTGCGAGACTCGTTTGGACTTACCGGGTCCAAGCCGGGTTGCCGCAACGGGGATTGCGGCACGTGTACGGTTAACGTGGACGGCTTGCCCATGAAAGCATGTCTGATGCTGGCTGTGGAAGCGAACGGTAGGAAGGTCTTAACGATCGAGGGCTTGAAGGACACGCCGATCCAGACAAAGTTTGTCGAGTGCTTCGCTTTTCAATGCGGATACTGTACCCCGGGGTTCATTATGAATATTCATGCTTTATCGCAAATCCATCCCAATGCTTCACCTGAACTCGTAACGGATTGGCTGCAATCCAATATCTGCAGATGCACAGGATACGCGGAGATTCGCGAGGCGGTCACAAGCCTCCTGAAGGAAAGCGGTTGAACACTTAGAAGCCTGCAGTCCCGGATGGGATTGCAGGCTTTCTATTGGAAGGCGTCTTATAGGTCATGACTCCGGAATCGTTCGACGATATAATCCGCGGAACGAGCCGCGAGCGCCATTACCGTATCCGTCGGATTGCCGCCGCCGGAAGTGACGAAGAGACTGGCGCCGGCAATATAAAGGTTCGGAATATCATGGGATTGTCCGTAGCTGTTCGTCACGGATTGCGTCGGATCGGCTCCCATCCTGCAGCCGCCCATCAAATGAGCCGTGTCGTCCGTTACGAATGCCGGCGTGCCGCCTGCAGCCCGGATAATGTCCTTCATCCGGCCGACGGCATGATCGATTAATTGCTTGTCATTATGGCCGTACGAGAACGATACGTGCGCAAGCGGCATGCTGTATTCGTCCTTCTCATCGGCAAGCGAGACGCTGTTATCCGCATGCGGAAGCACTTCGCCGACGAGGGTGATTCTTCCATAGAAATTATAGTCCAGCATCGCTTCACGCAAAGCCGGGCCCCAAAGCTTCGCATGCTTGGAGATGCCTTTGGCCATCTCGACAGGACGCGATCCGTGAGCATGCAGCGTATAGCCGCGCGCAAATCCGCGACTCGGATCCGTCTCGTAGAAATCCTGCGTGGTAGCCAGTACCGGCGTGCCTTTATACAGCCTGACTTCTTCCGGAAACTTGCCGTACACGTCGTTGCTGCTATGCGGCATGATGGCTTTGCCTACCCAGCCGCTCGAATTGGCGAGTCCGTCGGGGAAGAGGGCATTGGCAGAGTGAAGCAGCAGTCGCGGCGTTTCCACGACGAAGCTGGCCAGAATGACGACGCGAGCCTTCTGCTCGTATTCGCTCTTCCCATGGAAGAACGTGACGCCGGTGACTTTCCCATTCTTATCCGTACGGATTTGCGTCACCATGCTATCCGTAATGATTTCCGCGCCTAACTGAATCGCTTTCGGGATATGATGGACTAACGTACTGAATTTAGCGTTGGGCATGCAGCCTTGATTACAGAACCCCCGATTAATGCAAGGGGGGCGGCCGTCGAATGGAGCAGCGTTAATGGCCAGCGGCGTAACGACGCTTCGGATACTTAATTTCTCGCAGCCGATTCGGAACAGCTCGGCATTCGCGCTAATCGGCTCGCGTTCCGGGTAAGGATAGGGTCCATGATAAGCGCCCCACGGGAAGTGTTTGGGACCGGAGACGGCGATTTCTGTTTCAATCTTGTCGTAATAGGGAGCTAGGTCGGCGTAAGAGAGGGGCCAGTCCTCTCCGACGCCGTCTACCGTTCTTGTCCGAAAATCGCTCTCGTGAAAACGCAGAAATACGCCGGTGAAATGCGTCGTCCCGCCGCCGACGCCCCGGCCGGAATTGTTGTGGCCGAGTTGAAGCGGCTCTTTGCCGCTCACCATTCGCGTATCCTGCCAGCCAAGTTGCTGCATGGACAGCTCATCGCTGGCAAAGTCCGTTTGCGGGTTCCAGAACGGTCCGGCTTCGATGACCACAACTTTTAATCCTGCCTTGGCGAGCTCATACGCCATTACGCCCCCAGCGGCGCCTGCACCGACGATGCAGACGTCTGCATCCGTCTCGTACTTCCGGCGGGTCAGAGCTTCTGTGCGGCGTCCCTCATAATGATCGACGTGATGGGTGACCGTATCCTTATGATTAACCATCTCGCCTAGCCTCCCATGGGTCGGTTAACCCGAGTTCCGAACGAACATAGCCCCTCGGATAGGCTGGACCGGCATATCCGATTTCCGACCATATCGACGGATGAGCGTAGTAGGCCGCAACAGCCTCTGTCAACATGTCTGCTATCCATTCGCCGGAGGGCATTGTGGCATCTCCGATCGATACGTCGACGCCGTCTTCCGTCAGCTGTCGAGCAGCCTCTTGCTGGACGTCTTGCGTCAGAGCGGCGAACGGTCCGCCGAACCGATCGGAACAATAGGCATCCAACCATGCCAAGCCGTCTCGGACGACCACCGACCGCTTGGGGACACCTAGCTTTCGTTGCGATTGTCCAATGTCCGTGCGCAAGACGGCGTCGAAATGATAGACAACATACGTAAGGATGGGAGAGCGTTCGTCGTCCAGCATAATCGCGCAGAGGCACAACAGCGTGTCGCCCTCGTGCTCAGTCAGAAACCGATGAGGCAAGAAATTTTCCGGTGCCAGTCGGTCCGTAACGATCTCTCGCGTATGCGGATCCCAGTGTTCCGCCTCGCGCATCACGTTAAAATTCGGATAATGAGATTCATTTACGCCAGGCAATCGGATCACCCCCAGTACAAAGCGATCAGCCCAAGTACGCTGAGAGCCGAGATAAGTGCAGGCAAGGCAAGGGGAGGACCGACCATGAAGTTGCGCAGCTCGTATCCGCCTACACGCTCACCGACACCTTTAATATGCTGATAGGTCCCATATATACCCGCCGCAATGCCGACCGAGAGCAATACGGTCAACACGCTGAGCAGCCATCCGGGACGGTAAAAGGCAAAGAGTATCATGCATAGGCCGAACAAAGGCGTGGCGAGCACCGGGATCCACATCGACCAATGACGGAAGTTCTGACGATAATGAAACAAAGTGACTTGAACGAAAATAACCAGAAACAGCAGCCCAAATGCCATGATCATCACGCGGTCGAGCGACCATCCGTTCCAACTCAAATCCATCACCTTCGCATACCTGTTATGTGTCCCGCATCTTACTTATTCCCTGGCAGCACATTCCATATGCAAGCAATGGCCAGTATTTTCAAATTTTCGGGCAGGGATCTTAGATGATGATAGCGAAACCTTTCCTTATGGATACGAATGCGAATGTAACAAAGCGAAATCTAATCAATCGGTTACGTGCAATGGCAAAAAAGCTGAAAGCAAACTTGATGGTGATGTATGCCGCATATCGTGACCCGCGAGTGCCGCTGTATACCAAAATATTTGCTATATGCGTTGTCGCGTATGCTTTTAGCCCCGTCGACTTGATACCGGATTTCATACCGATTCTCGGTTACCTCGATGATCTCATTCTCGTACCGCTAGGTGTGTACATTGCCTTACGCATGTTTCCCAGGGAAGTGCTTGAGGAATACCGCGCGAAGGCAGAAGCCCAAGGGAAAGCAGGCAAACCCAAGAATTGGATTGCAGGCATGCTGATTATTGCGGTCTGGGTCGCGGTAGCGGTATGGAGTACTTGGCATTTCTATGGAATTCTACGGTGACTGCTGTCGGCTTCCGCTACAGTAGAGCAGAGAGCGGTCAATTGGAGGAGGCATTATGCAGAGGCGGCCTATAAGATTCATGCTGTTCCTGGTCTGTACGGCACTGATGACAGGCGGATGTGCAGGTTCACTTAGCAATGGCAATAAGCAGGTGAATGTGAACGATTTGATCATCCCCTTAAACGTGAGCGAAGTGCTGAAGCGCCCGGAGTCTGAGGTACTTGAGTATTTTCAAGATAGGCGCGATAACTTTGTAAGTTTGGGCAATTACATGTTAGCGAACGAAAGACTATTCCAAGCCCGGCCGGTGATCCTTCATCAAGCATTTGACTTTGCCGTCATCGAGGATCACGCGATAGCGGAATTCGCTCGACAGGTGTTCCATGATGGGGTAGCGATGAGGATCTCTTCTTTGAATGATGATCCTAGCAAGCGTGTCGATATATGGATTGACAGCGAGCATGGGTTGTTCCGGCAGGGGATAACCTACGTCAGCCTGGCTGAGATGAACCAAGGTGAACCTTCGATACTCAACTACGTTGAAAATTATAAGGATCTTGGCGGCGGCTGGTATTATTATGTCTATTACTACGACAGGCTCCTTGGGGAAGAGCGATTCAGGGAACTGGCATGGCGTGCATTATCTGAAGAGGAACGAAGTACGGTGACGATTCCGGTCGAACAAGCGGTCGTGACCTTGGAAGACGGAGCAAACGTCGGCAGGTTGAGCGAAGACGACAAGCTCGATATTGTCGCAGCCGTAACGTTCCATACCGAGTTGGACGGGCTATTAGGACCCATTAAGCTGTATATGGATCCTATGTCCAAGAAAGTGGTGGGGCGAATGCCACGTATGTGATCCTTCAGGATAAGGACAACACGGCCCTAACAAAATAACAAACGAATACTGCGCATGCAGTTCTCCGTTTGTTATTTGCTTGATTCCAATACGATAACCCTATATTCTTCGCTTAGATTTCATTCGAGTTCGGTGTGAATTGCGAAGCAGAATAGCTCTTATACCCGCCAGTCAAGTTCCGGACCTTGAATTCTTCCTGCGTCAAGATTCGCGAAGCCGTATAGCCGCGCAAACCGACTTGGCAGTATATCCACACCGGTCTTGTCGGGTCGAGCTCGTCCAATCGGTTCCGCAATTCGTCGACCGGTATGTTAACCGCGCCAGGGATGGCGCCGATCAGATACTCGTCTTCCGTACGGACGTCCACGAGCTGGACATTGCCGGAATCGAAGCTCGCCCATTCGTCAAGCGTCCAAACGTCCGCGTGCCCGTGCAGAACATTCTGCGCGACGTAGCCAGCCATGTTTACGGGGTCTTTGGCCGAAGAGAACGGCGGCGCGTAGGAAAGTTCCAGTTCGGCCAGGTCGTGAATCGTACCGTTCATACGCATCGCCGTCGCAATAACGTCAATCCGCTTGTCGACGCCGCCCTTGCCGAATGCTTGCGCACCGAGAATGCGTCCTTCTTCATCGAAGATGAGCTTGAGCGCGATGGAAGATGCCCCCGGATAATACGTCGCATGCGAAGCAGGGTGGATATGAACGGACTTGACCTGTCGCCCGTTCTGCTTCAGCGTCCGCTCATTGACGCCGGTCGAAGCCGCGGTCATGCCGAATACCTTCAAGATGGAAGTTCCTTGCGTTCCTCGATACTCGCTCGGAATGCCGGCAATATTATCGGCCGCTATGCGTCCTTGCTTGTTGGCGGGACCTGCAAGCGGAACGGCCGTCTGCGTGCCCAGCACCCAATGCTTCACTTCTACCGCATCGCCGACCGCGTAAATCCCCGCAACGTTCGTCTCCATCCGTTCGTTGACTAAGATATGGCCGCGAGCCCCGAGGGCTATGCCCGAACCCTTCAGGAATCTGGTATCCGGCGTTACGCCGATCGCGAGGATCACCAGGTCAGCCTCGACCTTTGTTCCGCTCTTCAACCGCACGTCGAGCCCATTCGCATGCTCCGAGAAGGATTCGACGCCGTCACCGAGCGCCAGCCGTACGCCGTTGTCCGATAATTCACGTTCCACATGGACGGCCATGTCCGTATCGAACGGCGCCAAGATATGCGGGGCCGCTTCGATAAGCGTCACTTCGATGCCGCGCTGCACGAGATTCTCGGCCATCTCGATGCCGATGAAGCCGCCGCCGACTACAGCCGCCTTCTTGATGTCGCGTTCTTCCACAAATGCCTTAATGCGGTCCGTATCCGGAATGCTGCGGAGCGTGAAGATGCGTTCGCTGTCGATACCGGGAATCAGCGGTTTGATCGGCATGGCGCCGGGCGAGAGCACGAGCGCGTCATAAGATTCTTCGTATTCGCCGCCGTTCATGCGGCGCACCGTAACCGTACGTTTATCGGCATGAATTGACGTTACTTCGCTCTGTACCCGGACATCGAGGTTGAATCGGTTCTTCATCGCTTCCGGCGTCTGGACGAGCAGCCGGGAACGCTCCTTGATGTCGCCTCCGATATAGTACGGAAGCCCGCAGTTCGCGAACGAGATGTATTCGCTGCGTTCGAACATGACGATCTCAGCCTTCTCGTCCAATCTCCGCAGACGTGCAGCCGCCGATGCTCCGCCTGCAACGCCGCCTACGATCAATACCTTCTTATGCATGGGTGTTCTCCTCCGATGTCGGGAATAATAGATCAATGACTCGTCTCGTCTGCTCGTTATGCAGGGAATAGATGACTTCAAGTCCTTGTCGAGATGTGCTAACAATTCCTGCGGCTCGCAGCTTCTGCAGATGGGTCGAGACCGTCGATTGCGGAAGTCCCATGCAATCCTGGATGAACGTCACGTTGCAATCCCCTTGTTCAGCCAGCCTTCTCACGATGCATAACCGCACGGGATGGCTGAGTGCCTTCAGCAGTTCAGCGGCCGTCTCAAGTTGTCTAATGTTGCTGTCCATAGCAGGAATCCTCCTTATCGATATATCGCAATATTACGATTCTGTCAGCCGAATTACTGTGATGATCGTCACAGACGAATCGATCCAGGGGGTTGACGGTTACGAAAATAACGGTTATAGTATTCACATACCCCACGGGGTATTGAATTAGCGGACATCGCATTGCTGGGATGCTCTTTTTTTTACCCGAAATAATACCCCATGGGGTATTGAGTGTGGGTGTAAACGAAGCATACTACAGCTGTTGGTTCACGAAGTTCCGCGGAAAGGAGTACCCATGGACATTGGTTGGATGATCACGCTGTTCGCAATCGGCTTCGCGGGGTCACTAATTTCCGGGATGGTGGGAATCGGAGGATCGATCATTAAGTATCCGATGCTTCTGTATATCCCGCCGGCACTAGGTTTCATTGCTTTTACGGCACAAGAAGTATCGGCAATCAGCGCTGTACAAGTATTCTTCGCTTCTTTGGCCGGCATATTCGCTTTTCGTAAAGGTGGATATATCAATAAGGCGCTGGTGCTAAACATGGGGATTGCGATCGTGGCGGGCAGCTTCATCGGCGGGTACGGATCGAAGTATCTACCCGATGAAGCGATCAACCTCACGTACGCCATTCTTGCACTGATTGCCGCCGTCATGATGTTTCTGCCGAAGAAAGGGGACGAAACAACTGACTTCACCCAGCTGCGATTCAACAAGCCGCTCGCAGCGACATTGGCGGGAGTCATCGGAATTCTGTCCGGTATCGTAGGCGCAGCAGGGGCTTTCATCACGGTTCCCGTCATGCTTGTTATCCTGCGGATTCCGACTCGTGTCGCCATCGCATCGTCGCTTGCCATCACGTTCATCTCATCGATCGGTTCAACGGCAGGCAAGCTAATGGGCGGGCATATGCTTCTGATTCCGTCGATCGTCATGGTCGCGGCGAGCACGATCGCTTCGCCGATTGGCGCCGCCATCAGCAAACGAATGAACACGAAGGTACTGCAATGGCTTCTTGCCGTGCTGATCATAGGTACTGTCGTTAAGATATGGCTTGATATTCTCACATAAGGGAGGAACGCATAATGCAGTCCAATCAAGTTCGCTTGCAGCTGCCGTTTGAAGTGAAAGAACGGATGAAGCGCGGTGACAACTTCACCATTCTGGATGTGCGCGAGCCGGACGAATGGGCTTCCGGACATATTCCGGGCGCGAAGCATATACCGCTCGGCGAGATAGAGGCAAGGCATGGAGAACTCGATAAGGAAGGCGAGACGGTCGTCGTGTGCCGCAGCGGCGGAAGAAGCAGCATAGCCTGCGAGTTTCTTGCGGCCATGGGCTACAACGTCATCAATATGCCGGGCGGCATGAGCGCTTGGCAAGGCGATATCGAGTAAATATGGAGGGGGAATTCGCATATGACAACAGCAACGTTGAAGGCAAATCGTACGCTTGAGTGTGAAGGGCTTGCTTGCCCGCTGCCGGTCGTGAAGACCAAAAAGGCGATCGAAGAACTGAATACCGGCGATGTACTGGAGGTCCGATCGACCGACAAAGGCTCTGTCGCCGACCTCCAGAGCTGGAGCAAACGTACCGGACACCTATACATCGGGCTGAGAGAAGAGAACGGGGTCTATCGGCACTTTATCCGCAAAGCAGATCCCGCCGAGGTGAAGGAAGAAACGAAATTCCCGCATACGGCTTCGCTGGACGAGATCAAGGCCCAGCTCGCTTCGGGCGAGAAACTGAACATTATTGACGTACGTGAGCCTGCGGAATATGCTTTCGGGCGGCTGCCCGGTGCCATATCGATTCCTGCGGGTGAACTGGATGCGCGCCTGCAGGAGCTTGATGCCGAGAAAGAATACCACGTCGTGTGCCGAACTGGCAGCCGCAGCGACATGGCATGCAGCATGCTGGCGGGCAAAGGCTTCAAGCATGTGAAGAACGTCATTCCGGGAATGACCTCCTGGGAAGGCGAAGTCGAGAAGGACGTGTAACCTAGGCTGCATAGATAGTCTTCTAGTGATCCTAAACAAATTGATTCTACGGAGGAATTGACATGTCCAGTAAAGTAGCGATTATTGCAAGCAACGGCGGGTTATTCGATGCTTATAAAGTGTTCAACATCGCAACGGCTGCGGCTGCAACCGATGCGGAAGTGGCGATTTTCTTTACCTTCGAGGGCTTGAACCTCATTCACAAGCAAGCCTATGCCCAGCTGCAGATGCCGGCGGGCAAGGAGCACTTTGAACAGGGCTTCAAAGCAGCGAACGTGCCGGCGATACCGGACCTTGTCGCTATGGCACAGGAGTTGGGCGTGAAAATAATCGCATGTCAAATGACAATGGACGTCATGAATCTCAAGAAGGAAGATTTCATCGACGGGATCGACGTGGGAGGAGCGGTTACGTTTCTCGACTTCGCGCAGGACGCGAACGTCACGCTGACTTTCTAATGACAACAAAGGGGAGATTGCAATGACAACGTCTACGATCAATCGGATGTCGGCTAAGGAAGTGGCGCGGCAAGTCATCGACGGCGCCGAATTATTCATACTGGATGTACGTAACGAAACGGACTTTGCGGATTGGAAAATCGAAGGGAAGAGCGTGCATATCGTCAACATTCCGTACTTCGATCTGCTTGACGGCGTCGATCCGGCGCTGGATCAAATTCCGGACGGCAAGCCGCTGCTCGTCGTCTGCGCGAAGGAAGGATCGTCGAAATTCATCGCGGAACAGATCGCGGAAGCGGGACGCACGAACGTGTCCTACCTTGAAGGCGGCATGAAGTCGTGGAGCGAGTATCTGGAACCGGTCAAAGTCGCGGACCTTACGGCCGGCGGGGAGCTGTATCAGTTCGTACGCATCGGCAAAGGCTGCTTGTCCTACGCGGTCTTGTCGGAAGGCGAAGCAGCCTTGATCGATACGGGGCGGATGATCGATCAGTATGAATCGTTCCTGCAGTCGAAAGGCGTTAAGCTGGTTCATACGATCGACACCCACCTGCATGCCGACCATATTTCCGGCGGACGCGCGCTCGCCGAGAAGCATGGGGCTTCCTACCATCTGCCGCCGAAGGATGCCGGCGAAGTAACGTTCGCGTACGAGAAGCTGGAAGAAGGCAAGGACATTACCGTTGGACAAGAGCGGATCGTCGTGCAGCCGATCTACTCGCCAGGCCATACGATCGGCTCTACATCCTTCATTGTCGATAACCGGTTCTTGTTGTCCGGCGATATCTTGTTCATCGAATCGATCGGGCGTCCGGACCTTGCGGGCCTTGCGGAGGACTGGGTAGGCGACCTGCGCGAAACGCTCTATCGCCGATACAAGAATCTGTCCGAGGATCTGGTCGTGCTGCCGGCTCACTTCGGCAAGGTGACTGAATTGGGCGAGCGGGGGCTGGTATCCGGTCGGCTCGGCGATCTCTATGAGCGCAATCCCGGCTTGAATATCAAGGACGAAAGCGAGTTCCGCAAGACCGTAACAGAAGGATTGCCGCCGCAGCCGAATGCGTACCAGGAGATCCGTCAGACCAACATGGGCCGGATTAATCCGGACGAAGATGAGCAGCGCGAAATGGAAATCGGTCCGAACCGCTGCGCGGTTCACGACAACTAATGCGAATACTCGAACTGGAGGGAATACGAGCATGAATAGCGATAAAGTGTTAGACGCATGCGGGCTGGCATGTCCGATGCCGATCGTAAAGACTAGAAAATCGATCGAGGAACTGACGTCCGGCCAAGTTCTCGAAGTCCACGCAACGGATAAGGGTGCGCTCAATGATCTGACGGCATGGGCGAAGAAGACGGGGAACGAGATGCTCGAGAGTAAGGAAGAGAACGGCGTGTATAAATTCTGGATCAAGAAAGGCTGAGCTCCGCCGGGAGAATGGCATCGCCACCCATTCTCCTTCCTCCTTCAGGCACGGTATCATTGCTGCCAACGATTTCCGATTGAATGATATACCCATCGGGGTATATAGTAGAGGCATATCGATTCCTTACACCGCAGAGAGGAGGCGGTCAGCATGGCGGTAACGCTGGCACTCGCTGCCGGATTCATCGCGGTCCTGATGCTGTATCGAAGACGGGGGCCGGTTCAGGGGTTCTCCATCATGGTTGAAGACGGGCCCAATGAGCGATTGGCGTCTACGGGCGTTCAAATCCTCGACATACGCGATCCGATCGACTTCGAATCGGAGCATCACTCGGATGCCATCAATATCTATATCGGCCGATTGCCATACGTCAGCAAGAAGGAGCTGCGCCGCGATCAAGAGGTCGTCATCGTATCGACATCCAAAGCTCATATCCGGCGTGCGGCGAAGATTTTACAGAATGAGGGATTTACAGGGCTGACCGGCGTTGTGTGCAGATCCCGAGGACATGGCGGGCAGGCGAGCAACCATCGACAGATATCGGAAGTCTCCTAATTTTTTTTTTGGGATTATAGTTACCCTTACGGGTATATGTAATTAAGGAATAGAAAGGAAGGATAGGATGGCACAAGCTAACTCCCAAGACAAGACGACGATCGTGCTCTTCAGCGGCGATCTCGACAAGGCGATCGCCGCGTTTATTATTGCGAACGGCGCAGCGGCTTACGACCATGAAGTGACGATATTCTTTACTTTCTGGGGGCTCAATACCCTTCGCAGAGATCAGAAGGCAGTCGTGAAAAAAGGGTGGCTCGAGAAGGCATTCGCATGGATGATGCCTCGCGGCTCGAAGAAACTCGGCCTCTCGCGCATGAATTTCGCGGGCGCCGGCCCGGCGATGATCAAGCATGTCATGAAGAAACATAATGCGCTTAGCCTGCCGCAGCTGATCGAGTTGGCACAGGAGCAAGGCGTGAAGCTCGTCGCTTGCACGATGACGATGGACCTTCTCGGCTTGCAGCAAGAGGAACTGATCGAGGGTATCGAATACGCAGGCGTAGCCGCTTATCTCGGTGACGCGACAGAAGCGAAAGTCAATCTGTTCATCTAATGACGTACGCATCATGCTGATTGATCATTCCGTATTGTGAGCCGGGGAATTATTGTTCATAATAGCCTTATAGGAATAGAGATACGAGAGGATGATCGATGATGCAATACGATGATGACGTTAAACGCCGGCTGAAGCGGCTCGAGGGACAAGCTCGCGGCGTGCTGAACATGATGGAAGAAGGCAAGCATTGCAAGGATGTCGTGGCGCAATTGTCAGCCATTCGAAGCGCGGCGGATAAGGCGATCGCTTATATCGTTGCGGTTAATCTGGAGCAATGTCTCGTTGAACAGATGGAGCAAGGCAAAGAGACGGGACAAGTGGTCAAGGAAGCGGTAGACCTGCTTATCAAGAGCAGATAGGGGTATAACGAGGGGAGAGAACAACGTTGGATACGACGACCATCATTTATGGGGTGTTCCTGCTCGCAATCGTCTTCTTGTTCTATATGCGGATGGCGCCAACGAAGGGATTGCGAACGCTCCGAGCCGACGCCTTCCAAGCGGAATGGCGTAACGCGAATAACGGCATGCTGATCGATGTACGCGAACCTGCCGAATTCCGGTCGGGACATATCCCCGGTGCCGTCAATATCCCGTTGTCGCAGTTGGGCAGCAAGACCGACGAGATCGCTAAGGATCGTAACGTATACTTGTACTGCAGAAGCGGTATGCGCAGCAAACAAGCGGCACGCTTGCTGAGCGGCAGAGGATATGCTAATCTTGCGCATCTTCAAGTCGGCATCTCGGCTTGGAACGGACAAATCAAGCGATAAGGCGAAGAAAGAACCTGCTGGGTACGCGAATGCGGCTTAGCAGGTTTTTCTGCTGATTACGGCAATCTATTCTCTCGGTTCGTGTGATACGCGTAGAATGGCTGCAATCGCGACAGGGCAGACTACGGCTGTTCATTCACACCGATATTGGGGAGGGTTGGCCATGTTCCACTACACCATCGAGACGGCGCAATCGGTCGATGAAGCCATCGCCGGACTGGAACACAACCTCAAGGAAGAACAATTTGGGGTTCTGTGGCGATTCGATTTACAGGATAAATTGAAGGAGAAGGGTCTGGACCATACCGGCAAATACATGATTCTAGAAGTATGCAATCCCATAGAAGCGCACCGTGTATTGAGCGAAGACCGTCTATACGGATACTTCCTGCCTTGTAAGATCGCGGTCTATGAGCATGAGGGAAGAACTGCAATCGGGATGCCTAGACCAACCGTTCTTATCGGGAGGGCAGGCGATTCGAATGCCATGGCGGCTTTGGCGGCTGATATAGAGGAACGCTTGATTTCCTGTATCGATAAGTGCAAATAATCGGATGTTATCTACGCGCCTCCTGAACTGCGGAAAGCGCGGGGCGTACATCCGACATGAAGGCGGAATTGTCTCGAGAAGTGTTCGATATTCCGGTAGCCGCATAATGCAGCTATGTCGGCGATCCGCTGCGAGCCGTATATAAGCTGTTCCTTGGCAAGCCGGATTCGGCTCTGAATGACATCGTCCATGCATGAGATGCCGAAGGCAGACTTGTACAAGGACTGCAAATAACTTGGGCTCAGATGGACGGACTCCGCCATGACCGGAACGGACCAGGCGTGGCCGGGATTCGTGTGAAT